>CAZCEW010000077.1:0-12858 GCA_964497775.1 uncultured Rhodobacterales bacterium
GGGGTCGAAATAGGATCGACGGACGTCTAAAGGGGTTTGCTTTGTCTCGGTGAGTTACCACCGTTATCGGTACGTTTAAGCTAGTTGCTAATGACAACAAAGCTCCAATGGCTCTCGCAGCGTAAGCTGTGCGAAACATTGAAATCTAAGTCCTTGCGCCTAGCCGCGTAAGGCGGGGCCCGCCGGAGCCTGGCAACAGAATCCGGCACTTTCAAAAAGACTTTGGCACCTGGCAACGACAAGCCAGCACGTTCTCCCACTCCAGTGTATCGCCGAGCGCCACATAGCGACCCGTGTGAGGCGGCATAACAGACGTCTTGACCCATCGCGCAAACAGCGTCATTTTGAGCCCCATGGGGTGACGCGAATACCCCGTGAGGCGCCAGCCCAAGTTTCGCATCCCTTCTTTCCTATACGGGGTGCACCTATGCCTGCCTTTACCGAAATCTCTCCCGCTAACCTGATGCGCCTGATCGGCACGCCTGATGCGCCGCGCATTATTGATGTCTGTATCGATCCTGATTTTGCCGAGGACCCGCGCCTTGTGCCGACCGCCACGCGCTGCTCGCATACCCAGATCGAGACACTTGTGCCTGAACTTCAAGAGACCCGCGTCGTGGTGATTTGCCAAAAAGGCAAGAAGCTGAGCCGAGGGGCTGCGGCTGTTTTGCGCAGCCATAACATCGCGGCGGAGAGCCTTGAAGGTGGCAATTACGGCTGGCGCGACGCAGGCCTGCCGCTGGTGCCCGCAAAAGCCATCCCCGGCCCGCTTTGGGTGACGCGGCATCGCCCGAAAATCGACCGCATCGCCTGCCCATGGCTGATCCGTCGCTTCATCGATCCCGGCGCGAAATTCTTGTTCGTGGCGCCCTCTGATGTGGAGCTGGTGGCCGAGAAATTTGACGCAACACCTTTTGACGTGGAAGGCGTGGCGTTTTCTCACAACGGCGAAGACTGCAGCTTTGACACGATGCTCAAGACGTTTTGTCTCGACACGAAGCCTTTGCAAACACTGGCCAATGTCATTCGTGCCGCCGACACAAACCGCCATGATCTTGCGCCTGAGGCGGCAGGGCTCTTGGCGATTTCCGTCGGGCTCAGCCGCGCCTACAAGGACGACACGGCGCAGTTGGAAGCAGGCCTTGGTATTTATGATGCGCTTTACCGTTGGGCGCGTGACGGGCAAGGCGAGACGCATGATTGGCCGGGTGACGCCTCGACAGGTCGCGCCTGATGAGCAAATATTCCAACCGCGATCTTTTCGCGATTTTCGGGCGTATTGGCGTGCTGTCTTTTGGCGGGCCTGCGGCACAAATCGCGTTGATGCATAAGGAGCTCGTCGACACGCGCGACTGGTTGACGGAAGAGCAATTCTTGCGCGCGCTGTCCTTTTGCATGCTCCTGCCCGGCCCTGAGGCGATGCAGCTTGCCACTTACGCAGGCTGGCGCTTGAAAGGCGTGACAGGAGGCCTGATCGCGGGGCTGCTATTTGTTCTGCCCGGCGCCTTCGTGATCTTGGCACTGGCCTTGATATACGCCATCGCGGGCGACATCCCTTTAATCCAAGCGCTGTTTTTGGGCGTTAAAGCGGTGGTCGTGATCATCGTGATCGAGGCGCTTTTGAAAGTCTCGAAGCGGGCGCTGAAATTGCCTTTGCATTGGATCATCGCCGCACTGGCCTTCGTCGCGATCTTCGCGTTCAACCTGCCCTTCCCGTTGATCATCTTGGCCGCATTCGCGCTTGGCGCGGTGCTGTCAAAAGCCTCGCCAGAGGTCGGATCACCCGCCAAAGCTGACCCGGGCCAGACCCTCAAGACGGTCGCGATCTGGCTTGTGATCTGGCTAGCGCCACTGGCCCTTGCTTATGCAGTCGATCCCAATTTCCTTGGGCCATTGGGTGTGTTCTTTTCCAAACTGGCCGTTGTCACCTTCGGCGGAGCCTACGCGGTTCTGGCCTATATGACGCAAGCCGTCGTGGGTGATTTTGGCTGGCTCAGCACGGCGCAGATGATGGACGCGCTAGGTCTCGCGGAAACCACGCCGGGGCCGCTGATCTTGGTGACGGAGTTCGTAGGCATCCTTGCGGGCTACCGCGAAGGCGGGCTTGGTTTGGCGCTTGTCGCCGGGGTCTTGACGCTTTGGGTCACTTTCGCGCCGTGTTTTCTGTGGATCTTCGCAGGTGCGCCCTACATAGACTGGCTTTCGACCCGCCCGCGTTTGGCCGCGGGGCTTAGCGGAGTGACTGCGGCAGTTGTCGGCGTGATCCTCAATCTCAGCTTGTGGTTCGCCTTCCAAGTCTTCTTTACCGCGCAAACTCAATTCGGTTTCGGACCGATCTCGCTGAGCCTTCCACAGCTCGGCTCGGCCCAATGGATCCCTGTGGTAATTGCCCTAGCGGCAGCTTACGCGCTTCTGTGGCGCCATTGGGGCATGATCACTGTGCTGGTGCTGAGCGCTTTGGCCTCTGCGGCTTTGGTAGCGCTCACCTGATCGGCCCTTTTCATCACTCGCGAATCCCGTATTGTGATGGGGAACGAACTAGGAGCCTTGCGCATGTCTGACAGCATCGACTACGGCAATAAAATGCACCGCGCCATGCGGAGTTTGATTGCCGAAGTGCTGGAAGAAGTGGCCGTCGATGGCTTGCCCGGAGATCACCATTTCTTTGTGACCATCGACACGCAGCACCCTGATGTTGAAATGGCCGAATGGCTGTTCGAGCGCTACCCCGAAGAAATGACCATTGTCATCCAGCACTGGTTCGATGGCTTGGTGATCAATGAGGACGGCTTCAAGATAACGCTGAATTTCGGCGATAATCCCGAGCCGCTGTCGATCCCGTTTGATGCGATCCGCACCTTCGTTGACCCTTCGGTCGAGTTTGGCCTGCGTTTTGAGACGCAAGAAGAGCTCGACGGCGAACATGAGGTTGTCGAGTTGCCCGACCTTGAAGAAAAAGACGACGAGGCGGAGGCCGCGGCGCCGAAAGACAAGCCAGCATCTGGCAAGGATGCGGAAGTCGTCAGCTTGGACAGTTTCCGCAAGTAGGCCCTGTCACGCGTTAAAGCCGAATTGTCATCGCGCCCCCCGCCCCTTATAGCCTTGCCCAAGACAGACCCTAAGGAGCATTCGTGATGAGCAAGACCCGTACCGAGACCGACAGCTTTGGCCCGTTGGAAGTCCCTTCCGAGAAATACTGGGGCGCTCAGACGCAACGCTCGATCATGAATTTCCCTATCGGCTGGGAAAAGCAGCCCGTAGCCGTCGTGCGCGCGCTTGGCGTCATCAAGAAGGCGTGTGCGCAGGCCAATATCATCTCGGGCAAATTGCCGTCTGACATTGGCGGCGCGATCACAGATGCGGCGACGGAAGTGATCGACGGCAAGCTCGATGACAACTTCCCGCTGGTCGTGTGGCAGACGGGCTCGGGCACGCAATCAAACATGAACGCCAATGAGGTGATCGCCAACCGCGCGATTGAAATGCTGGGCGGTGAAATCGGATCAAAAACGCCGGTCCATCCCAATGATCACTGCAATATGGGGCAGTCCTCAAACGACACATTCCCCACGGCGATGCATATCGCGACGGCGATGACGGCGCATGATGTGCTGATCCCGGGGCTAGAGAAATTGCACGCGGTGCTTGAGGAAAAGGTCAAAGAGTTTGACGGCATCATCAAGATCGGCCGCACCCATACGATGGATGCAACCCCACTGACGCTGGCGCAGGAATTTTCGGGCTACGCGCATCAGGTGGCGATGGGGATCAAGCGGATCAAAACGGCTTTGCACTCGATCTACGAGTTGGCGCAAGGCGGCACGGCCGTGGGCACGGGCCTTAATACCGCGCCGGGTTGGGACAAAACCGTCGCATCGAACATGGCGATGATCACCGGCCTGCCCTTTGTGACCGCACCCAACAAATTTGAAGCGCTCGCAGCCCATGACGCGATGGTGGAGATGTCGGGCGCGTGCAAAACCGTGGCCGCCAGCCTGTTCAAAATAGCCAACGACATCAGGCTTCTGGGCTCTGGCCCGCGCTGCGGTCTGGGAGAGCTGATCCTGCCCGAAAACGAGCCGGGATCGTCAATCATGCCGGGCAAGGTTAACCCGACCCAATGCGAGGCAATGACGCAAGTCTGCGCGCATGTGTTTGGCAATGACGCGGCCGTTGGATTTGCGGGCAGCCAAGGCCATTTTGAGCTGAACGTTTATAAGCCGATGATGGCCTATAATGTGCTGCAATCGATGCAACTGTTGGGCGATGCCAGCGTGGCATTCACCGATAACTGCGTCGCGGGCATCCGCGCGGATGAGGACCGGATCAACAAGATCATGCGCGAGTCGCTGATGCTGGTCACGGCCCTCGCCCCCGAGATCGGCTATGACAACGCCACCACGGTCGCAAAGACCGCGCATAAGAACGGCACGACGCTGAAAGAAGAGGCGATCAAGCTGGGCTTCGTTGATGATGAGACGTTCGAGCGTGTTGTACGTCCTGAAAATATGATCGGGCCAAAGTAAGAGAGCGCGCGTGAAGCCGGTTAATCTCAACAAAGCACGCAAGGCCAAAGCGCGGGCCGAGAAAACCGCCCGCGCCGATGCTAATGCCGTGAAATTCGGGCGCACCAAGAATCAGCGCCAAGCAGATAAGGCCCGCAACGCGCGTGAAGAGACGCTGCTCGATCAACACAAAATAGGCGAAGATCACACGCCAGAGTGATGCAATTTCGTGCCCAATTGGCGAGGTTTCGCTCAGATTGTCCACAGCTCACGCCAAATTTGCAGGCTGCGAAATTCCACTGATGCTTCTTGGGGTAATATACTGTACATATCAGGCGTCGGCGTATGTGGCGCATGACTGAAAGAGGAAGCAAAAAGAGTGGGATGCGCGCGCGTGAAATCGGGCTGGTAAATTTCTGACCGACCGAAAATTTCAAGCCCGCGGCACATAAAATCAAGGCACAATCTTTTTATGAGGTGTTTACTTGGTTTTTCCCCCACTCAAGTACAGTTGGGCTGTGGTAAAGCATGGCTATACACATTGTGGAGTGTGACAACATGACGAATATGACGAAACTCGAACTGCCAAGAGGTCAAATGACTGCTCGCCCCAAAAAGCGTTCGCTCACCCTCAAAGGCCACCGCACAAGCGTCTCGCTGGAAGATGATTTCTGGGAAGCTTTTCGCGACATTGCCAACCAAAACAATCGCCCGATCAATGATCTGGCAGCTCAGATTGACTCGGAGCGTGGCAATAAGTGCGGTCTCGCCTCTGCGATCCGTCTGTTCGTTTTGAAACAGTACCGAGGTTAATTTCCCGCCTCACGAGGGGAAATTCGTAACCAAATGCCGGACTTCGCGCGCACCGTTAGATGCGCGACGGGTTCCGGCTTTTTGCTGTCTAGAGCAGTGAATTCAAAGTTGCGCACCAGCATGGCCA
This sequence comes from uncultured Rhodobacterales bacterium, assembly GCA_964497775.1. Lineage (GTDB taxonomy): Bacteria > Pseudomonadota > Alphaproteobacteria > Rhodobacterales > Rhodobacteraceae > Litoreibacter. The sequence continues at coordinate 5,446 of CAZCEW010000077.1, forward strand.
GCAAAAGCGGCCCTTCCACCATTGCAAACCCCGCGCCGGGGCAGACCCGCGCACCGGATGAAAACGGGATATAGGCGTCGCGCGCGCAAGTCTTGCCGTTCTCTGTGCCCCATCTGGCAGGATCAAACGCGTCCGGCTCATCCCAAAGCCTGTTCTGTCGGTGCAGATGCCAAGGAGAGATCACCATCTGATCGCCGGGCTTGATGTCTTTGTCGCGCATTTGCATCGGGCAGGTCGCCTCGCGCACCATCATTGGCACGGGCGGGTAAAGCCTCAGCGTTTCGCGAAACACATCGCGGGTGACGCGCAGCTTGGACATGACGGCAAAATCTTCACCCCTATCCAACGCCTCGGCCTCACGCGCGATCTTGTCTTGCCACTCAGGATTGGACGCCACCAGATAAAGCGCCCATGCAAGCGCGCTGGCGCTGGTCTCATGGCCTGCAAGAAAAAAGATCGCGACTTGGTCAACCATCTCGGTGGTCTCGAAGGTCTCGCCCGTCTCTGGGTCGCTTGTGGTCATGATTTTCGTAGCCAGATCATCAGGCGCGGTGCCCGCTTTGATCTCGGCCATGCGCGCCTCTGTCAGTTTGGTGATCAGCGCGCGGATGGATTTCGCGGTGGCACGGGTTTTTGACCCAAAGGGGCGCGGCATCCACGCGGGCAATTTCACAAAAGCCGCGAGGTTCAGGATCGGCTGGCTACGCTGATGGTCGCGGAATTCCGCGAAGACTTGCGCCGCGGTTTCATCTTCAATCGGGATCGAGAACAGCGTGCGGAAAATCACATCAGCGGCGGCGAAACTCGCGGCCTCTTCAACCTCGATCTCGCCTGTTTTCATCCGCGCGCAAGCCGCCTTGCCCGCCGCCCACATTGCCGGAAACGTGTCGCGCAATCGACCGCCCTCAAAAGCCGGATCAATGATGCGGCGCTGGCGCTCCCAAGTCGCGCCATTGGTTAAGAAAACACTATCGCCCAACAAAGGCCGCAAACCTTCGCCAATCCGCTCGGATTTCGGAAAATCGCGGGGCCGCGTGTTGAGGATGGTTTTGACCAGATCGGGCTGGTTGACCAGAAAGCTGCGAAAAAACGGCGTTTTGAACTCGGCCAGCCATGCGCGGTAGAGCTTTTCGGGCTGGGCCGACAAGATATCGCGCCGAAACAGCCGCATATAGCGCCATAGCGAGACTTTCTCGGGCCGCGATTTGGGTTTTGGGGGGATCATGCCGCCATGGAAGTGTGGCCGGAGACCGCCACATCAATGCGCGAGCGGGACGGTTGGCGGTCCGCATAGCGCGCAGCCAGTGACACCGGGCCTGCGGTGATCTGGAAATAATCGTAATCGCCGGGTTGATCAAAGGCACACAAATATTGGAAATGCAGGCGGAAAAATCGCCACCGCAAGGATTTCCACGTTTCGGGCTTGAGCGTTTGGGTGAACGCGGCGGAGACGACCAAAGGCCATTTCTTGCCCGCAGGCTCCACGCCCGAGACCGCGACCGGATCGCAAAGCGCGAAGGCGCAGCCATCGCCGGGGGCTGTGATATCGACCCATGTCAGCTCGCCCTGTGTGGCCAAGAAGTGCAGATCACGGCGCAACCGGCCCGCTTTGGGCAGAAACGACATCATCGGGATGACTTGGCCCAGCGACAAGAAGGCCAATTTCGGCCCACCTGCAGGCACGCGGCCTTCGCGGATCAGATCGGCCAGAACAGACACAGCCAGATGGGCGCCTGAGGAATGACCCACAATCAGCACCTCATCGGCGTCACTGGCCAAGGCGGCAGCGATCTGGTCGCCGAACTCAGACATGCGCGCCTCCAGCTCAGGCGCATTGGCCCCGCCCCATTTGGCGGAGAAGGCGTAGTCATGCATCAGGTAATAGGCGAAGAATTTACCGTCGTAGAAGCGAAACCATTGCAACGCCGCGACGGCGGCCAAGACGCCTAGGAACCCGCCCAACCCGTAGGACACAGACGCGCCATAGCCCCAAAGATCGAACGGGATAAAACTGCCGAAGAAGTCGATGAATTTCTGTGCGCCGCGAAAGCAGGCATAGGCCAGAAGCAGCTGCAACAGCAGCATGCCAACGGGATAGAGTGCGGCAATAATCGGGCCCTTGCGCAGCATCATCAGCCGCCTCAGCGCGCCCGACCAGATATAGGTCCATGCGGTGCGGATCAGTTGCCAATAGGTCTGAGGAATGCCCGAGGACATGCTGGCTTTGACGATATCGGACCAGACCAGCACGTCGACACGCGCTTGCGTCGCTTGCCCGTCAATCTGGGAGGTGACGTCCCATCCAAACGGCCCGTCGCTGTTTTTGGCTTTTAGATCAAGTTGATAGCCGGAGATTTCTGCCTGCAACTCGCCCTCTTTGCGGTAGAGCTCGCGGTAGCGGCGCGGATGGAACGGATCAAAACCGGGGATGTAGAACACCCGCCGTTTGGCCACTTTGTTATCTGCCGTATCACGCATCATGAAATCCAATGTTTGCGCTAGGTTAACTGGCGATTTGGGTGAAAGTAAGGTGGCGCGCTGCATGGACATGGGCCAGCGTAGCGCATAGATCACGCCTATGGATGCGAGTGCTAAACTTGATGCGACGGGGCTTTTATGCCCCCTGCCCGTGCTCAAAGCGCGCAAGCGGCTGCAAGGGCTGGCATCGGGCGAGGTGCTGCATATGCTGGCCGATGATCCGGCGGCTCTGGTTGATGTGCCGCATTTTTGCGCCGAGGCGGGTCATACGCTGGTGTCTCAATCCGATCAAGACGGCGTGCTGAGTTTTACGATCCGCAAAGGCTAGCTATTCGGCCGCCTTGGACATCCCTGCGCCGTCGAGGCTTGCCAAAATCTCTAAGCGACGCTTGGCTGCCTCTTGCGCGTTTTTCTCTTTCACGGGCCCGAAGCCTCTGATTTGTATAGGCAATTCCGCCAAAGCAATCGCGGCAGCCTTGTCAAAGTCTGCGCGTTTCAGCAAGGCCCCCATGTCTTTCTCATAGGTGCGGATCAGTTTGCGTTCCATCTTGCGCTCGGCCGAATATCCAAACGGATCAAACGGCGTGCCGCGCAGGCGTTTGAGTTTAGCGAGCAGAGGAAACATCCGCGCCATCGCGCGCCCATATTCCTTCTTGATCGGCCTGCCATTGGAACCAGTTTTGGAGAAAATCGGCGGCGCCAGATGGTAGCTAAGCTCCAGATCGCCATCAAATTCGGCGCGCGCTTTGGCCTGCGTGTCCAGATGGAGACGCGCGACTTCATATTCGTCTTTGTAAGCAAGCAGCTTGTGATAGCCCTTGGCGACCGCCTCTTGCAGGGTCGGATCGTCGAATTTCTCGACCAGTTTGAGGTAGCGTTTGGCGAGACGCTTGCCTTGGTATTTGACCAGATGATCGGCGCGGAAGGCGGTTTTCTCGGCCAGAGTTTTGGGCAGTTTGACGATCTTGTCTTCTAGCAGACCTGCGGCCTCTTGCGGGTAAAGCACCGCCCAACGGCCAAGCTCAAACGCGCGCAGGTTCTTTTGAGGGGCCGCGCCATTGAGCTCGATCGCGCGCGCAATCGCGTCATTGCTGAGCGGGATCAACCCGTTTTGCCAGGCAGCACCGAAGATCATCATGTTGGAAAAGATCGAATCTCCCAACAGCGTTTTGGCCAGATCGGTGGCATCAAAAAACGCCAAACCGTCTTGCAGTTTCGCCTCAAGAGCGACGCGTAACCTGTCGGAAGGTATGCGAAATTCAGTATCGCGCGTGAAGTCACCCGTGACGATCTCATGCGCATTAACCACGCCGCCTGTGCGACCAGTGCGCATCAGTCCCAGCGTCATCGCGCCCGCAGAGACGACCAGATCGCCACCGATCAACACGTCAGCCTCGCCGGTCGCGACCCGAATGGCAGAAATATCTGCGGGCGTGTTGCCAAGGCGGCAGTGGATATGCACCGCGCCGCCCTTTTGGGCGAGGCCTGCCATTTCCATCATGCCCGCGCCTTTACCGTCCAGATGGGCGGCCATCGCCAGAACGGCCCCGATGGTGACAACGCCCGTGCCGCCAACTCCGGTGATCACCACGTTATGGGTCCCGTTGATCGTGGGCAGGTCGGGGGCCGGCATGTCCGGCAGGTCGACTTCAGCGGTGGCTTGCTTTTTGATCTGCGCGCCTTTGAGCGTCACGAAAGACGGGCAGAACCCGTTCACACAGGAGAAATCCTTGTTGCACGATGACTGATCAATCGCGCGTTTGCGGCCCAGTTCGGTCTCGACGGGTGTGATCGAGACGCAATTGGATTGCACGCCGCAATCACCGCAGCCTTCGCAGATATCGGTGTTAATGAAGACGCGCTTGTCGGGGTCTGGAAACTGGCCGCGCTTACGGCGACGGCGCTTTTCAGCGGCGCAGGTTTGCACATAAACAATCGCCGACACGCCTTTGATTTTACTGAGTTTCTCTTGCACAGACATAAGCTCTGACCGCTCATGCTTTGCAATGTCGGACGGGAAAGCGGCGTGCTCTACATCTTCCTTTTCATCATAGACCACGACGATCTCGCCCACGCCGATCCCGCGCAGCTCTGCCACGATGCGCGCGGCATCGAGCCCGCCATCATTGCCCTGCCCGCCCGTCATCGCGACCGCGTCATTATAGAGGATTTTGAAGGTGATATTTGTGCCCGCTGCTTGGGCTGCGCGGATGGATTGAATGCCGGAGTGATTGTAAGTGCCGTCGCCGATATTCTGGAAGACATGTTCGCGGGTCGAAAACGGTGCCTCACCGATCCAGTTGGCCCCTTCACCGCCCATTTGCGTGAAGCCCACGGTTTCGCGGTCCATCCATTGCACCATGTAGTGACACCCGATGCCCGCATAGGCGCGGCTGCCTTCGGGCACTTTGGTGGATGAATTATGCGGACAACCTGAACAGAAATATGGAATGCGGGCGGCAATCTCTTCGGCATTGTCGGCTTGACGGGCCTCGGCCAGCATCGCCAACCCGCCTTCGATCCCAGCGGAATTACAGCCTTCGTCGATCAAGATCGCGCCCAGTTTTTCGGCGACCTCAATGGGGCCGAAAGCGTAGCGTGTGGGGAATAGCTCCTCACCGTCTTTCTTCCAGCCATAGACGCGACGTCCGCGACGGTCATCAAACAGCGCCTCTTTGATCTGCACTTCGATCAGCTTGCGCTTTTCCTCGACCACGACGATCAGGTCGAGATTTTCGGCCCAAGCGTTGAAGCTGTCCACATCCAGCGGCCAGACCTGACCGATCTTATAGGTGGCGATCCCGAGCCGTTTGGCCTCGGCCTCATCAATCCCCAGCAGCGACATGGCGTGGATCAGGTCGAGCCAGTTCTTGCCCGCCGCCACGAAGCCGATCTTGGCCTTTTTGTCGCCCAGCACGGGCTTGTCGATCTTATTGGCCTTGGCAAACGCCTCGGCTGCAACGCGCTTATAGTCGATCATCCGGGCTTCTTGCGCGACCGGGGTGTCGATCAGGCGAATGTTCAGACCCTCATCTGGCATATCGAATTTCGGCGTGACGAACGTCATCCGGTCCGGCGTGCCATCGACCACAGATGTCACCTCGACCGTGTCTTTCATCGTCTTGAGGCCGACCCAAACGCCCGCAAAACGCGACAAAGCATAGGCATACATGCCGTAGTCGAGGATTTCTTGCACGCCCGCAGGCGAGACAATCGGCATATAAGCGTCGACCATCGCCCAGTCGGATTGGTGCAAAGTGGTCGAGCTTTCGCCCGTATGGTCATCGCCCATCGCCATCACCACGCCGCCATTGGGCGACGTTCCGGCCATATTGGCGTGCCGCATCACATCGCCGGAGCGGTCCACGCCCGGGCCTTTGCCGTACCAAAGCGCGAAAACGCCATCGTGCTTGCCTTCCCCGCGCAACTCTGCCTGTTGCGCGCCCCAAATGGCGGTGGCGGCGAGATCTTCGTTGAGACCGGGCTGGAAAGTGATTTGCGCCTCAGCAAGCTCACGACCCGCTCGGGTCATCTGCATATCGACTGCACCCAGCGGAGAGCCGCGATAGCCCGTCACGTAGCCCGCGGTGCTCAAGCCTTGCGCCTCGTCGCGGGCCTTTTGCATCAACATCAAGCGAACAAGCGCTTGCGTGCCGTTCAAAAGCACGGCGCGCTTCGACAAATCGAACCGGTCGTTTAGAGATACGTCTTGAAGCGTCACGCCACACCTCCCAATGCGTTATGATCTTAGCATGGATATTAGGTCAAAAAAGCTGACCTACAAGTGATTATTTTCCCCTCGAGGCCGTTCCTTAACCTCGCATAGTATGAGATAGGTCATCGTATAAAGTGGCGGCGTATTTTGAAACGGTTGGAATGTAATGGATTGGGATAAGCTCAGAATATTTCACGCGGTCGCGGATGCGGGGTCTTTGACCCATGCGGGCGACACGCTGCATCTGTCTCAATCTGCAGTGTCGCGACAAGTGCGCGCGTTGGAAGAATCGCTTGGCGCCACATTATTTCACCGCCATGCCCGCGGATTGATTCTGACCGAGCAAGGTGAGTTGCTGTTTGATGCGACGCGCTCGATGTCGAAACGGCTGGAGGCCGCCTCCGCACGCATCCGCGACAGTGAAGAAGAAGTCTTTGGTGAGTTGCGTGTGACGACGACCATCGGCTTCGGCTCGCTCTGGCTGGCCCCGCGCCTGTCGACGCTTTACGCCGAATTTCCCGAGCTCAACATCGATCTGATGCTCGAGGAGCGCGTGCTCGATTTGCCGATGCGTGAGGCCGATGTCGCGATCCGCATGAAAGAGCCGTCGCAAGCCGATCTGGTACGCAAGCGCCTGATGTCGGTGCAGATGCGCCTTTACGCCAGCCGCACCTATCTGATGACCCATGAGACCCCGCTAGAGATCAAGGACCTGCGCGATCATCGCCTGATCTGCCAAAACACCAAATCGACACAAGTCAATGCCGGCGCGACCCTTGTGCGTGAATTGCTGACCTATGATTTGCTGAGCCTTCTGACGGTGAACAATTATTTCGGGGTGCTGCAATCGGTGCGCCACGGGCTCGGGATCGGTATTTTGCCAGATTACGTGGCGATTGATGATCCTGATCTGGTGCGTGTGCTTCCGGATGTCGAGTCGAATGTCGTGCCAGTGTTTCTGGCCTATCCAGAAGAATTACGCCAATCGAAGCGCATTGCAGCCTTTCGAGACTTCGTGGTCAGCGAGATCAATCTGCAACGCAAAAAGGCCCAATTCATTGAGAATGCCTGATTTTTGAGCAGGTATGTGCTGGCCGCATGTCGGCTATGCCCAGAAAACCGCGCCATTTTTCTTGAAGCTTACCTTGCGCCTTCATACATCTCATGCATCGACAACGACATGTTCGTTGTCACCTCCCTGTTGGACTTCGGGCCGAGCT
>CAZCEW010000078.1:0-12550 GCA_964497775.1 uncultured Rhodobacterales bacterium
CACTGCTCGATAGGTTTCTTGCCTGTATGAAACCTGCCTCAATAACTTAACGCCAGCCTTGTGCTGGCGTTTTTTTTGTTTGAGGGGGTTGGCGTTAGAAGATCAGGCTGTCTGAGGTCACAAAATGACTGGCTTCAATCTCTGCCAGATTTATCCCGTGAAGCGTCATTGTTTGGCCCAGCAACCCGCTTGCAGCCAGTACCGTGTTCGACCCCGTTTGCACGGCATTGGCGGCGAAATAGGTCAAGGCATCCTCAGCGCTTAGAATAGCATCGCTGACGAGTGCGATACGGTCTTGCGAAAGATCAAAGTCGCGGACCAGATCAGCACTGGGCGTGCTGCGCTCTAGATCGAAGACAAACACATCTGCCCCCATACCACCGGTCATTGAATTATCCCCGGCTCCGCCGTTCAAGACGTCATTGCCCGCATCGCCGCGCAAAATGTCGTCGCCGTCCTCGCCCCAAAGAACGTCGTCACCAGTTCCGCCATTGAGCCTATCAACCCCGTCACCGCCATAAAGCGCGTCCGCGCCTGCATCCCCGCGCAGCAGATCATTGCCCGACCCGCCATAAAGCACATCATCGCCCGCCTGCCCAAACAGGCGATCTTGGCCTGCCTCGCCATAGATCGTATCGCCATCCGCGCCGCCATAAGCCGTGTCATTGCCCGCACCGCCTGCGATCTCGTCAAAACCTGAGCCACCATGGAGCAGATCATCGCCCTGCCCGCCTTCCAGCGTATCCTCGCCGCGCCCGCCATAAATGCGGTCCATGCCTGCGCCGCCGATCAACGTATCACGCCCATTGCCGCCGGAAAGATAGTCGTCGCCCGCCTCGCCATAGGCCAAATCATTGCCTTCGCCGCCAATCAGGCGATCTGCCCCGTCGCCACCAAACAGCTTATCATTCCCATGACCACCGTTGATCTGGTCATCGCCGTCCATGCCATAGATCACATCGACGCCGTCTCGGCCGGAGATATTGTCATTAGAACTGGTGGCGACAAAGCTCGACGTATCGCCATGATCAAGCGTCAGTTTGGCGCTGGGCAGGATTGCGGCCAAGCTGTAGAACTCTCCCGCAGTGCTCCAATTGGGATTGAGCTGATCAATTGCCGACACGCTCAACGGGGCGAACCCGTCTAGGCGGAGCGTTTGAATACGGCCGTCTTGTTCAAAACTCAGCAACAACGAAGTGATCGTGCCGCTCAGGATATCTGTGCCATCATAGCTAAGCGCCTGCCCGCTGACATGGAGGCCCAGAAACTGGCCTTGGGAATTCACCTCACCCCGTCTGAACCCATAGGACGTCATCATCATCATGCTCTCGGCCATTCTATTCACTCCGTTCTACCCACCGCGCGAAAGCACAAGGAATGGTGATCAGACCCCCGGTTTTTCGGGTTCCTTTTGCAAGCGCAGCATCTATGGTGCCGCCAACGCATTATCAAAGGATGAAATCATGACCGCACTTTCTGGAAAATCCGCTGTAATTACCGGCTCGAACTCCGGCATCGGGCTTGGCGTCGCGCGGGAATTGGCCAAAGCGGGCGCAAATGTTGTGCTGAATTCTTATACAGATAATGCCGAGGATCATGCCTTGGCCGAAGAGATTTCGAAAGAAACCGGCACCAAGGCGCGCTACATTCAAGCCGATCTATCGAAAGGTGATCAAGCCCGCGCTCTGATCGAGAAGGCCGGACAGGTAGACATCTTGATCAACAATGCCGGCATCCAGCATGTGGCCCCGATCGATGAATTCCCGGTCGAGAAATGGGACGCGATCATCGCAATTATGCTGAGCTCGGTGTTCCACACCACCGCCGCAGCGCTGCCGATGATGCGCAAAGCCGGATGGGGGCGTGTGATCAATATCTCCAGCGCGCATGGACTGACGGCCTCGCCCTACAAATCGGCCTACGTATCTGCCAAGCACGGCGTGGTTGGCATGACCAAAGTGGTCGCTTTGGAAACAGCACAAGAGCCGATAACAGCCAATGCGATCTGTCCGGGCTATGTGATGACGCCACTGGTTGAAAGCCAAATTCCCGACACCATGGAGAAATACGATATGGACCGCGAGACTGTGATCAAAGACGTCATGTTGCAGCGCCAGCCTTCAAAGGAATTTGCGACGACAGAACAGTTGGGGGGTGTCGCCACCTTCCTGTGCTCGGATGCCGCAACGCAGATCACGGGCACAACGATCAGCGTTGACGGAGGTTGGACCGCGCTTTGAGCGGGGTCTGAGGCACCTTTATGGTCAAAACCAAATCAATCAATCTCGCCCTCCAAGGCGGCGGTGCGCATGGGGCATTTACCTGGGGCGTGCTGGACCGCTTGTTGGAGGAAGAGCGTCTCGACATCGCGGCTATCTCCGGCACCTCGGCGGGTGCGATGAATGGAGCTGCGCTGAAATCGGGCCTGCTGGATGCTGGCCGCGACGGCGCCAAGGCGAAGCTCAACTGGCTTTGGTCAGAGATTGGCGCGGTGGAGCATCCGTCCCTGCCCACTTGGATGACGGGAATGACGCCTGCCGCGGTCAGCCATGCGGTGCAGTTCTCGCCGCTCTATATGGCGATGGACGCAATGAGCCGGATTTCCAGCCCTTATGCGACCGGCCCGCTCTATTCCAACCCGTTGACACGTATCGCGGAGCAGTTTTCCTATGACAGGGTCTGCGCCAAGGATGGGCCTGACCTTTATATTTGCGCCACCAATGTGCGGTCTGGCAAAATTCGCATCTTCCACGATGATGATATCACAGCGGACGCTATCGTGGCCTCTGCATGCCTGCCCACGATCTTTAAAGCGGTCGAGATTTTCGACCCCAAGTCAAACGAGATCGAGGCCTATTGGGATGGCGGCTATATGGGCAATCCGGCGCTGTTCCCGCTCTTTGGCCAAGAGTTGCCGCGCGATCTGGTGATCGTCAACATAAACCCTCTGCACCGCGAGAAAGTGCCGACAACGCCACAGGAAATTCAAAACCGGATCAATGAGATCAGCTTCAATGGCTCGCTGTTTCGCGAATTGCGCGCGATCCATTTCGTGCGTCGTTTGCTTTCAGATGGGAGCCTTCGGCCGGGATCGATGAAAAATGTGCTGGTCCATATGATCGCCGATGATGCGTTGATGACGCAGCTTTCCGTGGCAACAAAAACGATCCCGACGCCTTACGTTCTGAGCGAATTGAAAGCCGCAGGGCGCAATGCGGCGGATGGGTTCTTGCGCAGCCATTGGGGCGCTATCGGAAAAGAGTCCACCGTCGATCTGCGCGAGATGTTTGACTAGGCGCTTGCCCTTGCAATGATCCGAGCAAGCCCGTAGCCCATTCGCTATGACCTCGCTCTTCGATCAAGGCTCGCCCGAGCCCTGCCCGACCCCGTTCAATTTGGCGGCTTACGTGTTGGGCATCGCGCGCGCGCCTGCTGGGAAAGTGGCGCTCGAAGTCGTTGGGCAATCTTGCGAGACGTGGACCTATGACGATCTGCGGGTTGCGGTTCCGCGAACGGCAGCAGGACTATTGAGCCTTGGTTTAAAGCCCGGCGACAAGGTCCTGATGCGGCTTGGAAATCTGGTCGATTTCCCGATTGGATTTTTGGCCTGTATCTATGTGGGCCTCATTCCTGTACCAACAGCTGCGGGCCTGACAAGCTCAGAAATCACAAGACTGTCTGAGGAGCTCTCACCCAAAGCTGTCTTATGGGATGGAGAAGCGGCTCTGCCTGAGAGTAGCGCGGCACAGATCGTCGATCTAGACGCGCTCAGATCACTTCGAAAAACTCCGGCCTGCGCCCCACAGCAAGGCGATCCCAATCGGTTGGCCTATATCGTCTATACATCTGGGACGGGCGGTAAGCCGCGCGGCGTCTGTCATGCGCATCGCGCGCTTTGGGCGCGTCAGATGATGATCAAGGACTGGTATGACCTTACGCCTGAGGATCGCGTAATGCATGCCGGCGCGTTCAATTGGACCTATACGCTGGGCACGGGCTTGCTTGATCCGTGGAGCATCGGCGCGACGGCCCTGATCTGCGCGCCGGGCACAAAGACTTCGGACTTGGGGCCGTTGATGATCAAACACCGCGCCACGATCTTTGCCGCAGCCCCCGGCGTTTATCGCCAGATGCTGCGCGGCCACGAAATCTTGAAGGCGCCCGATCTCAGACACGGGCTGTCGGCGGGTGAAAAGCTGCCTGAACACACAGCGGATAGATGGCGCATGTGCACTGGCCGAAATGTCTATGAAGCGCTTGGCATGTCTGAATGCTCGACCTTTATTTCAGGAAGGCCCAAAGACGAGACGCTGCGCGCGGATGCATCTGGCTGGCCTCAAACCGGGCGCCGCATAGCGGTTCTGGATGGTGACGGGGAGTGCGTGCCCTTTGACACGCAAGGTGTGCTGGCCGTATCGACCCGTGATCCGGGGTTGATGCTGAATTACTTGGGCGAGCCGCCGCTCGCTGGAGATTGGTTCAAAACCGGCGATATCGTCTCAATGAGCAAAGACTACCAGATCACCTATCACGGGCGCGACGATGATATGATGAATGCAGGCGGCTTTCGCGTATCGCCGCTTGAGGTCGAAGGCGCCTTCGCTCAGCTCAACGGCGCGGGCGAGACGGCTGCGGTCGAGCTGTCTGTCAGCGAAGATGCAAGTGTGATCGCGCTGTTTCATACCTCTGATTTATCAGAGGAGGACCTGAAATCTCATGCCAAGACCCATCTGGCGCGCTACAAACAGCCTCGCCTTTACATCGCGTGCAAAGACCTGCCTAAAGGGGCGAATGGCAAACTAAACCGCCGCGCTTTGCGCGACAGCTACGAGGCGCAACATGGTTAAGCTTGATATCCTCTCCGATCCGATCTGTCCGTGGTGCTATATCGGCAAGGCACAAATGGACCGCGCGTTGGAAAGCCATCCGGATCATCCGTTCGAGATTGAATGGCACCCGTTTCAACTTAACCCTGACATGCCCGCAGATGGCATGGATCGGCGCGAGTATCTGGAACATAAGTTCGGCGGCAAAGATGGCGCCGTGCGTGTTTACTCGCAAATCGCCGAAGCCGCGGAGGCCGCCGGGCTCGACATTGATTTCGCGGCCATCCAGCGCACCCCCAATACGATCAACGCGCATCGACTTATTCATTGGGCGGGGCTTGAAGGCCGTCAAACCGCAATCGTGTCAAAACTGTTCAAAGCCTATTTCCGCGATGGTCGCGATATTGGCGATATTGAGGTTTTGTTGGAGATTGCCGAGGACGCGGGCATGGACCGCGCTATGACGGAGCGTTTGATGCAAAGCGATGCTGATCTCGAAGATATTCGCGCGCGTGATGCCAATGCACGCGCCAAAGGTGTCAGCGGGGTGCCAACCTTTGTTGTTGCCAACCAGCATGTTTTGCCCGGCGCGCAACCAACAGCGCTCTGGGGTGATGTTATCGCAGAAATCTCTGAGCAGCTCGCCGCCAAGTCCGACTAAATGACCCCTCCCGCCAAAAGCCTGTCGCAAGCAGAGTTCATCGCGCTGATCGCGATGCATTTCGCGATTGTTGCGATCTCTATTGACGCGATGTTGCCGGCCCTGCCCGAGATCGCGCGTGATTTAGAACTGATCAACGTCAATAAGGCACAGCTGGTTCTGACCAGCTTCTTGTTCGGCATGGGCTTTGGCACTCTTGTCGTGGGCCCGTTGTCAGACAGCTTCGGGCGCAAGCCCGTGATCGGTCTGGGCGTTGTTTTGTTCGTCATCGGAGCCGCAATTGCCGCGCTGGCTACATCGCTCGAGGCGATGATCGTGGGCCGCGTGTTACAAGGGATCGGAGCGGCCGGGCCCCGGATCGTGTCCCTCGCCATCGTGCGCGATCTTTATGAAGGCCGCCGCATGGCGGCGATCATGTCTTATGCGATGGTGATCTTCACATTGGTGCCTGCCGTGGCACCATTGATGGGGGCAACAATACTGATTTTCGCAAACTGGCGCGCGATCTTTCTTGCGTTCATCCTCTTTGCAATTGTCTTGATGATATGGCTGGTCCTGCGCCAACCTGAAACGCTCGCCCCAGATCGCCGCAAACCCTTCCGCATCATGGATCTGGTTCGCGCAACCGTCGAATGTTTCTCACATCGCGTATTCTTTCTGTCGACGATGGTCCAATGCTTGGCCTACGGTGTCTTGTTCTCAACGCTGTCGACCGTGCAACCGATCTTCGAGATCGTTTACGACCGCAATGACAGTTTCCCACTTTGGTTCGCACTGATCGCTGTGCTTGGTGGCTGCGCCTCAGTTTTGAACGCACGCATTGTCGAGCGTGTTGGCATGCGCAACATTGCCTTTATTGGCCTGACCGGACAGGCCATAATATCTGCGATCGTCATCCTAGCTTTGTCACTTACCGGCCACCTGCCCTTTGGCATTTTCATTTTTTGGACCACGACGATTTTCTTCATGATCGGCCTGGTGTTAGGCAACCTCAACGCGCTCGCGATGGAGCCGGTGGGCCATATCGCGGGGCTGGCTGCATCTGTAATTGGCTCTGTTTCCACCGTCTTGGGCGTGTTTTTGGCTATTCCCATTGGCCTTGCCTTTAATGGGACACCGTTGCCTTTGGCGGTGGGGCTTTTTGCGCTGACGGGTCTGGGCGCATTGATCATTCGACTGGCGATGCGCTAAGGCATCGCGCGGCGCGTCACGCCTTCTTTTGCGCGGGCTTAAACGTGCCTGCCTTCTCCGCCAAATCCCGTGCAATTGCAAATGCGCCTTTTATCTTGTCGCTGTCTTTTGTCCAATCGCGCTGCACGACGATCTTATTGTCGCGCATCTTGGCCATGTTGCGCGCGTCTTGCAGGTATTCGACCAAGCCCTCAGGGCGCGCGAACTTGTTGTTGTAGAACTCAATCGTCGCCCCACGCTCGCCCGCGTTCAGCTTTTCGATCCCCGCGCGTTTGCACATTGCTTTGATGCGGATCACCAGCATCAGCGTGTTGACCTCTTTGGGCAGCGGGCCGAAGCGGTCGATCAGTTCAGCCGCAAAGCCTTCAAGCTCGACCTTCGTGGTCAAGCCTGACAGGCGGCGGTAGAGCCCCAGGCGCACATCAAGATCGGGCACGTAAGGCTCGGGGATCAGAACCGGCACGCCCAGATTGATCGTCGGCGCCCATTGATCATCGGTCTCGACCATATCGATCTGACCGGCGCGAATCTTGGCAATCGCCTCCTCCAGCATAGATTGATACAGCTCGTAGCCGACCTCACGCACATTGCCCGATTGCTCCTCACCCAAAACATTGCCTGCGCCTCTGATATCAAGGTCTTGGCTGGCGATGTTAAAGCCCGCGCCCAGACTGTCGATAGAGCCCAGAACCCGCAAACGCTTCTCCGCTGTTTTGGTCAGCTTGGCGCGCGGCTTGGTGGTCAGATACGCATAGGCCCGCGTTTTCGAGCGCCCGACACGGCCACGGATTTGATAAAGCTGGCTTAGCCCGAACATATCCGCGCGGTGAATGACCATCGTGTTGGCCGTTGGAATATCGATGCCGGATTCGACAATTGTCGTGGCAAGAAGCACATCGTATTTGCCGTCGTAGAACGCGTTCATCCGCGTGTCCAACTCCCCCGGTGCCATCTGGCCATGCGCTACGATATAGCTGACTTCAGGGACTTGGGTTTTCAGGAACTCCTCAATATCCGGCAAATCAGTGATGCGTGGGACGACGTAGAAGCTCTGCCCGCCGCGGTAATGCTCACGCAACAGCGCCTCGCGGATCGTGACCGCGTCAAACTCCGACACATAGGTGCGGATTGCCAGCCGGTCGATGGGCGGTGTTCCAATCAAAGACAACTCCCGCACGCCAGAGAGACTAAGCTGAAGCGTGCGCGGGATAGGTGTGGCCGACAGCGTCAGCACATGCACGTCAGAGCGCATCTGCTTGAGGCGTTCTTTATGCTGCACCCCAAAATGCTGCTCTTCATCGATAATCAACAGGCCGAGGTTTTGGAATTTCACTTGTTTGGCCAGCAACGCATGCGTGCCGATCACGATATCGACCGTTCCATCCGCAATACCCTCGCGCGTCGCGTTGGCGTCTTTTGTAGATACAAAGCGCGACAACTGTCTGACTTTCATAGGAAATCCGCGAAAGCGTTCTTTGAACGAATTGGTGTGTTGACGGCTGAGCAATGTGGTCGGCGCCACAATCGCGACCTGCATTCCAGTCGCCGCCGCCACAAACGCCGCGCGCATTGCAACTTCGGTTTTGCCAAAGCCCACATCACCGCAGACAAGGCGGTCCATTGGGCGGCCTTTCTCAAGATCTTCCAACACGGCGTCAATCGTCGTCAGCTGATCATCGGTCTCGTCATAAGGAAATCGCGCGCAAAACGCCTCCCACATATCATCAGGCGCGGCCAGGATCGGGGCTTTGCGCAGCTCGCGCTCTGCAGCCACGCGGATCAGGCGCTCTGCCATATCGCGGATGCGCTGTTTCAGCCGCGCTTTCTTGGCCTGCCACGCGCCGCCGCCCAGCTTGTCGAGCATGCCTTCTTCGTGCCCGTAGCGGCTGAGCAGCTCGATATTCTCAACCGGCAGATACAAACGATCGCCACCGGCATATTCCAGCAAAATACATTCATGCGGCGCGCCCGCAGCGGTCACGGTCTCGAGCCCGATATAGCGCCCGATCCCGTGATCGACATGCACGATCAGATCGCCTTGGCTCAGACCTTGGGCTTCCGTGAGGAAATTCTCCGCCCGCCGCGGCTTACGAGCGCCGCGCACCAGCCTGTCGCCCAGAACGTCTTGTTCCGAGATCACAGCCAGCCCCGGTGCTGTGAACCCTTCATTCAAAGGCCAGATCGTTTGATAAAGCCCGCCCTGCCCAGACAGGTTGCGAATGTCGTCTATTTGGGCTGCGTCATGCAATTCTTCATCGGCCAAAAGCCCAGCCAACCGTTCCCGCGCACCTTCCGAGAAGCTTGCAATCACCACATTGCGCTCAGATCGCAGCGCGCGCACATGATCGGCCATCGCTTCAAAGAGGTTCTTGTCCTCCGATTGCCGCTCAGGTGCGAAATTGCGCCCCAAACGCCCGCCTGCATCCAAAACATTCGGCCCCGTTGCTTGCGCCAAAGAGGCGATTTGGATCACCCGTTTGCCGTCCAAGGCCGTCGTAAACGCCGCGTCATCAAGGTAGAGAAGCTCCGGCGGCACTGGCTTATAGACCGTATCGAGCCGCGCCTTGGCACTCATCGCTTCGCGGCGGTTGTCATATTGATCGGCGATGCTGTCCCACCGCGAGAGCCTTGCAGGCGTCAATTGATCGTCGAGCATGACAGATGCGTCAGGGACATAGTCAAAAATCGTCTCAAGCCGGTCATGGAAAAACGGCAACCAATGCTCGATCCCTTGATGCTTGCGCCCTGCTGAAACGGCCTCATAGAGCGGATCATCCGTACCAGCTGCGCCGAACTCGATCCGGTAATTCTGTCGAAACCGCGTGATCGCGGCCTCATCCAAGATCACTTCCGAGACGGGGGCCAATTCAATGCGCGTCAACTTCTCGGTCGTGCGCTGGGTCGCGGCATCAAAGCGCCGCGCGCCATCAAGCACGTCGCCAAAGAGATCAAGCCGCACCGGCCCGCTTTCACCGGGCGGATAGATATCAATGATACCGCCACGAATGGCGTAATCTCCGGGCTCCATCACCGTCGGGCTTTGGCTGAACCCCATGCGCACCAGAAAACTGCGCAACGCCGTCTCATCAAGCTGTGAGCCGACGCTGGCTGTGAAACTCGAGGTCTCCAGCACCGCACGCGCGGGCAGTTTTTGCATCGCCGCCGCCATTGTGGTGAGCAAAATGAAAGGCGCATCAATCCCCTGCGCCAGCCCCGCCAAAGCGGCCATGCGGCCCGCCGCGACATCAGCATTGGGAGAGACGCGGTCATATGGCAGGCAATCCCAAGCCGGAAAACTCAACACAAGCGCGTCTGGCGCGAAAAACTGCAACGCGCGTTGCATGGACGCCATGCGCTTGTCGTCACGCGCGATATGGACAACCGGACCCGCGCCACGCGCCAGCTCATCGGCCAAAAGCTTGGCGTCAAAGCCCTCCGGCGCGCCGCTGAGCGTGATCATATCTGCAGGATTTCCCATTCGCGCTCACTTACGTCTCAGGCGCGCGATGTCAACCGCGTCACGAGCCCAAAACACCCACGGTGAGGTTGAAATACATCCCCCAAAGCGAGGTGAGCAGGATCGAGAACATCCCAATGACCTGCACGGTGATCCGGTGACGCTTTAATCGTTTGGTTGAGGCCTCCAAATCGTCATCTTTGATCCTACGCGCCAAGCGAACGGTCAGCGCGAAGACGAGCGCCATTGGGAAGAAGATCAAAAACAGTGCCTGACAGAACTCCAAGCCAAAAGCGAAGCCCATTGTCACAAGGGCTGATAGCAAGAAGAACGCGAAAGCAACCAGCCAGACGCCCGCGACATCCGCGATATAGGTGAACCGATTGGCATTGATGCGGATCAGGTCTTTCAAATCCTCATCCGCCTCACCGCCATTGCGCGCGGCTTTGGTGATCATATCAAACGGCACGCCCATCACAAAATGGCTCGCCGTTGACCAAAACACGGCCAGCATGATCCAAAACCATAGGTTCGAAAACGACCGCAAGTCGATAAGCTCAAAGATCGTTTCGTAGAATTCCACTGCCAGCCTCAAGTCAGTATTTGCGCACACTATCCGTCGTCTGCACCAAAGGCCAGACTTGAGAAGCCCGCGCAGACGTGCCACCAGTGCAAGGCGAATTTATGACGAAGGTACGCCATGGCCCCTCTTGTTGCTCCGACCCCGCTATCCCGGATGCGCCGCTTGCGCAGAACCCCTGCCCTTCGCGCATTGGCCGAGGAAAACACGCTTACAACAGCCGATCTGATCTGGCCGGTTTTCGTGATGGACGGCAAGAACACATCGCAACCCGTGGCCTCGATGCCCGGCGTCGAGCGGCTCACTGTCGACCGCGTGGTCAAAGCCGCCAAACAGGCCCATGCGCTTGGCATTCCCGCGATCTGCATCTTCCCCTATACCGACCCCGCGCTGAAAACCCAGCTCTGCGAAGAGGCGTGGAACCCCGATAACCTGTCGAACCGCGCAATTCGCGCCATCAAGGACGCGGTGCCAGAGATTGCCGTGATGACCGATGTGGCGCTGGATCCCTATAATGCCAATGGCCATGACGGGATCGTCCGCGATGGTGTGATCGTCAATGACGAAAGCGTCGAGGCTTTGGTCCGCATGGCTTTGACACAAGCCGAGGCTGGCGCCGATATCTTGGGCCCGTCCGACATGATGGATGGCCGTATCGGAGCCATGCGCCAAGCGCTTGAGGCCGAAGGCCACCAAGACGTCGCGATCCTCAGCTACGCTGCCAAATACGCCTCCGCCTACTACGGCCCGTTTCGCGATGCGGTAGGCGCCTCCGGTGCTCTGGTCGGTGACAAGAAGACCTACCAGATCAACCCTGCCAATGCCGATGAAGGCTTGCGCTGCGTGGCGCGCGATATCGCGGAAGGCGCCGATATGGTTATGGTCAAACCTGGCCTGCCCTATCTCGATATGTGCACCCGCGTCAAAGACACGTTCGGCGTGCCGACTTATGCCTACCAAGTCTCAGGCGAATACGCGATGATCGAAGCCGCCTCCGCCCAAGGCTGGATCGACGGCGACGCGGTGATGACGGAGAGCCTGATCGCATTCAAACGCGCAGGTTGCGACGGCATATTGACATATTTTGCGGTCCGCATAGCCCAAGCCCTCAACGGGTAGCGGTTGCACCTATAGGGCGTGACACCGCCAAGAGACTCGCCTATAAGAAAGTTAGAACCCCGAAAATCGGGGCAAGCAGACAAATATAGGCGGATCCCATGACCGATTTCTCTCGTCGCAGTTTCCTTGTGACAGCCAGCGCAGCCGGGCTTGCAGCTTGTGGCAATGGCATCAATTCCGACGGTGGAGCCAAGATCGACGCCCGCGTCGATAGCGCTCTGAATTTCCTCTATTCCAATGTCGAAGGATCGCAAGATCTGGCCGCCAAAGCCGCCGGCGTTCTGGTCATGCCCTTGGTTTCCGAGGCTGGCATCGGGATCGGCGGCAAATTTGGCCGCGGCGCGTTGCGGATCAATGATGTAACGGTTGATTACTATTCAACGGCCGCCGCCACAATCGGGCTGCAACTTGGCGCCCAGCAATATGCGCACGCCTTGTTCTTTATGACCGAAGAAGCACTTGCCGATTTCCGCCGCTCCGAGGGTTGGGATGTTGGTGCGGATGCGCGCTATGCGGTGTCAAATGAGGGTGGTAGCCTTGGCGCTGACACAACAACCGCGCTCTCTCCGGTGATTGCGGTGGTCTTTGGACAAGCAGGCCTGATCGCAGGCGCCACAATCGACGGCAACAAATACACGCGCATCATCCCATAAGACGCGCACCGCCCCTCTCTCTCATTGACCCATAAATATCCCGGAGGGGTTCCGGGGAGGCAG
>CAZCEW010000079.1:0-12383 GCA_964497775.1 uncultured Rhodobacterales bacterium
GAGCGGCGCAGCGCATCGGTCATAATCAACAGCTCCATCAAATTGTCATTGGCGGGGTTGGAGGTGGATTGGACGATGAACATGTCTTCGCCGCGGACGTTCTCAAAAACTTCGACGAAGATCTCGCCATCATTGAAGCGCTCGACCCGCGCGTCGACCGGGCTGACCTTGAGGCCGCGATGCATCGACATGCGTTTGGCGACGGAGGCGGCGAGCTCTTTATTGGCGTTGCCTGCGATAAGTTTTGGCTCAGAGTTGGATGGCATTTGGCAGTCCCCGGGACGTATGGCAGCAAGAGGCGCCGAGCCCCGTCCCCACGGGGTTTCCGGCGTTGAATACCGCTTACCACCCAGCTACGCTTACGGAAACCCATTATCCCGAAGGATGCACTTTCATGGCCCATATTGACTATTTTTTCGCGACGCTTTCGCCGTTTAGCTACCTTGCGGGCAACCGGTTGGAGGAGGTCGCGGCCAAACATGGCGCCGACATACGCTATCGGCCGCTCGATATCATGGCGCTGTTTGGACGCACGGGCGGCACCCCGCCGCCGCAGCGCCATCCAAGCCGTCAGGAATGGCGGCTTTTGGATATGGAACGCTCGGCCAAGAAGCTGGGGATGGCGATCAATCTGAAGCCTGCGCATTGGCCAACGAACCCGGCGCCGTCCTCTTACGCGATCATTGCCGCGCAAGAGGCTGGCGGTGATGTGGGCGCATTGGTGCATGGGTTCTTGCGGGCGGTCTGGGCGGAGGAGCGCGACATTGCCGATGAGGGCGTTGTGCGTGAAATGCTAGAGGCTGCAGGGTTTGATCCGGCGCTGGCCGATAGTGGCTTGCTGAGCGGTGCGGAGCAATATGCCCGTAATCTGGAAGAGGCGGTCGAGGGGGGCGTGTTTGGTGCGCCGACCTATATCACCGACAGCGGCGCGCGGTTCTGGGGACAAGACAAGATCGATGATCTGGACCAGTTTCTGGCGGGCAAGCTTTAGCCATTGAGTAGGGCCAGCAGCGCGTCGATCTCGGCGTCGGTCTTGGTCCAATCGCAGACGAAACGCGCACGGATCGGGTCGTCATCCGGTCCGTCTAGATCGGTGTCGAATGGGAACAGGTAGTATTGTGCGCCCGCTTGCATCGCGCGTCTATGGGCCGCACGGGGTAGGTGGGCAAAGACCATATTGACCTGCGGATCACCTTCGATTTTGGCCCCTTCGATCTGGCGCAGACCTTTGATCAATCTTGCGCAAGCAGCGTTGGATTTGGTTGCGAGATCGCGCCAGAGATCGCCTTGTAGGTAAGCCTCCATCTGGGCGGAGAGATAGCGGTGTTTGGAGAACAGATGCGCGCCGCGTTTGCGGCGCAGCTCGAACTCCCACGCTTTGTCGGGGTCAAACAGGATCACGGCCTCGACCGCAGCGCAGCCGTTTTTCGTGCCGCCAAAGGACACCGCATCAATGCCCGCTTTCCATGTCATCTCGGCCGCGGTGCAATCTAAGGCGGCGCAGGCATTGGCAAAGCGCGCGCCGTCAAGATGGGTGGCGAGGCCAAATTCATGCGCGACATCGGTCAGCGCTTTGATCTCGGCCAGTGAATAAATCGTTCCAATTTCAGTGGCTTGCGTGATCGTGACGGGCCCGCGTTGAACGCCATGCACGCCTTTGTCTCCCGTGGCCATGATGGCCGCGCGCAAAGCATCGGGTGTCAGTTTGCCGTTCTCGCCGTCGATCAATGTCATCTTGGCGCCGTTTGAATAAAACTCGGGCGCGCCGCATTCATCCTCTTCGACATGAGCGATGCGGTGGGCAAAGATCGCGTCCCAAGGTTGTGCGTAACAGGCCAACGCCAGCGCATTGGCCGCGGTGCCGGTGGAGACGAGATATGTCGCGGCCTCGGGTGCCTCGAATGTGGTGCGCAAGGTATCGCGGACACGCTCCATGATTGTGTCGGCGCCATACGGCATTTCGTGGCCGTCATTGGCACGGGTGAGTGCCGCCAGCACGTCGGGGTGCATCGGGCCTGCATTGTCAGAGGCGAAATTCATGAGGGCCGGGCTCCTTGCTTTAGGCGGGGTCGTCGATGATGTGGTTTTCCCAGTCTTCCTCGGCGATTTCAAACTCGGGCGTTGTCCAGCCTTTGACCGATTTGCCTGCGTCATGGACCGATGCGGGGGTGCCAGAGATCAGCGGGTGCCAGTCGAAAAGCGGCTTGTTCTCGGCCAGCAGGCGGTATGCGCAGGTGGCGGGCATCCAATAGGCGATCTCGTCGATATTTTGCGGGGTCAGGACGACGCATTCAGGGACGAATTGTTTGCGGATGTCATATTGCGCGCAACGGCACGTGTCACCATCGAGAAGGCGGCAGGCGATGGAGGTAAAGGCAATCGCGCCTGTGTCCTCATCTTCAAGCTTGTTGAGGCAGCACAGCCCGCAGCCATCGCAAAGCGCTTCCCATTCCTTCGCGTTCATCTTCTTGAGCGGGATTTCCTCCCAAAATTTGGGGCGTAAACCGTCGCGATCTATCGGGTCTTTCATGCGTTAGCCAACAGATTGTGTGCCGTGGCGCAATCGCTGTCCATTTGGGTGATCAAGGCGTCGAGGCTGTCGAATTTTTCCTCCCCGCGCAGGTAACTTACGAGGGCGACGGAGAGGTTTTCACCATATAAATCGCCTTGGAAGTCGAACAAGAAAGTTTCGCAATTGGGGAGGTTTTCGCCAAACATTGGGCGAGTGCCGATGGACGCGGCTCCTTGATACGTGCCCATATGCGGGCCTGACAGAACATCGACAAAGACGGCGTATACGCCAAATTTCGGTGGGTGCAGGCCTTTTATCGACATATTTGCGGTTGGATAGCCCAGTGTGCGGCCGCGTTGGTCGCCTCGGATCACGCCGCCTTCAATGCGGTGCCAATGGCCGAGCATGTCTGCGGCGTCTTTTGGGCGGCCTTCGCTGAGCGCTTTGCGGATATTTGTCGACGAGATTTGGCCCGCGTCAAAGCTGATCAGATCGGCAATTGTGACGCCGAAACCAAAGGTCTTGCCGAACTCTTTCAGGTGGTTCGCAGTGCCGGCGCGCCCTTTGCCAAAACAGAAATCGGCACCGATGACGATATGCTTTAACCCTAAACCGTCAGCGATCACGTCGCGAGCAAACTGCTCGGGCGTGAGGCCCGCGAGAGTTGGGTTGAAGTTCAGCTCATAGAGCCGCTCGACGCCGATTTTCTCCAGCCGGTTGGCTTTCGCCTCAGCGTTCATCAGACGGAAAGGGGCGGCGGTGGGGGCAAAGAATTCGCGCGGATGCGGCTCGAACGTGACCACGCCCAAAGGCGCGTCCGGGACAGCGTTTTGGGCAAGCGCTATCACAGAGCGGTGACCGATATGCACGCCGTCGAAATTGCCGATGGCCGCCGTGGCGCCGCGGTCGTCAGGGCTTACAAATTGATAGTCACGAATGATGCGCATGGGCTTTGGGTAAACGGCAGCGCGCCGTGGTGCAAGCCCGTGTGCGGCTTAGTCGAACTTGCGCGACGGGGCGAGCACGGTGGCCTCGCCTTTGAGGACATTCTTGCCGTCAACCTCGCAGCGCGTGTGCATCGTGACGCGGCGCTTGGCGTGGTCGATATCGATGACTTCCACTTCGGCCATGACACTGTCGCCGGGGCGCACGGGGGCCAGAAATTTCAGGCTTTGGCCCAGATAGACGGTGCCGTGGCCGGGAAGCTGTTCGCCGATGACGGCTGAGATCAGACCCGCCGTCAGCATGCCATGCGCGACGCGGCCTTCAAAAATCGTGTCTTGGGCATAGTCATCATCCAAATGGACGGGGTTGTGATCGGTTGAGACTTCGGCAAACAATTCGATATCGCGGTCAGTGATTTGCTTGCGCAGATGCCGCTTCATGCCGATTTCGATATCTTCGATACAGATCGTGCCGCGCGGGAAGTTGTCGTTATTTGCCGTGTCCAACATTTTGCACCTTAAAGTAACATTAAACCTGCCGTGAGGCGTTATTTGTAACTTTATTACTTCGCGCGTGCAGAAAAGTCCAGTGTTTTCTTCCCTATCGAAGCAGCCCAATTGTATAGGTTGGGTTAACCATTTCCGTTTGTAAATAAGAGCTTAGGGCGTCTTTGTCAGGCTGGCCGTCGGTTTTGGTTTCCTCGGCGGCAAGGCCGCCGGAGATAAACAGGGAATCGATATCCTCGCCCATGGCGCCGCGAATGTCGGTCAACACGCCGTCGCCGATGCACAGAATACGGCCATCATGTATATCAGTTCCTAACGCATCGAGCCTGCGCCGCGCGAGGTCATAGATTGGCGGATGAGGCTTGCCGAAATACAAGCTCTCGCCGCCCATCTCAGTATAGAGTTTCGCGAGGGCTCCGGCGCACCATTCGCGCGCCTCGCCTCGGTCAACGACGATATCGGGGTTGGCGCAGAGCAGCTTCATGCCCTTTTCTTTGGCATATAGAAAATCGGCGCGGTTGTCCTCAATCGGGGCCATCGGATCAACTGGGCCGCAACAGATGATGCCTTCGGCCTCGCGCAGGCTAACTTGTTGAATGGGCGTCGGATTTTCGACAATTTCGAGCGGGTCGAAGAAGTTTTGGTCATGCGGTTGGCCGATGAAATAGACCTTCTCGCCGACCGCGCCATTATACATCGCGAACCGCGCACTGTCGCCGGAGGTGGCGATATCGTCCCAACTGTCAGAGGCCACGCCGATCTTTTCAAGCTGGCTTGCAACACTGGCGCGGTGGCGCGGGGCGTTGGTGACAAAAATCACTTTGCCGCCGCGTTTGCGGTAGTCTTGCATGGCGGTGACCGCACTGGCGAACGGCGTCAGACCGTTATGAATGCAGCCCCACAGATCAACAAATAGCGCGTCGTAGCGGTCGGAAATCTCGGCCAGGGTGTCGATGATTTGGGTCATATCGGGGCCTTTTGAAGCGATGTGGTTGGCGTGTGCAAAGCGTGTGTCTTCCGTACATACGCTATTTGGGCACAGATGTTTGGGCAATGATGGTTAATAGTGCGGGGCTAGGTCCATTTGATCGAGCAGCCCATGGAAGGGATTTGATCTTTTGGGCCTTGGCCTGTGTCTGCGACCAGTTTCATCGCGTCCACCAGCTCGCGGGTGCGCCCGTCAGCATTGCCAATCGCGGCGGAATCGAGCCTGCCGCGATAGTGCAAACCACCTTTGGCGTTGAAGCCGAAGAAATCCGGCGTGCAGACCGCGCCGTAAGCTTTGCCGACCGATTGGTTCTCGTCGATGAGGTACGGGAAGGGCCAGCCGTGTTGGGCTGCGAAGGTTTTCATCTGGGGCGGGCTGTCGGAGGGCACGGCGCGGTAATCGTTGGACATGATCGCGACCATGCCGACACCCATCTCGGCCAAGGCGGTGGCATCTTCCGTCAGCCGATCGGCGATGGCTTTCACGTAAGGGCAGTGATTGCACAAGAACGCCACCAGCAAGCCGTTCTCGCCCATCGCCGCGTCGCGGGTGACCTCGCGCCCGTCCGGGTCTTTGAGGGCGAAATCCGGCGCAGGCCAGTCAAAGTCGCAGATCGGAGTATCCAAGAGCGCCATATCAGACTTTCAGGTTCGGGATGATTTGCTTCTTACGGCTCATAATGCCGGGCAGAACCGCCATATCGCCTGAGACCGCCGTGGCAAAGGATTTCTCGGCCACGGATTTCGTCAGATCATTGGGGATCAGCATCGTGGCTTCTTCATTGAGGATATCGACGACAAACAGCAGCACTTGATCGACGCCGTCCTCCTTGGCGACGGTGTCCATTGAGGCCATCAGGCTGTCTTTGCGGTCGAGCACCATTTGCGGCGCGGTGGTTTCCAGAACCGAGACGCGGAATTTGGTGTCGCCCACGGCATATTCCTTGCTGTCCATCCGCAACAGTTCCGCGTCTGAGAAGGCAGAGACGTCGGATTTGGCGGCAAACATCTCGGCGGCATAAGCGGGGATGTCGAGGCCCAGATCGGCTGCTAGGCTTTCGGCAAGCGCTTTGTCGACGGGCGTCGTGGTGGGCGAGCGGAATTCAAGCGTGTCGGACAAAATGCAAGAGAGCATCGCGCCTTTGATCGCCTCGGGCATGTGGTTCACATGGTCGCCCATCAGATCGTGCATGATCGTGGCGGTGCAGGCCAAAGGCCGGATGGTGATGTCGATCGGACCTGCCGTCTCCAGCCCGCCGACCAGTTTGTGATGATCAATGATCGCCGTAACATCGGCTTGGTTAATGGCTTCTGGCAGCTCGGCGGGGTTGTTGGTGTCGACGATGATGCATTTCTGGCCATCGGCGACGCTGTTGATGATCTCGGGCTTGGTCAGACCCCAACGGGTCAGCATGAAAGCGGCCTCGGTATTGGGCTCGCCCAGAAGCACGGCTTTGCTGTTGCCGCCTTGGTGGTTGATGAACCATTCCCAGATCAGCGGAGAGCCGGTGCTGTCAGTGTCGGGGGATTTGTGGCCGAAAATTAGCGTGGTCATTATGGGGGTCCTAAACATCTTGGTTTCGCGCGACTTATAAGTGGCGCGGTTTGGCTTGTCACCCGCCCTCGCGTGGATAGGATGCCGCATATGAGCAGCTTGCGTGAAACGGATCTCTATGCCCCGGTAAAGAAGCACCTTGAGCGCCAAGGCTATGAGGTGAAGGCGGAGGTCGGCGCGGTCGATGTGATGGCGTGCCGAGGCGATGAGCCTGCGGTGATTGTCGAGCTGAAAACCGGCTTCTCGCTGTCGCTGTTCCATCAGGCCATTGCGCGTCTGACGGTGACTGATCTGGTCTATATCGCGGTGCCTTTGAGCAAGGGCAAACGCGGGGCGAAGTCTTTGAAAGACAATATGGCGCTGTGCAAACGGTTGGGGCTCGGCCTGATTACGGTGCGGATGCGCGACAAGCATCTGGAGGTGCATTGCGACCCCGGCGCGGCCAAACCCAGACGGTCGAAGAAGAAGAAAGAGAAGCTGCTGCGCGAGTTTTCGCGCCGTGCCGGAGACCCCAATGATGGCGGGGCCACACGCCATGGGTTGATCACGGCGTATCGCCAAGACGCGATCCGTTGTGCGCGGTTTTTGGCGGTACATGGGGCCTCTAAAGGCGCGAAAGTTGCGGAATGGGCCGAAGTGCCCACGGCCACACGGGTGATGCGCGACAATCATTACGGCTGGTTTGTGAGGGTCGAAAAGGGCATCTACGCGCTCAGCAAGCAAGGCCGCAAAGGGTTGTCGGATTACGGGGACGAGGCCGTTTGAGCGCCACGCAAACACCCCAAAACTTAGAGAAATGCGCGTTTCAGGAGGGGAGGCCAAATTTCTTGCCCCCGCGCTGTTGACTCCGTCTGGCCGACTGCCTAGCTACGCTCCGTTAGCACTCGTATATGGTGAGTGATAACGGCTCGATATCCTCGGGCCATGGGAGTAACTTTGAGCTAGGAGCTACAAAGATGGCATTAAAACCGCTTCATGACCGCGTTCTTGTTGAACGTGTAGAGAGCGACGAAAAGACCGCTGGTGGTCTTATCATTCCTGAAAGCGCGAAAGAGAAGCCCGCAGAGGGCATTATCATCGCCGCTGGCGAAGGCGCTCGCAAAGAATCGGGTGATCTGATCCCGATGGCTGTCAAAAAAGGTGACAAAATCCTGTTCGGCAAATGGTCCGGCACGGAAGCCACTGTTGACGGCAAAGAGCTGTTGATCATGAAAGAAAGCGACATTCTGGGCATTCTGTCCTGAGTGCTCGGTGGGTTTGAAACCCACCCCACGGCTTTCTCAAAATTCTGAAATTCAAAGGAGCACATGAAAATGGCTGCTAAAGACGTCAAATTCGATACCGACGCCCGCAATAAGATGCTCAAGGGCGTCAATATTCTGGCTGATGCGGTAAAAGTTACGTTGGGCCCAAAGGGTCGCAACGTGGTCCTAGACAAATCTTTCGGCGCACCGCGCATCACGAAAGACGGTGTATCTGTCGCCAAAGAGATCGAGCTGGAAGACAAGTTCGAAAACATGGGCGCGCAGATGGTCAAAGAAGTGGCCTCGCGCACCAATGATGAAGCCGGTGACGGCACAACAACTGCAACAGTTCTGGCGCAAGCGATTGTGCGCGAAGGCATGAAATCGGTGGCCGCTGGCATGAACCCGATGGATCTGAAGCGCGGCATCGACATGGCGACGACCAATGTTGTTGAAGCGATCAAGAAAGCCGCTCGTGAAGTCAAAGACAGCGATGAAGTCGCACAAGTTGGCACGATCTCGGCCAATGGCGAAGCCGAAATCGGTCAGCAAATCGCAGACGCGATGCAAAAAGTTGGCAATGAAGGCGTCATCACGGTCGAAGAGAACAAGGGTCTGGAAACAGAAACTGATGTTGTCGAAGGCATGCAGTTCGACCGCGGCTATCTGAGCCCGTATTTTGTCACCAACCCTGACAAAATGACGACTGAGCTGGAAGATGCGCTGATCTTGCTGCACGAAAAGAAATTGTCGTCGCTGCAGCCAATGGTTCCGCTTCTTGAAGCTGTGATCCAGTCGGGCAAGCCATTGATGATCATCTCGGAAGATGTCGAAGGCGAAGCGCTTGCGACTTTGGTCGTCAACAAACTGCGTGGCGGTCTGAAAATCGCAGCCGTAAAAGCGCCTGGTTTCGGCGATCGTCGTAAAGCCATGCTGCAAGACATTGCGATCTTGTGTGGCGGTCAGGTGATCTCGGAAGATCTGGGGATGAAGCTGGAATCGGTCACGATGGACATGCTGGGCACTGCCAAGCGCGTCACCATCACCAAAGACGAGACCACAATCATCGATGGTGCAGGCGAGAAAGCGGAAATCGAAGCTCGTGTTTCGCAAATCCGTCAGCAGATCGAAGAAACCACCTCTGACTACGACCGTGAGAAACTGCAAGAACGTGTGGCCAAGCTGGCTGGCGGTGTTGCTGTGATCCGCGTTGGTGGTATGACCGAAGTGGAAGTCAAAGAGCGCAAAGACCGCGTCGATGACGCTTTGAACGCGACCCGTGCGGCCGTGCAAGAAGGCATCGTTGTCGGTGGTGGCGTGGCGCTTGTTCAGGCGGCCAAAGGCCTTGAGAAACTCAAGGGCGGCAACGCAGACCAAGAGATCGGTATCTCGATCGTACGCAAAGCGCTTGAAGCACCCTTGCGTCAGATCGCCGAGAACTCGGGCGTCGACGGATCAGTTGTTGCGGGCAAAATCCGCGAGAGCTCGGACGCGACATTCGGCTTCAACGCGCAAACGGAAGAATATGGCGACATGTTCAAGTTCGGCGTGATTGATCCGGCCAAAGTCGTGCGCACCGCGTTGCAAGACGCAGCCTCCATCGCGGGTCTTTTGATCACGACGGAAGCTATGGTTGCCGATAAGCCAAGCAAAGACGGCGCTGCCGGTGGCGGCATGCCTGACATGGGCGGCATGGGCGGAATGGGCGGCATGATGTAAGGCGATTTCGCGTAAGCGAAATCTGCCGGTCAGGCGACAGGCGCTCTTCGCAAGAAAAGCTGCCGAAAGCCCGCTCCGTTAGAAACCTCAAGAGGCCAGTCTTCGCGACTGGCCTCTTCGCTTTGTGAATACCCTTTCGCACCAATCCCGCTTAAGCACATCGTATGCAACTTTTCCTCCTCACCAGCCTCGTGATGATCGCATTCGCCGCCAACTCGGTCTTGAACCGGATCGGAGTGACGGATGGTGCAATGGCGCCAATGGATTTCGCATTGGTGCGGGTCTGGGCGGGGGCCGTGATGTTGGTGGCCTTGGTGGTGTGGCGCGACCGTGGCTTTGATCTGCGTGCCAATCTGGGCTGGATCGGCCCTGTGGCGCTGATTGCGTATCTCGTTGGGTTCTCGCTGGCCTATGTCAGCTTAGATGCAGGATTGGGCGCGTTGATCCTATTTGGCACAGTTCAAATGACGATGTTTGCCGTAGCGCTCGCGCGCGGAGATGTCGTGCACCGGATGCGCTGGATCGGCGCTTGGCTGGCGCTGGCTGGACTGGTCTTGCTGTTGTTGCCGGGGCCTGAGACGCAGGTCGATCTGTTCGGCGCGGCGGCGATGATTATCGCGGGGGTTGGCTGGGGCGCCTACACACTGTCGGGCGCAGGTGCTGCGCGGCCATTGGTCACCACGGCTGCGAATTTCGCGATCGCGGCGCTGGTTATGTCGGCTCTGTTAGTCTTGGGTCTGCCATCGGGCAACGCTTTGGGATTTGCGATGGCTGTGCTTTCGGGGGCTGTGACGTCGGCACTGGGCTATGCGCTTTGGTACCGTATCTTGCCGCAGCTAGAGACGAGCTTGGCCGCAACTGCGCAACTCTCCGTGCCAGTGATTGCGGCGCTGGGCGGCGTGATCTTCCTATCGGAGCCGCTGACTTTGCGCTTTGTCATCGCGAGCATCTTGGTTTTGGGCGGGATCGGCCTGTCACTGCGGCGGGCGCGATAAAAGCCCGCCTGCCTGACGCGTGATCTGGCCGTCTATCTCCAGCGCAGTCAAAGCGGGCGTCACATGGGCGGAAGGCAAGGAGAGATCACGGATCAACTGGTCTTCGGCCATTGGGGTCGGGCTGAGTAGGTTAAGGATCTTGGCCTCGATGTTGCAGCTGTTTTGCGCGGGAACAGGTTTCGGTGTTTGTCTGGCAGCGGGCTCCTCTAACTCAGGTCGCCTCAGCGCGTCGATCACATCTTGCGCGGAGCGGATCAAAAGCGCGCCATCGCGGATCAGCAGATTGGTGCCAGTAGAGCGCCCGTCAAACGGATGGCCGGGTACCGCCAGTACCTCGCGCCCTTGATCGAGCGCGTTTTTGGCAGTGATCAAGCTGCCTGATTTCGTCGCAGCCTCAACCACGACGACCGCTTGGCCCAGCCCCGAGATAATTCGGTTGCGGCGCGGGAAATGGCGCGCTTGCGGGTTCAGGCCCAAAGGTTGTTCCGACAGGCGCAGGCCTTTTGCGGCAATGTCGTCATGCAATTTGGCGTTCTCTTGGGGGTAGATCACGTCAATCCCGCCGCCTTGCACAGCGATTGTGCCGCTTTCCAATGTGGCGTTATGCGCCGCCGCATCGATCCCGCGCGCAAGGCCTGAGACGGTGACGAAGCCTTGCTTGCCCAAATCGCGCGCCAGCGATCTGGCCATGCGCGTGCCCAGTGACGACGCATTGCGCGCACCGACAAGGGAGATCATCGGCTTTTGCAGCAAAGACGTATCGCCCAAGGCCCAGAGCATCGGGGGCGGGTCGGGGATTTCAGCCAATGAGGCGGGGTAATCGGGGCTGCCAAAGCAGATCAGTTTTGCGCCGAGCTTGGCGCCCGTGGAGAGTTCGCGCTCGATCACAGGCATGGGGCAGATTTGATATTTTGCGACACCGGCCTTGGCGGCGATCTCGGGCAGGGCCTCGAGAGCTGCGGCAGCGGAGCCGTGTTCAGACATGAGCCGGAAGAAAGTCACAACGCCGACGCGATGTGATCTGATCAGACGAAGCCACGCAGCCGTCTCGCCCTGAGTCCTTGGGGGTGCGAGGGGGGGTGGGGTAGACAGCAGGGTGCTGGCCATCGTGCCTCCGTCTGATCATTGAGGAGTATTTGGGCCATCAGGTCTTAAGGGGAAGTGAAGAAAAACGGCTTTGTAGGCTTGCTTGAAGATAAAATCATAAATATCTGATATTTATATGGAAAATACGTTTACTTTGGTTAAGGAATTCTAGCCTTTGATGGACACATGTCACAAACCTCCTCATTTCTGGTGAGGCATGCGCAGCTAAGTGGCGTTAAGGATCGGAGGGCGGTTCAGCAATCAATGCGTCCGGCGCGAAGATTCGAAATCCCCACCAAAGTGACAGGGCATAAAGGGCGCCGAATGCTCCGTAGATCGCGGCCGAGATGCCTATGTCGCTCGGGTCGCGCAAGCCGCCTTCGAGCGCGATGCTGAAAAGGAACATTAAGATCATTGCCAAGCCCATGCCGAGCAAGATGGCCACAAGCCAGCCAGCTTTGCCTTTGCGCATCGCAGCAAGGGCCAGAAAGCCGCCCGGGATCACGCCGATTGGGGCAAAGAGGCCAGAGACAGTGGTGATGCCGACGATATCGCGCAATGTGCGCATTGGACCGGGTGTTCCTGTGCCCAAACCTGCGACTTCCATGCCCCATGCGATGCAAAAGGCCACAAGAGGCACGCAGATACACCCAAACGCCACGGCGGCGATGAAGCGGCCCGCTGTGACGTATTTGTGGCCGTCTTTGCGCGTATGGATGGCAAGGCTCACGCGGCAGAGCCACCCACGGTAAGTCCGCCGATTTTCAAGGTTGGCTGGCCGACGCCCACGGGCACCCATTGGCCTTGCTTGCCGCAATTGCCCATGCCGGGGTC
>CAZCEW010000080.1:0-11842 GCA_964497775.1 uncultured Rhodobacterales bacterium
GCCCGTGCCGGTCATGATGATGGAGAAGGTTTGATCCATCAAGATCATCCCCCAGAGCACGCCCGTGGTCGACAAAACCACCGCCAGAAGCACCAGCACCGAGTTGTAGAAGGAATTGAACTGCGCCAGCAAGATCACGAACATCAGCCCCAAAGCGGCGGCAAAGGCCGAAGACAGGAAGGCTTGGCTTTCGGCCTCTTCTTCGGTGTCGCCGGCCCATTCAAAACTGACGGAGGCGGGCAGGGGGCTGTCTTCTTCGAGCCATGTGGTCAGTGCCGCGATCCGCTCATTGGCGTTGACGATCAAGGTCGTGAACTCGCCCTCATCAACCGCCTCTTCCAAGGCCTCGAATGTCGTCTCGCCTTCCAGCCATGCGCGGTTTGTCTTGTAGCGATCTCCGCTCGGTGCAGTTAGCATCACGCCTGTCTCGGGCGCGGGCGCGTCCTCTTTCAACTTGACCGCATAGGCCAAATTCTCGCCCGCAGGTGTTTGCAAAATGGTGAGCGCGGGCAGGACATCGGCTTTGACGTCAAAGAAGCGCGCTTGGTCGATGCGGTCGATCTGGCCCAGCTTTTGCACCGGTTTGCGGGAGATGAAATTCGACAGCGGGATCAGCCCGTCAGGCGTGCGCACTTTCAACGTATCAAGCGTGGAGAGCACGCGCGCATCTTCGGGCAAGCGCACGCGGATCTCGATTTCCTCGTCCGAGCTGTCGACGCGCATTGTATCGAGAAGCAGCCCGCGCGTGACCAGTTGCACCATAGCGCCCACGGTAGCGACATCGGCCTTGTAGCGGCCTGCGGCCTCGACATCGACGTCGATTTGCCAGTCAATCCCGGGCAAAGGCCGCGTGTCTTCAATGGTGATCAGCCCTTGGGTTTCGTCAAACTTGGTGCGTGCGATTTCAGCGGCGGCTTGCAAATCAGGCCAGTTGTCACCTTTGAGGCGCAGGTTGACGGGTTTGCCGCCAGCAGGCCCTCGGTCTTGGCTCAGCACTTCGGTCAGCACGCCGGGAATGGCATCCATCTTGGCCTGCATTTCGTCCAAAATCTCGGTGTCGTCACGGCGGAAACCCCATTCAGCAAGCTCGATCTGGATTTGCCCGATTGTATCAAGCGGGCCCGACGCGCCGCCATTATTGGTGTTCAGCCCGCCTGATCCGGCAAAGGCGAAGACGCTCTCGATCCCTTCGACAGAGGCAATCGCAGTCTCGACCTCGCGCACCATCGCGTCTTTTTCTTCGAGCGATAAATTTCCGCGCGCGCGGACATAGACGATGGCCTGCTCGGTCTCGGATTCGACGAAGAACTCGACGCCATTATTGTTGTTGATGAAGTAGAACAGCGTTGAGGCGACAAAGAGCGTGATCGCGACAATCACCGCCAGCGGCATGATCGGGTTATTGGCAATCAGCGAGGTGAATTTGCCGAAGAGAGAGCGCTTATAGCCCGCCGAGATTTTGCGTTTGCGTGCGCGAATATCGCGCCCTGTGAGGTGCGAGATCAGGCGGTAGAAGCGGATGCGGTAGCCCAAGACGGCGGCAACCAGCATCAACAGGCCGAAAAGTGCTACGGCAGAGAACAGCAAGAACCCCGCCACATAAACCAGCGCCAGCACCACGGATGGGATCACCGAGCCCACGATATTACGCCCATCGAGATCTGCGAATGGCGTGCCGATCAGGCCTTGGAACTGGCCGGAGCCTGCCATGCCGACGATGATCAAGACGATCAGGCCGATGAGGCCTGCCAGATGCAGAGGCCAGCGGACATTGGCAAAGCTTTGTGCGCGGCTGTCGAACCAATCGGCGATGCGTCCTGCGACGCCGCCCATCACGGGCAGGTAGATCAAGGCCACGATCAGTGAGGCGGAGAGGACGAAAATCAGCGTGACAGGCAACATGCCCATGAATTGCCCCGGCACGCCCGGCCAAAACAGCATCGGCAGGAAGGCGCACAGCGTGGTGGCAGTCGACGATACAATCGGCCAGAACATGCGCTTGGCGGCGCCCGTATAGGCGGTCATCGGACCTTCGCCGCGCTCGATCGAGCTTTCGGCATATTCCACGACGACAATCGCGCCATCGACCAACATGCCCACGGCCAGGATCAGGCCGAACATCACAATGTTCGAGACCGCAATTCCCATGATCCCCAGAAGGATGAAGCACAACAGAAACGAGGTCGGAATGGCGAAACCAACCAGCAGGGCAGAGCGGGTGCCGAGCGAGGCCAGCACCACGATCATCACCAGCGCAATCGCCGTCAGCACCGAGCCTTCAAGCTGTTTGACCATGTTATCCACGGTCTTGGACTGATCGAGCGTGACGTCGACGCGGATCGCCTCTTGCAGCTCTTGCGGCCAATCGGCTTGCGCGGCTTTCACCGTTTCGCGCACCAAAGTCGAGGTGTCGATAATGTTGAAGCCTTTGCGTTTGACCACTTGCAGCGCCACGGTTTCTTTGTTGTTGAACCGCGCGGTGCCTTGGCGATCTTCAAAAGTCAGGCGGATATCTGCGAGCTCCCCAAGGGTGACGACGCTGTCGCCATTGACCTTGACGGGCAGCTCATAGACGTCGCGGGGCTCGTCGAATGAGGACGGGATTTTGACCGAGAACGCGCCTTGCGCCGTCTCGACCTCACCTGCGGCAATCAGCAGGTTGTTGTTGGAGACCACGCTGATCAGCTCTCCGGCGGAGACGTTATAGGCCTCCAGCGCCAACGGATCGATGATCACTTCGAGCATCTCGTCGCGGTCGCCTGCGATGCCTGCTTCCAGCACGGGCGGCAGGGCTTCGATTGTATCTTGCAGGTCTTTGGTCACGCGCAACAAAGTGCGTTCCGGCAGATCGCCCGAAAGCGAGACGATCAGGATCGGGAACTCGGAGAAATTGACTTCTTCCAGCGAGTATTGATCGGCGCCCGTGGGGAATTCCGCCTCCGCCTGGTTCATTTTATCGCGCACATCGGCGAGGATTTTGGTTTTGTCCCAGCCAAACTCGAATTCCATCACGATATTGGCGTAGTTTTCGGCCGCCGTGCCGCGCAGGGATTTCAGCCCGTCGAGGTCTTGCAGCTTCGATTCCATCGGCTTGACCAGCAGCTTTTCACTGTCCGCCGCCGAGATGCCGGGGAAGGGGACAGAGACCACGAGGATCGGGATTTCGATATCAGGCTCGCCTTCTTTGGGCAGGCCGGAATAAGCGCTCCAGCCGATGACCACGGACATCACCACGAAGGCGATGATCATCCGGGCATGAGCGCCCGCCCAATCGACGATGCCCTTCATTGCGTGGCCTCGCGGTAGCTCACAGCGATGGACACGCCATCGGTGATATATTCTTGGCCCACAACGATGATTGCGGCTTCTTGCGGCAGGCCTGCGACCCAGACGCCATCGACCGTGTCGCGCAAAATGCGCACTTGCGAGAAGCCCGCCTTGTCGCCATCGACCAAGCGCACACCGAGCGTGCCATTATCATCAAGTGTGAGCGCAGAGGCTGGAAGCAAATGCGCCAGATCGCCGGGTGCGCTGATCAGGATTTCTGCGGTTTGCCCGTCGCTGAGCGCCAGATCGTCATTATCGACGGTGATTTCCACGCGGAAGGTGCGGGTTTCCATATCAGAGGAGCGCGACACGAAGGTCACGTGGCCCAGCACATCCTCGCCAGATGTCGTGCGCCCGCCCGCTTGCGCGCCGAGTTTGACCTTGGACACAGACGCCTCGGGCACGAAACCCACCAGCTTGATCGGGTTGAGTTGAATGACGGTTGCGCAAAGCCCGCCGGGCTGCATCAGCGAGCCTAGCTCTGCCGTGTCGGTCTCCAAAAGCCCCGCAAACGGCGCGCGGATTTCCAAACGGTCAATTTCCTTGCGCGCTTGCGCCACGGCAGCTTCCGCGGCTTGTATGCCCGCCTTGGCCGCTTGCACGCCCGCTTTCGCGGCCTCAACTCCGGCGAGTGCAGATTGTACGGCAGCGCGCGTGCCCGCGACGCGGATCTCCGACGCAAACCCGTCTTGGCTAAGCTGCTTGGCGGCATTGTCGTTGATCGTGGCCTCTTCAAGCCGTGCTTCGGCCTCGGCCAGACGGCCTTGGGCTTCGGGCACGCGCGATTGCGCCTCGGGCAGGCCTGCTTGCGCTTGGGCCAGCATCGCTTCGCGGGTGCCCAGATCAATGCGGCACAAAAGCTGGTCTTTCTCGACATAAGAGCCTTTGCGCAGCGGCTCGGAGACGACCAGACCGGAGATTTCAGCCCGCACATCAACCTGGCGCGCCGCTTCGGTGCGGCCGCGCAAAAGCACAGCGCTGTCGACTTGTTGCGCAGAAGATTTAAGCGCCACAACAGACACAGTGCGCGCGGCGTTGGCGTCTTGCGGGGCCTCAGTGCTGTCGCCAGCAGGCGCGGGCTCGGCCGTCTCAGCCTCGGGCGAGGCGACCAGAGCCATCACGCTATCGCGTTCAAATACAAGCACATAGAGGATCGCGGCGACGACAATTGCCATAAGGAGGGAAAAGAAGCGCATGTATATTTCGTCCTGCTAGAGAGCGGTTTTATTCGTGTTTTCTGCGGCCAAGCCCTGTTGAAACTGTGGGCCGGTTCACGCGTCGATCTAGACTGAATACGCTAAACCGACCAGTTCAGATTACTTTTTTCCGCAGTGCAGCGCAAGGGCAGGAAATTTCCGTTTTCCAGCCCCTATGTGCGATGGCCCTTGGCAAGGATTGAGCCTTCGGGGTATGACGCCTTTGACAGAATGTGGCGGATGATCCCGGACGCCAAAAGACGGAGGCCTCGCGCGTGAGCGATACAGACAGTTTCATTGAAGAAGTCTCCGAAGAGGTCCGCAATGACCGCATGTTTGCGATGCTCAAGAAATGGGGCTGGCTCGCGGGTTTGGTCGTGTTGGGCATTGTGGGGGCTGCGGGCTATAATGAATATGCCAAATCCAGCCGCGAGGCCGCGGCGCAGGAGTTGGGCGACGCGTTTATCAGCGCGTTCGACGCAGATGACCCGCGCGCAGCGTTCGGAGCAATCGAGACCTCAACACCAGAGCAAGGCGCGCTGGCAGGCCTGATGGCGGGCGCAGATGCATTGAGCGTCGGCGACACAGATGCGGGGCTGCGCGCGCTTGATGGCGTGTCGAACGGCGAGGACGTGCCGCCCGTCTACCGCGAACTGGCGGCCCTAAAACGCGCGATGGCGTTGCCCAAGACCGTGGCCGCCGAGGACCGCATGGCGGCATTCGAGGCACTGGCCGCACCGGGCGCGCCGTTTCGCGTGCTCGCACAGGAACAAAAAGCGCTTGTTATGGTGGAGCAGGGCGACGCGGAGGGCGCGATTGCGCTGCTCAAATCCGTTTTGCAAGAGGCCGGCGTGACAGCGGGCTTGCAACAACGCGCCGCAGAGTTGATTGTAGCGCTGGGTGGTGATCCGACAAACGGCTAAACCCGACAGCACAAAGACCGGCGCAAGACCGGATCAAAACAAGGGCGATTTGCAGTGAAGTTTTCGAAAAAGTCTGGAACGGTCTCCAAATCAATCTCGCTCGGCGCAGCGATGCTGGCGTTGATCTCATGTAGTGAAAGCGAGCTGATCCTTGACGGCAAGCGCTACGAGGTGCGCGACGATGTGCCGGTTCTGACCGAAGAGGGTGCGATCGAAGATCAAGCCGCGATTGGCGAGGAGGTCGTGGTGACCCGCGCGTTCACGCCTCCTGCGCAGGTCAACCACACGCAATGGACCCA
The DNA here is from genome assembly GCA_964497775.1 of uncultured Rhodobacterales bacterium. Taxonomy (GTDB): domain Bacteria; phylum Pseudomonadota; class Alphaproteobacteria; order Rhodobacterales; family Rhodobacteraceae; genus Litoreibacter. Next base: position 5,746 of record CAZCEW010000080.1, read on the forward strand.
TCGCAACGGCAATGCGCAACATAAAGTCACACATCCCGCGCTGGGCTCTGATCTGAGCCTGATCTGGACGGCCAATATCGGCGAGGGCAACGGCAAACGCGCGCGGATCACGGCCGATCCGGTTGTCGCAGGCGGGCGCATCTTCACGATGGATGCCCGCGCGCAAGTCGTCGCCACCGGATCAGATGGCGCGACGCTGTGGTCGGAAGTTCTGGTGCCTGCATCGGACAAAGACAAAGACGCCTCTGGCGGCGGTTTGGCCTTTGGCGACGGGATGATTTTCGCAACAACCGGCTTTGGCGAGCTGTTCGCGATGGATGCGACATCCGGAGAGGTCAAATGGCGCCAGAAACTCGAAGCACCACTGACCGCCGCACCAACTTATGATGACGGGCTGCTTTATGTGGTCTCGCGCGACAGCCGCGCTTGGGCCTTGGACGTTGAGAATGGCCGGATCAAATGGCAGCTTCCCGGCGCGCCAAATCAAGCGGTGATGCTGGGCGGCTCTGGTGCTGCCATTGGCAATCGCGCGGTGGTCTTCCCGTTTGGCTCGGGCGAGATGTCGGGGGCGTTGAAACGCTCGGGCATTCGTATCTGGGGCTCGTCTGTGTCGGGCCAGCGCCGTGGGCGGGCTTATGCAAATATCTCCGACATCACATCTGATCCGGTGATCGTCGGCGACACGCTCTATGCTGCCAATCAAGGCGGGCGGGTTGTTGCGATGAAAGCGGGCTCGGGCGAGCGGATATGGTCGGCCAATGAAGGCGCTTATTCGCCGGTCTGGCCTTCGGCTGATAGCGTGTTTCTGATTTCCGATCAGGCGGAGTTGATCCGACTGGACCGCGAAACCGGTGAGAAGATCTGGGGCACAGACCTACCCTATTTCGTGCGCGAACGGCTAAAACGCCGCAAACGTATCTTTGCGCATTACGGGCCGGTTCTGGCGGGTGGCCGCTTGCTGGTGGGCTCCAATGACGATCAGATCCGCAGCTTTGATCCCGCCACGGGCGAGGAGCTCGGCTCGGTTCCGTTGCGCGGCGGGGCTGCGTCGAACCCTGTGATCGTCGACCGCACGCTTTATATCGTGACGGCCAATGGGCAACTCGCCGCTTTCCGTTGACGCAAAAGCGCGCTAAGAGCGGCGCTTGATCCTCAGGACTGAGCAATTCGATGTCGTTTACTCTGGCCATTGTTGGCCGACCCAATGTGGGCAAATCCACCCTGTTCAACCGTTTGGTTGGCAAGAAACTGGCGCTGGTCGATGACCAGCCCGGGGTCACGCGCGACTTGCGCGAGGGCGCGGCGCGGCTGGGCGATCTGAAGTTCACTATTATCGATACGGCCGGTCTGGAAATGGCCACGGACGAGTCGCTGCAAGGCCGGATGCGCGCGCTGACCGAGCGCGCCGTGGGCATGGCTGATGCGTGTTTGTTTCTGATCGATGCGCGCGATGGCGTGTTGCCTGCCGATGAGATTTTCGCCGACATCTTACGCAAGAAATCCGCGCGCGTCATTCTGGCGGCCAACAAGGCCGAAGGCCGCGCCGGTGAGGCCGGATTGCTGGAGGCTTATGCGCTGGGCTTGGGCGAGCCGCTGGGCCTGTCGGCAGAGCATGGCGAGGGCATGGCCGAGCTGGCCTCAATCTTGCGCCCGATGGTTGAGGCGGCAGCCGAGCTGTCGGTGGAAATCGAGCCCGAGGTCGATGTTGATCTCGGCGAGGGCGACGAAGAAATAGTGCCTGAATATATCCCGCCAAGTGCTTCAAAACCTTTGCAAATCGCTGTTGTCGGGCGGCCAAATGCGGGCAAATCGACACTGATCAATCAGATCCTTGGTGAAGAACGCTTGCTGACGGGTCCAGAGGCCGGGATCACCCGTGATGCGATCTCGGTGACGCTGGATTGGGGCGGCGTGCCGACGCGGATTTTCGACACGGCTGGCATGCGCAAGAAGGCGAAAGTGCAAAGCAAGCTCGAAAAGCTCAGCGTCTCGGACGGGCTGCGGGCGGTGAAATTTGCCGAAGTCGTTGTGGTGCTTTTGGACGTCGATATCCCGTTCGAGCAGCAAGACCTGCGCATCGCCGATCTGGCAGAGCGCGAAGGCCGTGCGGTGGTTTTGGCGGTCAATAAATGGGACCTTGAGGGCGAGAAACAGGCCAAGCTGCGCGATCTGAAAGAGAAGTTTAACCGCCTTCTGCCGCAACTGCGCGGCGCGCCATTGATTACCGTCTCGGCGCTGACAGGGCGCGGGATTGATCGGTTGCGCGACGCGATTTTGGGGGCGCATGAAGTGTGGAACCGGCGTTTGCCGACCTCCGCGCTCAATCGCTGGTTGGTGGGCATGCTAGAGCAACACCCGCCGCCCGCGCCGCAAGGCAAGCGCATCAAGCTGCGCTATATCACGCAAGCCAAAGCTCGCCCGCCGGGCTTTGTGGTGATGTGCTCGCATCCTGATCTGCTGCCTGCGAGCTATTCGCGCTATCTTGTCAATGGGTTACGCGAGGACTTTGATCTGCCCGGCACGCCGATCCGGCTGTTTATGCGTTCGCAAAACGACCAAAACCCCTTCAAGGGGCGCAAGAAAGCGGGACCCTCGAAACTGCGTAAGCATCTTGAGGGTCGCCGCGATTAGTCTTGGGGAATTAGGGTAGGAACACCCAGCCCGCGGTCAGCGCGACAATGCCCACGGCACCGGCGCGCAAAGCAATCGGCTTTTTCCAAAACGGCTGTTTCGCGCTCGCGGCTTCTTCAACGTCAGCGAGGCTTTCAGATGCGGCTTCTTGCATCGTCTCGACGGCGTCCTTTGGCTTGCGGTTGAAAAGAGATTTCCAGAACGGCTCGCGCTTGGCGTCTTCTTCCATCGCGGCGGCAATTGCGACTTCTGGCTTCTCAACCTCTGTCGTGACGTCCGGCAGGTCCGGCGCATCGATGTCATCCGTTTTGTCTTTGGAAAACATCGCGAAGGGCTTTTTCCAAAACGGCGTCTTGGCCTCTGCTGCCAGCGCATCATCTGCGCCGTCTTCAGATGTTTCTTCGACAACCATCGTTTCCGCAATCGCGGCGGCGATGGAGGCGTTTTCGGTCTCGGAGATTTCGTCATCCATATCCAATGACGCGCCCGTTTCTGCGGCTTGCGACGCATCGTTGAGCATCGCGGAGACGACCCCATCAGTGGCCTCGGACGTGGCTTGAGTTGCGGCCTCGGACGCGGATGCAAGCGGCGCCTGTGGAAGCTCAGAGGTCAGATCAGCGGTGATATCAGGTGAGAAATCAATCGCTTCGTCGACGGAGGGAATTGGATCGGCATAGGTTTCATCGGGCGCATCAGTAGGTGCAACCGGGCTCTCTTGGGCGGTCTCAAGGGGCCGCGTCTCGTCGAGGTGATCGAGAAAAGCGATCAGATCGAACGGGCCATCAAGATGGTCTTTAAGATCAAACTTAGCGAAATTGGTGTTGAGGCGCTCTGCAATTTGCGTGCGCAGCTCATCATCTTCGGCAGGGTAGAAATTGTCGCCCGCACCACTGTCATAGGTGTTCAGCCCAAAGCCTGATTCCAGCATATAGGCTTTGAATTCTTCCGACGAGGACGCCAGCGCCTTGGCTGTGTCTGGGTCGCGAAACAAGGCCACTTTATTAGCGGCGGAGTTTTCTTCAGTACCGGCAGATTGCATCAGATCGCCCAAGGCGGCATCCGCATAGATCTCGGCCGGTACAACCGAAAACAAATCAAAATCATATTTAAGCGACATCTCTATGTCCCCGAATTAACCCTCAATTGGAAACAATCTCGGGGTGAAACGGGGCAGGAATGCGGCCAAAGCCGTTCTAAAGGATGGAGAATAAGGCTGATTTAGCGAGAATTAGCCCTATTCGGCAAGAAACCGCCGACAGCCGGGGCGGTTAAGGACCTCTTTACGCATCTCATCTGTGACCGTCGCCAGCTTTGTTTCCGGGACGAAGGTTGAATCCTCGCGCAAAGCCTTGAAGCTGCCGTCGGGCGTCTCGGTGAAAGCGAAATAGCCGCAGCGGATGAAGCCCTTTGCGGTCGTGGCGTCGAAATCAATCGCGACGGCCATCAGGCCAGCAGCCCCTTTGCCGGGATACCAGGACCAATTGCGCGCGGTGATGTTTTGCGTGACCCCGTGCTCTTTGAGCGAGTGGTTCTGGCCTTTGAGAAATTCCTCGCGAGAAACGGTGGCGCGGAAGGACGGCGCGAAGCTGTCATTATAAAGACCCAGAAAATCGCCCTTGAGCTGGGTCGCCACATAGGTCTCGACGGCGAGCCGGGCCTTATCGCGCTGTGCGTCGGTCGGGCCGTCTTGCGCGAATGCCATAAGCGGCAAGCAGATCAGGGCGGCAAATGTCGCGAGCGAGAAGCGCATTAGAACTCGGTCTCGCCTGCATCATTGTTCTGCCACGGCTTCACAAGATTGCCGAAGCGGGTGTAGCGGCCTTCAAAGCTTAGCTCCACCGTGCCGATGGGGCCGTGGCGCTGTTTGCCGATGACGACTTCCGCCTTGCCATGCAGGTTCTCCATCTCTTGCTGCCATTTGGCCATGCCCTCTAGGTCATGATCGCCGGGCTTTTCGCGTTCCTTATAATATTCCTCGCGGTAGACGAACATCACCACATCGGCGTCTTGCTCGATCGAGCCGGATTCGCGCAGATCGGAAAGCTGCGGGCGTTTGTCTTCGCGGTTTTCAACCTGACGGCTGAGCTGCGACAGCGCGATGACGGGAATCTCAAGCTCCTTGGCGATGGCTTTGAGGCCTTGCGTGATCTCGGAGACCTCGTTGACGCGGCTGTCTTTCGCGGTGGCGGGGCGGACCAGTTGCAAATAGTCGACGATCAGCACGTCGAGCCCGTGGGTGCGTTTGAGCCTGCGCGCGCGGGCGGCCAATTGGCTGATCGGCAGGGCAGGCGTGTCGTCAATATAGAGCGGGCAGGATTCGAGCGCCTTGGCGGCCTCGACGAAACGGCGAAACTCGGTCTCGGTCATGTCGCCGCGCCGGATTTGCTCGGACGGGACTTCGGAGGCCTCCGACAGCACGCGGGCGGCAAGTTGCTCGGCGCTCATCTCAAGCGAGAAGAACCCCACAGAGCCACCTTCAACCGCCCCTTCAGAGCCGTCGGCAAGCTTGCCCTTCTTATAGACCTTGGCGATGTTGAACGCGATATTGGTCGCCAGCGAGGTCTTCCCCATCGAGGGACGGCCCGCAAGGATCAGCAGGTCGGAATTGTGCAAACCGCCAAGCTTCTTGTCCATATCGACAAGTCCGGTGGAGATGCCCGCCATGCCACCTTCGCGCTGATAGGCGGCGTTGGCGACATTAACCGCGTCCGTTACAGCCTTGAGAAAGCTTTGAAATCCGGATTCGGATCGGCCATCTTCGCCGAGCTTGTAGAGCTGCTGTTCGGCGTCGACGATCTGGCTTTTCGGATCGCTCTCTGTGTCGACCGTCCCGGCTTTGGAGGCGATTTCTTGGCCCAGCGAGATCAGCTCACGCCGGATCGCCAGATCATAGATCATCTGCGCATAGTCACGCGCGGCAAAGGCCGAGATCGACGCGCCTTGCAGGCGCACCAGGTAGGCGGGCCCGCCGAGTTCTTTGAGGCCGTCATCTTCCTCGAAATAGGGTTTCAGCGTTACCGGGGAGACGAGCAGGTTTTTGTGAATGCGCGCGGCGGCGGTCTCGTAGATCCGGCGGTGGACGGGGTCGAAGAAATGATCGGCGGTGATGATCGAGGCGATGCGGTCGAACACGTCATTATTGGTCAGGATCGCGCCCAAAAGCTGCTGTTCAGCCTCGATATTATGGGGCAGTGCGCCTGTTGCGTCATTGGCGGCATCCACATTCCCAGATGCGCCCGGCATCGTGCTCAGGTCGTTCATTTCAGTCCCCTTTTCCCCGTGACCCCAGTCATGAATGATGTGGGTTCGGCTTTCAATCTGGATAAGCTGTGGACTGTTTTGGCGATGGTTTGCATCCCGCATATTGCGACGAAGAGTGGGGCTTGGTCAACATATGGTGGTTGGGTTGAAAATTATTGTTTAATTTTCCTCGGCCTTTTTTCGCCGATGATTTGCTTGCCCCTAG
>CAZCEW010000081.1:0-11699 GCA_964497775.1 uncultured Rhodobacterales bacterium
GCCAAAAGCCGCGCGGCATCATCGTCGGACAGCGATACAATCTCGGGGATCAAAAGCGCCTGCGCGGGGACGCCGTTTTCGGCCATCAACGCCTTGAGCTTTTCATAGACCAGACGTTCATGGGCTGCGTGTTGATCGACGATGACCATGCCATCCGCCGTTTGTGCGATGATGTAATTCTCATGAACCTGCCCGCGCGCGGCACCAAGCGGAGTGTCGGTTGGTTCCTCAACCACAGGCTCGTCGACGCGCGCGAATACCGGCGCGGTTTCTGCAAACCCGGGCGATTGCGCTGCGTAGGAATTGCGCAAAGCCGACTTGGACGGGCGGTCCATTTGATAGATCGGGTTCGCGACACGCTCGGGCTGGAACGCGCCCAAAGTGGCTTGCGAAACTGTAGTCGAAGCGCGGTGACCTGCCTCCGCCAAAGCATGTTTGAGCGCCGAGACGATCAGCCCGCGCGCGAGGCCTGGATTGCGAAAACGCACTTCGGCTTTCGCAGGATGCACGTTGACATCGACCTCGCTGGGTTCGCATTCCAAGAACAAGGCGCAAGCCGGATGACGGTCGCGGCTGAGGAAATCTGAGTAAGCGCCACGCAGCGCGCCGATCAACAGTTTGTCGCGCACGGGGCGGCCGTTGACGAAGAGATATTGCGCGACAGCAGAGCCGCGCGAATAGGTCGGCAGCGCGGCAAAGCCCGTTAGCGTGATCCCTTCGCGCTCGGCATCAATCGCCAAGGCGTTGTCGGCAAAATCCGCGCCTAAAATCTGACGCAAGCGGCTGCCCAATGCGTCGAACATATCACCGGTCTGCGGATCGGCCCGAAACGTCACCCGGCCCTCACCGCCCGACGACATATCGCGGACTCTAAAAGCGACGTAAGGCTCGGCCATTGCGAGGCGTTTGATCACGTCATTGATCGCTTGCGTCTCGGCACGGTCGGAGCGCAGGAATTTCAGCCGCGCAGGTGTGGCGTAGAACAAGTCGCGCAGCTCTACGACAGTGCCTTTGGCAAGCGCTGCGGGTCGCACGGCGCCGAGCTTTCCGCCATCGACGGCCAAGGAAAACGCGCCCTCCGCGCCGCGTGCGCGCGACGTAACCGTCAGCCGCCCGACAGAGCCGAGCGAGGGCAAAGCCTCGCCGCGAAAGCCGAATGTATGGATATCCAGCAGATCCGTGCCGGTGGTTTTCGAGGTGGCATGGCGCGAGAGCGCGAGCGGTAAATCCTGCTCGGACATGCCGTGGCCATCATCGGTGACGCGGATCAGGGTTTTGCCGCCGTCTTGGATGGCCAAATCAATACTGGTGGCACCTGCGTCCAGCGCATTTTCGACCAACTCTTTGACGGCCGAGGCCGGGCGTTCCACGACCTCTCCGGCGGCGATGCGGTTGATCGCCGTCTCGTCGAGTTGCCGGATTTCGGGCAAATCAGCGCTTATCTTGGGGTGTGGGGCATTCATGCCGCTATACCTAGCATGAGCTGGCGCGATTCGGCCATTGGGATCGTGTGAGGATTAGTTTGTGCTCTCCAGACCTTCCGGCTGGCCCACGACGACGAAATGCAGCTGATCGGGTTGCAACAATCGTGCGGCCACGCGCTTGATATCATCCAGCGTCACCGCGTTGATTTTGTCGTTGCGGGTGGCGATGTATTCGACGCCCAGATCATCCATTTGCATGCCGACCAGAATACGCGCAATCGGCGCGTTTCCGTCAAAGCGCAAAGGGTATGCGCCGGTCAGAAAAGTCTGCGCGTCTTTGAGCTCCTCTTCGGTCACGCCGTTTTCAGCCAGCTTGCGCCATTCGTCGCGAATAACCGTGATCGCCTCGGCCACACGGTCATTGCTGGAGGCCACTTGACCCATCATCAGCGCGGCGTAGTCCATCGGCAGAAGGTAGGAATAGACGCCATAGGTCAGGCCCCGTTTCTCGCGCACTTCTTCCATAAGGCGAGAGCCAAAGCCGCCTGCGCCCAAGATCTGGTTCAACACATAGGCTGGGAAGAAATCAGGGTCATGGCGGGTGAAGCCTTGGTGCCCAAAAACAGCGACAGATTGCGGTGTGTCAAACGGCACGACGGTCACGCCGGGTTCTAGAAGGTAGTCGGCAGTATCAGGCAGCGGCGCGCCTTCGTTTGGCAAATCACCCAAAAGATCATCAAGCAGTGCCCCAAGCTCTTCAGCCGAGATATCGCCCACGGCGCCAATGAATACGCGGTCGCGGGTGAAGATATCGCTATAGGCATTGACGATATCGTCACGGGTCAGGTTCGCCACGACCTCGGATGTGCCCTCTTTGCGGGAGGCGTAAGGGTGGCCGCCGAAAGCGAGCTCATCAAATTTGGACCCTGCCAGCTTGTTGGGGTCCTTTGCGTCAGACGCGATGATTGACAGGACTTGGCCCCGCACACGGTCGAGCGCCATTTGATCAAAGCTCGGCTGAGTGATTGCAAGGCGCAGCAGATCGACGGCGGCGTCTCGGTTTTCAGACAGGAACTGCGCGGAGATCGTGAAGCTGTCGTCGTAGATGTCAAAACCGTAGCTTGCGGCCAGCGCCTCGCGTGCGGCGGCGAACTCGGTCGCGTCCATGTCGCCCGCGCCCTCTTCGATCAGGCCTGCCATCAAGTATGCCGCGCCGCGTTTGCCTTCTCGGTCAAGTGCCGCACCCCCTTGAAAGCGGATTTCCAACGCCATGAAAGGGATCGAGCGTTCCTCGACCAGCCAAGCCTTCAGCCCACCGGGCGAAGTCACTTGCTGAATGTCGACTTCAGCGCGTGCAGGCGAGATGAGAACCAGCGCCGTCAGCGCGCTCAGGACAAAACGGATCATTGTGTCACCTCTGATTTGGTCGGTTTGCGGAACCAGCCGGTCACGGCTTTGCGGCGGTCGAGCACCATTTTCGCGGCCTCAACGATCTGCTCCCCTGTGACCGCGTCCAAAAGGCCGGGCCAGGCTTGCACGTCTTCGACGGTCAGCCCAGATGTCAGCGCTGCGCCATATTGGCGAGCCACGCCTGCCACGTCATCTTCGGCATAGATTTGCGACGCGCGCACTTGGGTTTTGACGCGCTTCAATTGTTCCTCATCAACACCGTCTTCGATAAATTTCGCGACGACCGCGTCCAGCTCGTCTTCGGCTTGTTGCAGGCTCATGCCCGGTGTGGGCACCATGATCAGCCCGAAGCTTGTGTCGTCATAAGAGACGCCCGAATAAAACGCCGATGCGTATACGGCTTTTTGGGTGTCCACCTGCAAGGCGCGGCCCAGAACGGATGTGGCAGAGGAGCCGCCAAGAACTTGCGCCAGCATCGTCAAGGCGGCGGCGTTTTCTTGATCGCCCGCATCACGCTCGGGCGCTTGATAGGTGCGGATCACATAGGGTTGGGCCACGCGCGCGTCTTCAAAAATAAGCCGACGTTCGGCAAGTTGCGGCGGCTCTTGCGGGCGTTGGCGCACGGGCAGGTCTTTGGTGGGCTCTAGCGGTCCGTAATACTTCTTGGCCAAGGCTTCGACCTCGGCTGGGTCGACATCGCCTGCAACAACCAAGACGGCCGCATTGGGCGCGTAATACGTGCGATAGAATTCCAGCGCGTCATCCATATCGAGCTGTTCCATCTCGTGACGCCAACCGATGATCGGGATGCCGTAAGGATGGTTCAGATAGCTTGCAGCGCGGCGTTGCTCGCCAAACAGCGCGCCCGGGTCGCTGTCTGTGCGTTGCGCGCGTTCTTCCAAGATCACATCCCGCTCGGTGCGGATATCTTCTTCGGTCAGGCGGATATTGCGCATCCGGTCGGCTTCCATCTTCATCATCAGATCAAGACGGTCTGCCGCAACGCGCTGAAAATAGCCGGTGTAATCCCACGAAGTGAACGCATTGTCGGAGCCGCCATTGGCCTCGACCACGGCAGAAAACTCACCCGCCTCCATGTTATCTGTCGCTTTGAACAGCAAATGCTCGAGAAAATGCGCAACGCCCGAGACGCCGGGTTTTTCATCCGCAGCACCAGCGCGGTACCACAGCATGTGGACGACGACCGGCGCGCGGTGATCTTCCAGCACGACGGCCTGCATGCCGTTTTCCAGCTCGAACGTCGTTATGTTCTCGGCAGCTTGAGCAGAGTTAATCGCAAGGCCAAAGGTCAAAGCAGCAATAATCCAGCGCATGAGCGTCCTTCTCGTCAATGGGTTAGGTCAAACATGGCATAAAGCCTGTATGTTTCAACCGACCAGACAGGTTTGTGATCAAAAGTGGGGTTTAGTTCGCAGGGGGCGGCGCGGAGACCGTGCGCACACCGAGGCGGCGCAGGCGTTCCAGCTCGGCATATTGGTCGAGCGATTGGCGCGCATAGGCTTTGAAATAGACATTCACGTTGAATACACGCTCCAGCACACGGCCATCATTATTGCGACGGTAATCCAAATCGGCTGCCGCGAGCTCTTGGCGGATATTTGGCGACACGCCGTAGCGGGTCACGTAATTGACCAGCCCTTGGCTGCCGCCACCACCGCTAGGGTTGCCGCCCAGCGCGATTGTGGCATCTTGCAATGGCGTCGCATCGGTGCGGTTGGGCCCGCCACGTACAGGTTCAGGCAGTTGCGCGTAGCTTTCAGGCAAGGTCAGCGGCTTATTAGGCAGGATCGAGAACTCGTCCGGGCCGTCGCCATTGGCCTTAATATTCAACAAGGACGGGTCCTTATTGCGGTCGCAGGCTGACAAAACCATCGTAGCGGCTACAGCCCCTACAAGGATCATCGCTTTGCGCGTCATGCCTGTCTCCTTTGTTCGTTACACATCATTTAGCGCATTGTTTCGCGGGCGTCACGTAGTCTTGTGATCATCAAACGCAATCAGTGCAAAAGCGCCAGCGAAAATGCCAATATCGGCGATGTTAAACGTATAAGGGTTTTGAATGCCGCAGCAGGACATGTTCAGGAAATCCGCCACAGCGCCGTAGATCACGCGATCAAGTGCATTGCCCAATGCGCCACCAATAATCAGGCCAGCGCCGATCAAAGTGACGGGACGGCTGAGGTTGCGGCGGCCCCAGCCGATCAGAAAGATCGACACGACGATGGCAAACGCGATCAGAACATAGCGCATGACGGCGGGGCTATCGGCGAACAGGCCGAAATTGATGCCAGTGTTCCAACCCATACGGAAGTTCAACAGAGGCGGCAGAACGTCAATCGCGCCTATGGCTTTAAGGTTCATATAGTGAACCACCAGCCATTTGCTGAGCTGATCGACGACAAAAATCGCCAGTGCAGAGATCCCCATCAACCGCATATCAGTGCCGGAAATGCCGCATGCCGGTAAACACCATGGCGAGGCCTAACTCATCTGCCGCCGCGATTACCTCTTCGTCGCGCATGGACCCTCCCGGCTGGATCAGCGCCGTTGCGCCTGCCTCGGCGGCTGTCACAAGCCCGTCAGCAAAGGGGAAGAAAGCGTCAGAGGCCACGGCGGAGCCTTTGGTCAGCGGCTCGGGCAGTTTCAGCAGCTCAGCCACGTCTTGCGCTTTGCGCGCCGCGATCCGGGAGCTGTCGACGCGGCTCATCTGGCCCGCACCAATCCCGACTGTTGCACCGTCTTTGACATAGACGATGGCGTTGGATTTCACATGTTTCGCAACGCGCCACGCAAATAGCATATCGGCGAGTTCTTGATCGCTCGGCGCGCGTTTGGTCACAACGTTCAAATCGCCCGCATCTATGCGACCGTTGTCTTTGTCTTGCACCAGCAAGCCACCAGACACCTGGCGCACGGTCAAAGCCGCAGTGACCGGATCGGGCAAGCCGTCGGTCGTCAAGAGCCGCAGGTTCTTCTTGGCCGCGAACACTTTGCGCGCCGCATCATCTGCACCCGGGGCGATCACGACTTCGGTGAAGATACCGCTGATCTCTTCCGCCGTCGGGCCATCAAGTGGTTGGTTCAGCGCGATGATGCCGCCAAACGCAGAGGTTTGGTCACATTGGAAGGCCTTCTTATAGGCCTCCGCCAAGCTGTCCCCGCGCGCGACTCCGCAAGGATTGGCATGTTTGATAATCGCTACTGCAGGGCCTTGCGCGGGGTCAAATTCGGCGACCAACTCAAACGCGGCATCCGTGTCATTGATATTGTTGTAAGACAGCTCTTTGCCTTGGTGCTGCTTGGCTGTCGCCACACCAGGTCGCGCCGAGCCGTCGGTGTAGAACGCGGCCTCTTGATGCGGGTTTTCGCCGTAACGCAGGGTTTGGGCGAGCGTGCCGGCAAAAGACTTGCGACGCGGCGTCTCGCCCAGCGCGCCTGCCATCCACCCCGACACGGCTGTGTCATAGGCGGCAGTACGCGCGTAGGCCGTCAAGGCGAGGCGCTGGCGGAAGGCGTAAGTGGTGGCGCCGTCATTGGCCTCAAGCTCGGCCAAAAGCGCGTCATAGTCTTGCGTATCGGTAAGCACATTGACGAATTTGTGGTTCTTGGCGGCAGAGCGCAGCATGGCCGGACCGCCGATATCGATGTTCTCGATACACGTCGCGTAATCAGCACCTTTGGCGACGGTTTCTTCAAACGGGTAGAGGTTCACGACCAACAGATCGATGATCCCGATCTCATGGGTGTTGAGCGCGTCGACATGGCCTTTGTCATCGCGCAATGCCAGCAAGCCGCCATGCACTTTCGGATGCAGCGTTTTGACCCTGCCATCCATCATCTCCGGAAAGCCTGTGACCTCTGAGACATCGCGCACTGGCAGGCCGGCATCTCGGATCGCGGCAGCGGTGCCGCCTGTCGACAAAAGCTCCACATCGCGCGCGACCAAGGCCTTGGCCAGATCGATCAATCCGGCCTTCTCAGAGACGGATAAAAGCGCGCGGGTTACAGGAACTAAGTCGGTCATAAGTCTTCCTTCGAGAGTGGCAGCTAGCGTTATTTCAGTGCCAACTCAAGGTCCTGCTCAATATCGCGCAAATAGGACGGGGTGTCCTGCGCTTTGGCCAGAGACCAGCTGACCTGGCTCGCATACTCCATCACGCGGGCAGATAAAACGATCTGTTTCGACGCACGCGGTTTTAGTCGGCCTTTTTCCAGATAAACACTGGCCTCGAGCGTCATATCGACATGCGGCGCGGCGCGAAACACCCAGATCTCTCCGCTCTTCAGGGCAAGGGAGACGGCAGTGCCGCCCAGATCGATCTCCGCCTCGACATCGGGGTGCAAGTGAAAGCGGAGCGAATAGGGGACGCCTTGCAAAGACACACGGTCCATATGGTGCTCGAACCGAATGCGATCAGGCTCGGACAATGCGCCGAACGTGTCCTCGCCTTCCAAAGTGCGCCCGTCAAAGCTGATATCGAGTTTGCGCACATGGGTCAGGCCGTAATCCTTCGTATAGCCGTCATGGCTGAGCAAAAGCCGCATGCCCGCATCATCTGACGTCGGCTGCGCAGTGACCTTGCGCGGCGCTTTCGACAGGATCTCGCGCCCGGCCTCAATCGCTAGTTTCGCCGAGGACACACCGTCGATGGACAAGGTGGAATGCGAGGGCGTCGCGCGGCCTGCGCGGCGCCATTCAGCGCCAAAAGGTGCGCCGGAGCCGCAATTGACGATCAAGGGCCTGCGCCCTGAAGTCAGCTCAAACGCCAGAGTGCTGGCATGCGCGTTAAACGATGCCGCGCGCGCGGGTGGCTGGGTCGCGTCCGCGACGATGGTTGTGCGCCCGCAGCTTAGCCGTGCATAGCCCATAGCCAGACGGTTTTGCGGCGTGGCTTTCACGCCGGATGTCGCCAGTGCGTGATCAAGACGGCCTTCCAACCCGCGCCCACCGCCATGAAACCGCGCCAAGCTGCCATCCGCATGGCGCAGCGCGCGCAAGGTGGGCGCGATGCGTTCAATGGCTTGCAAATGCGCGGGCATAGGCTCGCGGCCAGCTTCGTTTAATGCGGCGGCGGCCCAAGTTAGAAGCGTGAACACCTCTAGCAATTCTTCGGGGTTGCGCGAAGGCAAACCGCCTTCGCCATCGATCTGATCGGCACATTCGCGCGCCAAAGCGGCCACCGCAGGGCGCACCAGATGGCCCATATCGGCGAGGCTAATGCCCGCATATAAAAGCCCCGTCAGCGCCTCAAATCGCGGTAGGCCATGCGAGGCCACTTGCCAGCGACGGCTTAGGAACTTCGCCTGATGCGACAGGGCGCGGAAATAGGCTTTGCTGCTGTCTGCCTCTTGGCCATTGAGCAAAAACAGCGCGTGGTTGATCCAGCGGATGATCCGTCGTCCCGTCAGATCAGGCGTCCAGCCCATGCCCCGGCCACCGCCATAGCGCGCGATCCAGCCCTGCACCCAAGCCTGCGCCAGTTTGCGGCTGGGGCCATCGCCCACAGAGGCCAGATCATCAAGCCATGTGAAGCCGTTTATCTCTGCCTCAAAGACAATATCGGGCGGGGTGACATCCCAAAGAGCGGTGCCCTTGGCCTCGATCAGATGGCCGCCGAACTGATAGTTTCCCGCAAGAAGCTGTTTGCCTTTGGCAAACGAGCCAATGGTGCGCGGCTCAGGCTGAGAGACAAAGCCCGTATCTTTGACGCGCCAGCCGCTCACCCGCGCATGCAGCTTGTCCATCAAGCTCAAACGTCTCGCCATCCCGACAGATGGATCGATACTTGCCTCTGCGCTCATCTCGCCCGTTTTCGTGGTTTGTTATTGGTTAAGGCAATCTTAACGCCCAGCCTGTGCTCTGTCACCGACTATCAGCCTTTGCGCAGCGCAATCATGTAAAATCCGTCCATCCCGCCACGGTCCAACCAGTAGTCAGGGCGCAATCGCAGGCCGCCCCCGTTGCTGATCCAATGCCCTTCAAAGCCCAGCGCGTCGATGTCGGGTTTGATCTCGGCCAGATCATGGCGCTGTTTGGCCTGCTTGACCTGCCGCTCGCCTTCTTCCGTCAAAAGGCTGCACGTACAATAGAGCAGCCGACCACCGGGTTTGAGAAAACCCACTGCGCGGTCGATCAGATCGGATTGCAGCTCGAACAACTTGTCGAGATCTTTGCCGCTTTTGACGAAAGGCAGATCTGGGTGGCGTCGGATCGTGCCGGTGGCCGAACATGGCGCGTCGAGCAGAACCGCATCAAACAGCGCGTCGGGTTCCCAGTTCAAGGCGTCGGCAGTGATGCACTCGGCGCTTAGCCCCGTGCGTTCGAGGTTCTCGGTCACACGCGCCATGCGAGAAGCCGATAGATCAAGTGCTGTGACCTCGGCCCCCGCTGCAGCCAGTTGCATGGTCTTGCCGCCGGGGGCTGCGCAGAGATCAAGAATTTTCTCGCCCTTTTGGGGTGCGAGCAATGTGACAGGCAAGGCCGCGGCGGCGTCTTGCACCCACCATTTGCCCTCTGCAAAGCCCTCAAGCTCAGTCACTTGCGATGGTTTTTGCAGGCGGATCGATCCGGTGGGCAAAAGCTCGGCGTCCAGAGTTTTGGCCCATGCCGCGCCGTCCTCGCCGGGTTTAAGCGTCAGATCAAGCGGCGCACCCGCCAGATGTGCGTCCTCGATCCGGGTCACGATCTCCTCGTCAAAGATATGCACGATCCGGCGGCGCAGCCATTTCGGCAGCTGCGGCACGGGCAAATCCGGCCAGATCTCTGGCCCTTGCGTCGCAACTTTGCGCAAAACTGCATTGGCCATCCCCGCCATCCGGCTGGAGCTTTTCTGTTTGCGCATCAGCGTGACCGTCGTGTCCACCACGCCGTGCGCTGCGGCGCCGTCAACGCATAGCTCGCAGGTCGCAAGGCGCAGGATGTTGAGACCCGGCTGAGTTGGCATGCGTTCGACAAACTGCGCCAGAACCGTATCGATCCGGTCAAGATTGCGCAGAGTTTCCGCGGCCAGCCGTTGCGCGCGTGCGCGATCACCGGGATGCAAAGAGGCTAAGACGGGGCCCGCGAGAAGATCGGAAAGCTGCTCTTTCTCCTCCAGCACGCCGCCCAGCAACTGAACAGCGGCACGCCGCGCGGGCAGGCCTGCTTTGGGTTGTTTTTGATGCGCCATCACTTGTCTCCTTGGATGCGCGGCGTATATCACTAGGGGCAGTGCAACAAGGCGCGAAGAGAAAAATGAGTGATCCGAGCGATCTAACCCCAGAAGCAAAGCGCGCGTTGGCCGAGGCCGAGGCGCGCCGCATAGATGCCAAGGCGCTTGAGCTGCCTACAGAGCTAGGAGGCCGCGACGGGCCAGAGCCCGTCCGCTATGGCGATTGGGAAAACAAGGGTATTGCTGTCGATTTCTAGATCTTAGCGGATCGTCAGATCGGCATATTGCCCGGTACCACGATCAGAGGTGAAACGCACTTTATTGCCGTGAAGACGCACTTCTTGACAGTTCGGACCAAGATCGGTCTTGCCCCAGTATAGATCACGGCAGAAATAGCCGCCCTGCCATTGCCAGCTTCCACGGACCTGCCGCCCGTAGGCTCTGCCCCCAATCGCACCATCGGGCGAGACATTCACGCGGATGCCAAGGATTGTCAGGTCTTTACCCACGACCGTTTGCATGAATTCCTGTTTCGTCTTGATCGGACCCGCTTCGGCAAGCGCCGCGCCAGATAACATCACGGCCAAAGCCGACCCCAGAATTGCGATTTTCAAATGTCTCACGACTACGGCTCCCGATACAGTGTTTCGAGATATACGGATATGAGGGGCCATTTGGATCAGTTTTAGAGGATCAAGACAGGCCCAAGACGTCCATCATATCGTACTCGCCCGGAGATTTGTCTTGCCCCCAGAGCGCAGCTTTCACCGCGCCACGCGCAAAAATCGCGCGATCTGTGGCGAGGTGGCGCAAGACAATGCGCTCACCATCGGCGGCAAAGACCACGTCATGCTCTCCAACCACATCGCCGCCGCGAATGGCTGAAAAGCCGATATCTCCGCGCTTGCGCGCGCCGGTGATGCCATCGCGCCCGCTGTCTTTCGTGTCGTCGAGCTTGACGCCTCTGCCCTCTGCTGCGGCCTCGCCTAGCATGAGGGCCGTGCCCGACGGCGCGTCGACTTTATGACGGTGATGGGCCTCGATGATTTCAATGTCGAAATCCTCGTCCAATGCGGCCGCGACTTTACGGGTCAGTTGTACAAGTAGGTTGACGCCAAGGCTCATATTGCCTGCGCGAATGATCGGCGCGTGGCGGGCGGCGGCGGCAATCTTGGTCAGATCGGCCTCTGACAGACCGGTCGTGCCGATCACATGCACTGCGCGAGCTTGCGCTGCGAGTTCTGCATTGGCGACAGTGGCCTCGGGCGTTGAGAAATCAATGATCGCCTGCGCTTTGCCCGCAACATCAATCAAATCGCCAACGACCGGCACGCCACTGTCAGCCCCGCCCAGACAAGCGCCAAGATCGCGACCGATCCAGTCATGGCCCGCGCGCTCGGTTACGCCCACCAGCCGCGCGGCGTCAGAGGCCTGCACGGTCTCGATCAGCATCCGGCCCATGCGGCCCGATCCTCCGATAATTACAATGCCCGGCAGTTCTGTCATCTGTTCGCCTCTCGCAAATAGCCCCTTGGGTTTAGGACCGGTTGCAAGGCGCTGGCAAGGGGCTTAAGTGGGCGGATATGGCGAAGAACTCTCATTTCTCGGGCGCAGGGCCCTCTCAGCGCCAATTGCGCGTCGGCGAATTGATCCGCCGGACGCTGGCCGATGTGCTGAACCGGGGCGACATTCA
>CAZCEW010000082.1:0-11337 GCA_964497775.1 uncultured Rhodobacterales bacterium
GTATTGAGTGGCGAAGTTCCACCGACAATAGACCTTCACAAGTGGAACAAGGCAGTGACGACTAGACTCTACCAGATTGGGTTCTTCAACGATTTAGGACACATGCCGAGAATTGAGGACCATCTTGTCGAGGAGGGCCCTACGCTAACAATGCCAATTATTTGTGCCTCGAAAGCGGACGGACTAGCGAAAGTTGATGCTTCCCTTCAGGAGCTCGGGCAATTTGTAGCCGAAGCCGACGCGTCACTTTCTGGGCCCTTTGACGTGACAATCGTCCAAGTTTTGACCACTATTAGCGAAGCAATCACAAATGTTACACAGCACGCTTACCCAGAAGGACATGAATACGACTATAGACATATAGGCAAATTTTGGATCGCCGCGACTGCAAATCGCGTTAAGAAATCTCTAACTGTTGTGGTCTATGACCAAGGCGCCTCGATTCCTGTTACCTATCCCCGCCTGAAGCGAACCGAAATGGTCAAAAGGTACCTAAGAAGGGCGATTCCGCTGGTCCAAGAATTTGACTATCAGCATGACGGTACATACATACGGGCTGCGATGAGATATGGTGGTTCACGAACTGACCAGCCTTACAGAGGTAAGGGGTTTCCACAGATGTTTGAAATACTGCAGTCAATTGGAGCGGGAAAATTAAGCATCAGAAGTCGCGGTGGGTGGTGCATGAGAGAACCCGACGGCCGGATAAAATCGGGTTTCTTGCGTGACTCTATTGGCGGAACACTTATCGAATGGGAAATCGAAATGGCGTCACCCAATGTGGAAAAACTAGTATGATAATTGACATTGCAAAGGAATTTAGTCCGCATCCATCAGGCAGAGTCCCTGAAGATGCCGAACATAACGGGCAAAGGTTCAGAAAAGAATTGCTGATTCCGGCGCTTGTCAAAATTTTGGAAGGCAAATCAAAAGACAAGGCCATTGTCATCGATATCGATGGTGTCAGAGTATTTGGTTCATCCTTTCTAGAAGAGGCATTCGGAGGCCTAGCGAGAGAGCAAGGCTTCGATAAAAGAAGAGCCATACCTCTGATCCAAGTGAAGCCTACATTGCCGCACCTCAAGATGTTTGAGGACGATATTCTACTTCATCTCAAAGAGGCCCTGAAATCGGTGAAATCGGATCGAGCCTAGCATGGGGAGTGACTTCGTATACGCGATAGTTGGCGCTGCCGTCGGATGGATTCTTAGTCAGTATTCAAGCATTGCATCAGAAAACGCGAATATAATTCGATCCCACATAATTGACATCGAAAAATTTAATGAGGCTGTTGAGAACTATTGGCTTTGCAATCCACAAAGTAAATTTGAGGAACAGCGACTTGCATCGATAGTTAAAGCACGCCAAGCCGCCATTTCTACATTTTATGGGGAGGCGGGAAAGCGCCTTAGCCGAAAGCAATGCCAAGACTATCAAGTCCTACAGATCAGACTCTTCAGAGCAGCAACTGGTGGCGACTTCGAAACTGCGAGGCGAAAAATTGACTCAATAAGAGCAATTGATTCTTACCGATTGAGTTCTGAATTGGTTCACCTGCTACGGATTGCTGGCGAACAGGCGGCCTCACCTGTCGGCGTCATTCAAAATTGGATTTCAAAGATTGGCCAACAAAAGCAACGTGACAATCGCCAGTAAGGGGGATTGTTTGGGGGGCGGAAAGGTCAGCGAAGCGCATATACCCCTGCTTATAAAAGATTTTTTTACCATTTATGGCGGAGGAGGTGGGATTCGAACCCACGGTAGACTTTCACCTACGTCGGTTTTCAAGACCGGTGCATTCAACCACTCTGCCACTCCTCCGAACAAGATGGGCTTAGCGCGAGCGTCTCGATTCTGAAAGCCCGAATAAACCGCCGCTTTGGTGCCATCTGGCAAGATACCACTCCGAGCCGAATTATGCCTAAGAACTGCTCACACCCTTTGCAATCATACGCGTGATTGCCTAGTGTGACCCAAGGCAGGCTGTCGCGGTGACGCATCAGCCCAAAGGGCGGTCCGCTACTCGCGGCAAGAAAAGCGCGAAAAGCGCGGTGGATAAAGGGCAAGCGACATGCGCATTGCAGGACTAACTCGGATTATTTTTGGGGCGACTTTGGCCGTATCTTTAAGCGCTTGCGAAGATGGCAAGGGGCCGAATTTCGACTTCCTCAAAGGCATCGGCAAACCGAAAGCAGAGGAAGGTGCAACTGGCGCGGATGGCACGCCTTTGGCCAGCTCTGCGGCTGCCAATCAAGGCGAACGTGATGTTGAGGCGCCCGATGTGTTTGCCGTCAAAGAAGAAGGCCTTTGGGACGGACGCCCCTCGCTGGGCGGCGTTTGGGTCGCCTTCCCTGATGTTAAAGACCCCGAGCGCGTGATTATTCGTAACGCGGCCACTGGAAAATCCGTCATCGGCGCCTTGTTTCGCCGCGAGCGTGACAATCCCGGCCCGAAATTGCAGCTCAGCTCCGACACGGCTGAGGCGCTTGGCATTGTGGCAGGCCAGCCAACCGTGCTGGACGTTGTAGCGCTGCGCAAAGAGGCCGCTCCGATCATCCCCGATACGCCTGTGATTGCCGAGACCACAACATCAGAAGGTGCCCTGCCCGGCGCGACACCGATCGAGGCCAGCACGCTGGAGGCCTCCGCTGAGCCCGCGGATCCGATCAAAGCCGCGCAGGCCGCGATTGAGAAATCAGAGTCCCTTGCGCCCGCTTCCGGCTCAACCACCGCTGCAGCCTCTGCAACCACTCCGGTTGCCGCAACCCCGGCACCTGCCGCGCCTAAACCTGTGCGCACGGCCAAAGCCTCACCGCTGGCCAAACCCTTCATTCAGATCGGCATCTTCTCGGTCAAAGGCAATGCCGATAACACAGCCACCTCGCTGCGCGGCATCGGGATCATTCCCGAGGTCAAGGAACAAACAAGCCAAGGCAAACGCTTCTGGCGGGTCCTTGTCGGCCCCGCAACAACTTCAGGCGAACGCGCTGCACTCTTGAAAAAAGTCAAAGGCCTCGGATTTGGCGACGCCTATTTTGTAACGAATTGAACGTATAGGGAGCTTGTAGTCCTCTTGAGATTTATGTCCTTCATTCTAAGCCTTTCACTGGCGTTCATCTCTCTGAGCTCTGCGGCGCAGGCCTTTGATACTTCGGCTAAATCCGCAGTCGTTCTTGATCTGAACACCAACCAAACCCTGCTGGAAAAGAACGCCGACATGGCGCTGCCTCCGGCGTCGATGTCCAAGCTGATGACGCTGAATATGGCCTTTGAAGCTCTGCAAGACGGCAGGCTAACGCTTGATCAGGTTTTGCCCGTGTCGCGTAAGGCTGCGAGCTATGGTGGCTCGTCGATGTTTCTGACCACACAAGACCGCGTCTCGGTGGAAGACTTGATCCGAGGCATCATCGTGCTGTCAGGCAATGATGCCAGCACAGCTTTGGGCGAGGCAATTGCACCCGACGGCACCGAGCGGGGCTTCGCCGACATGATGACCGAACGCGCGCGGCAATTGGGGATGACGAACTCAACATTTACCAATGCCAATGGCTGGCCCGATACAGGCCAACGCATGTCAATGCGCGATCTGGCCTTCATCGCCAAACGCCTGATCGAGGTCTTCCCACAATATTACGGCTATTTCGCTGAAACCGAATTCGCCTTTGATGGTCGCGTGCCGGACAATCGCTTTAACCGAAACCCGCTTTTGAAGCTCTCGATTGGGGCGGATGGGCTGAAAACCGGCCATACGCAAGAGGCCGGTTACGGGCTGGTTGGATCGGCCAAGCAGGGCAATCGCCGGATCGTTTTCGTACTGTCGGGTATCGACACGGAAAGAACCCGTGCCGAGGAAAGCCAGCGCATTGCCAATTGGGCCTTCCGCCAATTTGCCGAGCATAAGCTGGCCGATGACGGTATCATCATGGCCGATGCGCCTGTCTGGATGGGTCAGGCTGGCCGCGTTGGAATGGCCTCAACGGAAGATATCAACATCCTGATCCCGGTTCTGGGCAAAGAGGATGTCAGCGCCAAAATCTCCTATGTGGGCCCGCTTGAAGCGCCGATCACTGCGGGAGATGAAATTGCCAAGCTGATCGTGAGTGTGCCGGGACTAGACGACACCACCTACCCGCTTGTCGCCACCGAGACCGTGCCGCGCGGCGGATTTGTTGTGCGCGTGCGTACGGCGGCTACGATCCTCTTGCGCCAGCTCACAGGCCAGCTTCAGACCGGCGCTGCGGCAGTTTTTTGAGCGGCAGGTTCATTACATTTGAGGGCATTGACGGCTCAGGCAAATCCACGCAGGCGCGTCTTTTGTCTGAGGCCTTGCAAGAGGAGGGACGCGATTGCGTGTTGACGCGCGAGCCGGGCGGATCCCCCGGCGCCGAAGATATCCGCCGCCTGCTCGTTGAAGGCGATCCGAACCGCTGGTCTGCCGAGACCGAGCTTTTGCTCTTTACTGCCGCGAGACGCGATCATCTCGAGCGGCTGATCGAGCCTGCCTTGAGCGACGGCAAAATCGTCATCTCGGACAGGTTTGTGGATTCCACCCGCGTCTATCAAGGCACCACACGCGGCGATCTGCGCGCGAAGGTTGATGAGCTTCATGCGCTGATGATTGGCCGCGAGGCGGATCTGACGCTGATCATAGATATGGACCCGGATGTGGCGCTGGAACGTGGGCTGGCGCGCGGCTCGGGCGAAGATCGGTTCGAGGAATTTGGCGCCGATTTCCAACACCGCTTGCGCGCAGGCTTTTTGCAATTGGCCAAGGATTTCCCAAACCGCACGATCGTCATCGACGGCAATCGCGCAGCAGATGATATCGCGGCCGAGATTAAGTCACTGGTCTTGGATGACCTCACATGAGCGATGACGCGCTGCCGCAAGCCGACCAGATCGAAGGCGCACCGCATCCGCGCGAGACGCAGCAGCTCATCGGGCAAAGTGCTGCGGAAACGGCTTTCCTTGACGCCTATAAAGACGACCGACTGCACCACGCATGGCTGATCACGGGGCCCAGAGGCGTCGGCAAAGCGACACTGGCTTGGCGTCTCGCGCGCTTCTTGCTGACGGTGCCTTCAGATGATGGCGGCATGTTCGACGCCCCGCCTCCGCCAGACAGCCTTGAGACCGATCCGAACCATCCCGTCCATGCCCGCTTGGCCGCAATGTCGGAGCCCGGATTGTTCCTGCTCCGCCGCCCGTATGACGAAGACAAGAAACGCTTCAAGCAGTTCATCACCGTCGATGAAGTCCGCAAGCTGAAGGGGTTTTTCGCGCTTTCCAATACCGAAGGCGGGCGGCGGATTGTGATTGTGGACGCGGCCGATGAGATGAACACCAATGCCGCGAACGCGCTTCTCAAACTGCTTGAAGAGCCGCCCAGTGACGCGATCCTGTTTCTCATCAGCCATCAGCCCTCACGGCTGTTGCCAACAATCCGGTCACGCTGTCGCGAACTGCGCTGCACGGAGCTTGGGCCTGACGACATGGCGCGCGCGCTTAGCGGCGCGGGTGTAGAGATAGGCCCCGACAAGAACGCATTGGCCCAGCTCTCTGGCGGCTCGGTTGGTGAGGCCGTGCGCTTGATCAATGTCGATGGGCTGACGCTTTACAAATCGCTCGTCGATGTGGCGGCCAGCTTCCCGCGGCTTGACCGTCCAGCAGCACTCAAACTGGCAGAGACCTGCGGCGCACGCGGCGCTGACGCGAAATATGATCTGATCTTACGGCTCTTTGATCTGCTCTTGCTCAGGCTTAGCCGCGCAGGTGTCGGCGCGATTGAAACAGCGGCCGTTGCGGGCGAATTAGAGATGCTCGCAAAGCTATCGCCAAACCAACGCGCGGCGCAAAACTGGGCGACACTGGCCGCAGATATCTCAGCACGCGCAGGTCATGGGCGCGCCGTGAACCTTGACGCCTCATCGCTGATCCTTGATATCCTTTTTGCAATGAACGAGATGGCGGCCAAGACCGCCGCGTGAAGCCGCAGATTTGAGAGCGCAATGACACCTGAGATCACGGATAGCCACTGCCATATCGATTTCCCCGATTTCGATGGCGAGCGTGCGGCACTGGTTGCGCGCGCCGCAGAGGCGGGCGTGACGCGGATGGTGACGATTTGCACCAAACTGCGCCTGGAGCCCGAAATCCGCGCCTTGGCAGAGCGGTTCGATCAGGTTTTCTACGCCGCAGGCACTCACCCGATGAGCGCGGCGGATGAACCTTTGGCAAGCGTCGAAGAGCTGGTGGCCATGGCCCAGCATCCGAAATTCGTAGGCATTGGCGAGACAGGGTTGGACTATCACTATACGTCGGACAGCAAAGCCATCCAGCAAGACAGCCTGCGCATCCATATCGAGGCCGCGCGTCAAACGGGACTGCCGCTGATCATCCACGCGCGCGCCGCCGATGAAGATATGGCGCGCATTTTGGCCGAAGAACATCGCGCTGGCAGCTACTCTTGCGTCATGCATTGCTTTTCGTCGTCTCGCGAATTGGCCGCAGCCGCTTTGGAACTGGGCTTCTATCTGTCCATGTCAGGCATCGCCGCCTTCCCCAAAAGCACCGAGCTGCGCGAGATTTTCAAGACAGCCCCCGTGGATCGCATTCTGGTCGAAACCGACGCGCCCTATCTGGCGCCCCCGCCCCATCGCGGGCAGCGCAATGAGCCCGGCTATACGGCGCACACAGCCCGCGTCGGCGCTGAGCTGTTTGAGATGAGCTACCCCGATTTTGCCGCCCAAACGCAGGCCAATTTCGAGCGGCTCTTCACCAAGGCCGCGCTATGATCCGGCGCAAGTTCACCATATTGGGCTGCGGCTCTTCAGGCGGCGTGCCGCGCTTGGGCGGGCATTGGGGAGATTGCGATCCGACCAATCCCAAAAACCGCCGCACGCGCTGCTCGATGCTGGTCGAGCAAATCGGCCCCAAAGGCACCACCCGCGTCCTGATCGACGCCTCGCCCGATCTGCGCGCGCAATTGCTGGGCGCTGACATAGGTGAGTTGGACGGCGTCGTCTTCACCCACGCCCATGCCGATCATGTCCACGGCATTGATGATTTGCGGATGATCGTCATCAACTTGCGCGAGCGTCTCGAGGTCTGGGCCGATATGGACACGTCAAACGCGCTGATTTCCCGGTTTGGCTATGTGTTTGAAACACCCAAAGGCTCGCAATATCCGCCTATTCTGAACCTCAATCTGATCAAAGGCGATGTTGTAGTGGCCGGCGCAGGCGGAGAGATCACGCTAACGCCCTTCGAGGTCGAGCATGGCGCGATAGACGCATTAGGCTTTCGGATCGGCGACGTTGCCTACTTGCCCGATGTGTCAAGCTTGCGCGCCGAGACGTGGGATGTGCTCAAAGGCTTGGAAATCTTCATCATCGACGCGCTCCGCCGTACGCCGCATCCCAGCCATTCGCATCTGGAAAACACGCTGTCTTGGATCGAAACCCTCGCTCCCAAGCGCGCCGTGCTCACCAATATGCATATCGATCTCGACTACGCCACGCTGGAGGCCGAGACGCCGGATCATATCACGCCCGCCTATGACGGGATGGTGCTGGAGATCGACCTGCGCGAGGCGTGAGGGCCGTCAGAACGGCAAAAGTATATCCGTATAGACACCGGCCACCCCTGCCCGCGACAGACGCTCTGCCACCTCAGGATCGTTGATTGTATGTGTCCAAAGCGGTGCGGCAAGCTCTGCCAGTTCCGCCAATCCGGTTTGCGTCAAACGCGCTTGCGGTAAGGTTACCGCCATCAGCTTGTGGCTAGACGCAAAGGCTACGATCTCTGCGTTGCTGGCCGCGCTGCGATAGCCGGTGAAGATGATATCTTGATATCCAAGCGCGCGGGCCTTGTCATATTCCTCGAAGCTATAAATCTGAGGAATGATCCGCTTTGGCGCATCGGGGAAAGCTTGCGCAATCAACGCCAAAGCCGCGATATTATCTGTCTTCGCATCGGTGACAATCCGCACCTCAAGGTGACGCCCAAGCCAATCGAGAAGCTGATCGAGCGACATCTGGGTGAGGCTCGAGCGCATAGTGAGATCAAGAAACGCGGCCTGCGACAAAGGCAACTCTCTCCCCGAGATCTTGCGCTTCACTTTGTAAAGCAGAGGCAAGTCAAACCACGCCCCAAGCCCACCTCCCCAGCTGTGCAGGAGCACCAAGCTGCCATCTGACGTCCAGCTGAAATCCACCTCGATCAGGCCAAGCCCATCCCCCTGCGCCCGCTCAAGCGCTTGCTGACTGTTAGAGTAAGCCCCAACAGGCAGCCCCGCGCCCGCGTGTGAAATCAGCGTCATCTCGGAGCGGAGCTTAGTCGGGTTTGAAAGCGGCGTGGCCGCAGGACTGTCGAGAGAGCGGATCGCGAGAGCAAGCCCTAAGAAGACAGCGACCAGCGCCAAAAGCCCGACAAGTTTAGCACGCACTGATTTGGCCTTTGATCTCGATCACCAATGTTTGGATCGTACAGATGAGGCCGGAATTTGGAAAGAGCCCGGAAGGTGTTGGTGCGGTCGGAGGGACTCGAACCCTCACTCTTGTTACAGAACAGCGACCTCAACGCTGCGCGTCTACCAATTCCGCCACGACCGCGATGCCTTGGCTGGGGGGCTTCTAGCCTCTTGCCTGCTTCTTGTGAAGGGCAAAAAGAAGGCCCGGGCGCAGCCATATACGCCCGGGCCTGAATGCCACAGTGAGGTGGCGGATTACTCGACCAGTTTGAAGGTCGGCAAAGCACCTACGGGTTGCACTTGAGAGCCCGACGCCTGATTGCCGTTCATCGACATCGACGCTTTACGGATCAAGGCTGTACGCTCTGGCTGACCGGGTGCGAAGACGGGCGTGGTGCCTGCCTCAATCGCTTTGAGACCCATATCATACCAAGCGGCGGCCAGATCGGCGCGTTTCGCGGTGCCGAAGCCTTGGCTCAGATGGTGGCCCATCAACTCGCCATAAGGCGCTTCACCCAAGACGACCAGCAACAGGCCAGAGCCGATCGCCACATCCATATTGTCGGTGCGGTAGCCCACGCCGAGACAGATCTTTGCAGTGCCAGCCAGTTGCGCGGGCGACATGCCGGTATCAACGACGAAGCCCGAGACATCTTGCATCACGGCCGCATGAGGCTTGAGACCGAGCGAGGCCACATGATCCTTCATCGCAGGACCAAAGCCTTCGCATTGCGCCGCAACTTGCTGCGGTGTGAAGCCTTGAATCTTCGCGGTCATCTCTTCGCTCGTTGCGACCGCATAGGTGCGCGCGAGGCAGAACTGCTCGTTCAAGGCGGCAGACGCATCGGTCATACCGTCAAGCGTCGTGTACCCATTGCTCGACGTCAGCAAGCTGACTTGGTTGCAATGGGACGCCAGCGAGGCGCCATCGCTGGAGCCCATGAAGTTCGGCAAGGCCAGACCACCACCCGACGGCGCTGCGGCCACGACTTCCGTGGTTGCCGGAGCCAAGACTGTGGGCTGAGGCGCTACGACAACCGTAGTCGTCGGCACGTTTGGCTGGATCGCTGCGGCCGGAGCGGTCGTTGGCGTTACAACGCCTGCGGCCTGATCACGGTAGTTCAAAAGCAGACCGCGTGGACCTTGCGGATGCTGCGCGATTTGTTGGTTGGTGATCGCCCCACCCGCAATAGCGCGGTGGTACGATGTCAGCAGGAAGTCTTTTTGATACTGTGTCAGCTGACCTGTCACAGGATAGTTCAGATGCGACTGATAGCCCGAGATCGCAGCGCGCGACTTGCGGCCCAAAACACCGTCAGGTGCGCCGGCTGGAAATCCGAAGTAGTTCAAAGAGGTCTGAATTTCACGACGCTCGGCCCGAACGGCAGAGGAAACTCCGCTGCTGCGATATGTGCGGCGCACTACGCGGCGCTGTGTTTGCTGGTTGCGACCGACCTGATTGCCGACCAGACCACCAATGATCGCACCCGCCAGAAAGCCGCCTGCCGTGTCACCCGTCGCGCGCGTCGTTGGCATCATAACCATCGCCGCTGCGGCGCAAGCCATAATGAAATTCTTCTTGATCATGGGATTCCTCCTCGAAATAACTCTACATTTGGTGTCAGCTTACCATAAGTAACGACTGAGACTAGGCTTAATTGAGGAAAACATGGTCGAGTGGATCATCTCGGACGGCTTGACGGGATACGCCGATGCGGTCGCGCAAATGGAAGACTGGGTCGACGCCATTGCGCGCGGCGAAGGCCCCGAGCGTGTGTGGTTGGTCGAGCACCCGCCGCTTTACACCGCCGGAAGCTCTGCCACGCCCGAGGACCTGACCGACCCTGATCGCTTCCCCGTTCATCAGACCCGACGTGGCGGGCAATACACTTATCACGGGCCGGGTCAACGCGTGGCCTATGTGATGCTTGATCTGAACCGGCGCGAGAAGGACGTGAGGAAATACGTCCAAGATCTTGAAACTTGGGTGATTTCGACGCTGGCCGAGTTCGGCGTGACCGGAGAAATTCGCGACGGCCGCGTCGGCGTCTGGGTCGCGCGGCCCGAGAAAGCGCCTCTGCCTGATGGGACCTCGCGCGAAGATAAGGTCGCGGCCATTGGTGTACGCATCCGCAAATGGGTGACGTTTCACGGGCTGTCAATCAATGTAGACCCCGACCTGAGCCATTTCGACGGCATCGTGCCATGCGGTATTTCCGATCAAGGCGTCACGTCGCTGGTGGATCTTGGCCTGCCCGTCAGCATGGAGGATGTCGACACGGCCCTCAGGCGGAGTTTCGCCAAGACGTTTGAGACTTAGACCATTCGACGCTGAGGCGCGGTTGGTATGACACTCCCTAGATTACAAGACCCCCGCGACATTTTATCCCCTGCACTATGCGCTTGTGAGATTGCCCTGCGCTTGCATCCACTCTAAACCTAGCGCTAAGCGGCAGGAATCCCTGCTCAACAACACTATTTCGAGCTCAATCGGGAGATAAGCATGGCAGACGCAGCCGTCACCGGACATGACCACGACGAACGCGGGTTCTTTACCCGGTGGTTTATGTCCACAAACCATAAAGATATCGGGATCCTCTATATCTTCACGGCCGCCCTGATGGGCTTCGTGTCTGTCCTGTTCACCGTCTATATGCGGCTCGAGCTTATGGAGCCGGGCGTTCAGTACATGTGCCTTGAAGGCGCGCGCTTCACAGCCGCGGCGATTGGCGATTGTACGCCAAACGGGCATTTGTGGAACGTGTTGATCACGGGCCACGGCATCTTGATGATGTTCTTTGTGGTTATTCCCGCGCTGTTTGGCGGCTTCGGCAACTACTTCATGCCGCTGCAAATCGGCGCGCCGG
>CAZCEW010000083.1:0-11300 GCA_964497775.1 uncultured Rhodobacterales bacterium
GTCTCTGCCAGCGCGCGCACGGTTTCCTCGATATGATGGAAAGAGCCGCGTTGCGTGTAGTTGTTATACCCATCCGTGCCGCCGCCAATCACCATCTCGCCCTTGTCGGACTGGCTCATATAGCCGTGCACTGTGTTGGCCATGACCACGATATCCATGCAGGGCTTAATAGGCTCCGAGACCAGCGCTTGCAGCGCCACGCTCTCAATCGGCAGACGGAAGCCTGCCATCTCGGCCAGATGGCCGGAATGACCCGCGACCACGATACAAAGCTTATCGCAGTCGATCTCGCCGCGCGTCGTGGTGACGCCTGCGACCTTGCCGCCCTCGCGCCGCACAGCGGTCACTTCGGTCTTTTGCAAGATATCCATGCCCATGTCAGAGCACGCCCGCGCATAGCCCCAAGCCACCGCATCATGGCGCGCCGTGCCGCCGCGCGCTTGCCAGAGCCCGCCCAACACCGGATAGCGGGGCCCGTCGATATTCATGATCGGACACAGCTCTTTGACGCGCGCGGGGTTGATCCATTCGGTCGTCACACCTTGCAAAGCATTGGCATGCGCCGTGCGCTGATAGCCGCGCACCTCGTGATGGGTTTGCGCCAGCATGATCACGCCGCGCGGGGAGAACATCACGTTGTAATTCAGATCCTGGCTCATCGTCTCATACAATGACCGCGATTTCTCGTAGATCGCGGCAGACGGGTCTTGCAGATAGTTGGAGCGGATAATCGTCGTGTTGCGCCCCGTATTGCCGCCGCCCAGCCAGCCCTTCTCGATCACGGCGACATTCTTGATCCCGTGATTGCGCCCCAGATGATAGGCCGTGGCCAGACCATGCCCGCCTGCCCCCACAACGATCACATCGTATTTCTTTTTGGGCTCAGGGCTGCGCCACGCGCGCTCCCAGCCTTGATGATAGCGGGCCGCTTCTCGCGCGATAGCAAAGGCAGAATAGCGTTTCATAGGCAGCCCGTTTCGAACTCTGGGATTATGCAAAAGATATGCGCCACGCGCGCGCCTCGCACGAGACCCGCCGCGACACTTCTCTATAGCCTTGCGACATGTAGCCTCAAGCAGTGGACATTCAAACCGCGCCAAGGCTATCTGAGCCACGCAATTACAAAGGCCAGCGCTTTGGGCGAGATATTCGACGATATTGAGAGTTTTGCCGCTACGCTGCCCGCAATGGGCGCGCTGGCGGGGCTTGATCTGGGCACAGTGACGATTGGCGTGGCGGTGTCTGACAGCCTGCTCTCTGTCGCCACCCCGCTGGAAACCATTAAACGTAAGAAATTCGGCATCGACGCCGAGGCCCTGCAAGCCATCATCGCCAAGCGCGACCTCAAAGGCATCGTGCTGGGCCTGCCGTTCAATATGGACGGCTCCGAGGGTCCGCGCGCCCAATCAACCCGCGCATTTGCCCGCAATTTCGCCCGCCTCAGCGATCTGCCCATCACCTTCTGGGACGAGCGTCTGTCGACTGTCGCGGCCGAAAAGGCCCTTTTGGAGGCGGATACATCACGAAAACGTCGCGCCGAGGTCATTGATCACGTCGCTGCCGCCTATATCTTACAAGGCGCGCTCGACCGCATCAGGCATATAAGGCAAGCCCATGAGTGATGAGATCTGGAACCGAGAAGAAGTGCAAAGCCCGTGCATTAAAATCTGCGTCGTTCACCCGGCAGAGCGGATTTGCACCGGCTGTCTGCGCTCCATCGACGAGATCACGGTCTGGTCGCGCCTCTCCAACGAGGCCCGCGCGGCGATCCTTGAGGACCTGCCATCGCGCGCACCCCGCTTGAAGAAACGCCGCGGTGGGCGCAAAGCGCGTTTGGGCTAAATTGGCGCTTTGCGGCCAATTCGCTCACCCACAAAATTGTTAGAGGCATTTCCCGAAGGTATAGCTATACTCGCCTGATCCTGTCCTGCCAGCAGATCGGCCCATAATGTTAAAAGACCTCGGAAAACCCGGCTTTGAGACCTTGTCGCATCCCGACAAGACCGTCTTGAAATATCTCGAACGGGTTCTCATTGGCGAGAAAAGCCCCACCATCTACGAGATCGGCGTGGGCATCGGGGCCACCACCTTGCCTATGGCGCAGATGCTCGATGGCGCGGGCGAGATCTATATGTTCAGCCGCCAAAAAGACGTGGCGTCGCTGCTCGAAGAGCTCAAACAAAAGGGCTTTCACAATATCAACGGCGACTGGGGCTCGCCCTATAACATCTATTCCGGCTACCATTTCGAGCTTGCGCGCGGCTTTGTTGCCGGAAAACTGCCGCCCTTTCACATGGCCTATATTGATGGCGGGCATGTCTTCCATCTTGACGGGTCCGCCACTTCGATCCTCAAAGAGCTCTGCCTGCCCGGCGGCTATATGGTGTTTGACGATTGGAACTGGACGCTGGCAGGCTCGCCCACGCTATCGCCTGACGTGCGCGAACAAACTCGCCGCGAATATGACCCCGAACAGATCAAAACCGCCCATGTGCAACTGGTCTGCAAAGCGCTGATGGACACTGACAAGCGCTTCAAATTCGTCGAAATGCAGCGCAATACGGCTGTGTATCAACGGCTTTAAGGGGCAGGATCGAGCCACGCGCCGATCTGTTGTAATTCTGGCCTGAAATACGCAATCATCCGACCCTCAGGCGGCGCGGAGTGCCCTGCGGCCCAAGGGGCCACCCCATGCAAAGCGAGCCTGTCGATCACATAGGCCTCGCCCACGCGCGCGCTTACTTCCACGCGCGGACAGGTCTCAAAACATTGCTTGCGCGCTGCGTGATAAGTCTTGGTCAGATCAACTTCGGCCCACCGTTCTGGCGGGATGCTTGCCAAAAGCGTGCGAAAGGCTGCGCGCATGATCTTATGGCTGCCTTCCCAGACCACCATCGGGCTGGCATCCGCGTCATTCAACGGCACGCCCAACACAAAAGCATGCGGCTCGCGCAAGTGACGGCGTTTGTCCGGCCCAATGGGCAGCAACCCGTCGACATGACCCGCATCACGGTCACGACGAAAACGAAACGCGGGCTCGGATTCGGCAGGCGACGGCTTCGGATAACCCGGATAGATCACCGAGATTTGGGCAGGCTCAAACCCCGACCAGCCGGATATTTGTGACGCGAAATCAGAGGCTTGACCGGAAAACTCAGCTCCACCGCCCACGCGACCTGCCGCGTCATTGGGCAGCAAGTTCACGCCCACAAACCACGTGCCCCCACAGCGCAGCCAGTCGCTTTGATGCTTAGGGTCCGTGGCAATCTGGCGCGCAACTGGTGCTGCATGCAACGCCCAATCGACCACAGATTGCTCAAAGCCAAACCGCGCCCAACCGCGCGCCTCGAAGCTCACTCCGCCGCGCGGACCGTGCCGCCTTCGACATGGGCAAGCGCGTCCAACACCACGCCAAAATCAGCGCCCGCGCGATGCGCGTTTTCCGACAGACTGCGCCGCCAACCGCGCGCGCCGGGCTGACCTGCAAAGAGCCCCAGCATATGGCGCGTGATCTGACCCAGCTTGCCGCCCTGCGCCAGATGATCTGCCACATAGCCTTCCATCTCGCGCACGATATCGCCGCGCGTTTTGCCATGCGGCGCGTGCCCGTAGATCACCTCATCGGCGCGCCCCAGCACGTCCCAAGGCTGATGATACGCCGCCCGCCCGATCATCACGCCGTCGACATGATCCAGATGAGAGGCGGCGTCTTTCAACGTCGCAATCCCACCATTGATCGAGATATGCATGTCGGAAAACTCCGCCTTCACGGCATGCACCAGCGGATAATCCAGAGGCGGAATATCGCGGTTTTCTTTCGGGCTTAGCCCTTGCAGCCACGCCTTGCGCGCATGGATCGTCACACGGCCCACGCCCGCCTCGCGGATCTGGCGCAAGAACTCCGGCAGGATTTCTTCCGGTATTTGATCATCAACGCCAATGCGACATTTCACTGTAACATCAACATCTTGTGCTGCGATCATCGCACTAACGCTGCGCGCAACCAGATCAGGTTGCTCCATCAACACGGCCCCAAAACACCCCGATTGTACGCGGTCCGAGGGGCAGCCGACATTGAGGTTGATCTCGTCATAGCCACGATCCGCGCCGATCTTTGCGGCCTGTGCCAGCTCAGCGGGGTCAGAGCCGCCAAGCTGCAAAGCCACGGGATGTTCGGGGGCTGAGAAATCCAGCAAATGATGCGCGCCGCCGCGCACAATCGCGGGCGCGGTTACCATCTCGGTATACAGCAACACCTCGCGCGAGATCAGCCGGTGGAAATACCGGCAATGCCTGTCCGTCCAATCCATCATCGGCGCGACAGAGAGTTTCGCATGGGTCTCAAGTGTCATCAAAGCATCTTCAAGCAGCGTTCGGGCCACCTTCCCTAGCCAAAAAGCGCGACAATTGCGACCCCCCGCACTGCACAGTCGCTCCCCGGCTTAAGGCGTGACCACGATATTGCCCGTGTGTTCCTTCGCGATAAACGCCGTCTGCGCCGCGTGCAGCTCTTCCAGCGGATAGGTTGCCGCCAGCGCGGGCTTCAAATCGCCCGCCTCGATATAGCGCACCAAAGCCGCCATGACCGCCGGGGCGATCACCGTCGAGCCGGTAAATGTCAGGTCGCGCAAGTAGAATGTCCGCAGATCAAGCTCGACCATCGGCCCCGCAATCGCGCCCGAGCAGGTATAGCGCCCGCCGCGTTCCAGAATATCAATCAGGCTCGGCCAGTACGGCCCGCCGACGACATCGGCGACAACAGTGATTTTCTCACCTCCCAAAGCCGCGTGCAGATCTTCGGGCGCGCGGGGCAAGACCAAATCGGCCCCCAAAGCTGCGACATCGCCGTGCTTCGGCTCAGAGGCCAGCGCGATCACCCGCGCGCCGCGCCGCTTGGCCAGTTGCACCACCGCACCGCCAACCCCGCCTGAGGCTCCGGGCACCAGCACCGTGTCGCCGCCCGTGACAGTGGCCCGCGTCAGCATGCCTTCCGCTGTCGAGTAGGAGCATGAAAACGTCGCCAGCTCCGCATCCGAGAAACTTGAGTTCACCGCCACCGCATTGACCGCAGGCAGGCAGGTATATTCGGCAAAGCCGCCGTCACGCTCAGACCCGAAATAGCCGGTTTTGTTCTTATTGAGCGGATCATCGGGATCGCGCAGCCAATTGTCCGATATCACCCGCTCGCCGATACGCGACGCATCAACGCCCGCACCCACCGCAACGATTTCACCGCAAATATCAGCGCCTTGGATACGTGGAAAACTGATCGGAGCCGCGCCCCAGGTCGGGTCTTCTTCGCCAACCTCCTCAAACGCGCCGCCGGTCGTGGCACCGGTCACCGTCTTCGAATACCAGCCGGAGCGGGTGTTGACGTCGGTATTGTTGAGCCCGCACGCACCCACGCGCACCAAAACCTCACCCCGAGCAGGCTCAGGACGCGGCCAGTCAGTGTGCCACACCATCTGATCCATATCGCCATGGCCCATCGTGACCATCGCTTTCATCGTGTCAGGCAAGGGCATCGGCATGGGCTCCATTTCGTGACCGGGACGCGCTCTGCGCAGCCTCTGAGCTAGGGGCGCGAAAGGCAAGCATCTTTGCAACCCCAGCCATTCTTGACCCGGTTCCAAAAATCTAGTCAATGAAACGCAAGACCCCCGCGTGCAGGAGAGACTGATGCTCACATCCAAGCCAGACCTTATGGACGCGGTCCGCGCCCGCTTCGCCCATATCAGCGATTGCCCCTTTGAAGGCCCGCGCGTATTTTTCGAGAACGCTGGCGGCGCGCTGACGCTGAATACGGTCGTCGAGACCTCCGCGAAATTTGCAGCGATCCCCGACAATCAAGGCCGCGACAACCCGGCCGCCAAGGCGCTGGTTGCAGTGATCGACAAGGCCAAGGCGGATATGGCGGTGATGTTTAACGCGCCGCAAGGTCAGTTCTTTGTGGGCGAAAGCGGCACCGAGCTCTTGTTTCGCCTGATCCGCACCGCGATCATGGGCACAGGCCCGGGCCCGGTCTTTTCCAGCACGGTCGAGCATCCCGCCAGCCGCAGTGCGGCCGCCAAATGGGCTGAGATGGCAGGCAAAGCCCATATCCTGATTGCCCATGATGACGACACCGGCGCCGTCTCGCCCGAGGCCTACACGGCTCAGATCACGCCCGACGCGCAGGTTGTGACGATCCTGCACACCTCGCCCGTTACTGGCATGGGCATGGATGTCGCAGCCATCGCCAAAGCAGTGCGCGCAATTGCGCCTTCGTGTTTTATCATCGTGGACGGTATCCAGCACGCGGCCCATGGCCAGCTCGATATCGCCAGCTACGACATCGACGGCTATGTCGTCTCGCCTTACAAGGTCTTCTCGCGCCACGGATACGGCGTGGCTTGGGTGTCAGATCGCCTCTCTGCACTGCCACATGAACATCTGCTGGATGCGCCCGGCAGCCCTTGGGAGATGGGCACGCGCGACACTGGCGCCTATGCGACGTTTTCAGATGTCGTGGATTATTTCGACTGGCTCGGCGGCCATTTTACCGACAGCTCAGAGCGGCGCGCGCGCATTGTGGCGGCGGGCGATGCGATCCACGCCCATGAAAAATCCCTCACAGATGCGATGCTCCATGGCACGGGCAATCAAACCGGGCTGGCAGAGCTTCCCGGCGTCACCGTCATCGGCGGCATTGATAATCCGCGCCGCGAAGGGCTGATCTGTCTGGCCGTGGATGGCATTGAGGCAGGCGAGATCGTGTCACAACTGCGCGCCCGTGGAATCCGCACGCATATCCGCAAAGACGATCACTACTCCGGCAATATCCTCACGCCGCTTGGCATAAGCGGTGCTGTGCGCGTGTCGATGTGCCACTATAATACGCAAGGCGAAGTGGCCCAGTTTCTGGCCGCCATGCGCGAGATCGCAGCCCCCGCTTAGGCGTCGCTGACACCGGCCTCCGCAAAAGTGGCCATGCCAGAATGACACGCAACCGCGCCGATCAAAACGCCAATGGCCAGCGCCGCGCCAGAGCCTTCGCCCAGCCGTAGCCCCAGTGACAAAAGCGGCGTCTTGCCGAGGCCGTCGAGCATTTTCTGATGCGCCCCTTCTGCGGATAGATGGCCCGCAACCGCGTGATCCAAAGCGCCTGTTTGTGCATGCTCCAAAACGGCAGCAGCGGCGGTGCAGATGAAACCATCCAAAATGACCGGAATACGCTTGGCGCGCGCAGAGGCAATCGCGCCGGCCATCGCCGCCAATTCGCGCCCGCCCAGACAGCGCAGAACCTCTAAAGGGTCGCGATCCGTATGGAGCGCAAGGCCTTCACTCACCACCCGGGTTTTCAAAGCCAACCCGGCATCATCGACGCCCGTGCCGCGCCCTGTCCAATCGCGGGCCTCGCCGCCAAACAGCGCGCAAGCAATCGCAGCCGCCGAGGTCGTGTTGCCAATGCCCATCTCGCCCGTGACCAGCAGATCAGCGCTTGCAGACACCGCGTCCCAACCGGTTTTCAACGCCGCCACGCATTCAGCCTCCGTCATCGCAGGCGCGGTCGTGAAATCCGCCGTCGGCGTGTCGAGCTCTAGCGCATGCACATCCATCTTCGCGCCGAACGCTTTGGAAAGCTGGTTGATCGCCGCTCCGCCATGCTCGAAATTCGCAACCATCTGCGCGGTGACTTCCGCCGGAAAAGCAGATACACCTTGCGCCGTAACCCCATGATTTCCGGCAAAAATAATGACCTGAGGCGATCTCAATTCAGGTGCCGCCTCGCCGCGCCAGCTGGCATACCAAATCGCCAGATCCTCCAGCCGCCCCAGCGCGCCGGGGGGTTTGGTCAACTGGCCGTTGCGGTCCTCGGCCCCTGCACGCGCTGCATCATCTGCGCCGGGAGCTGTGCTAAGAAGGTCGCGAAATTCGGCCAAAGTCGAGAATGTCATGGGCTGGGATATCCATCGCTAGAATTGCATTGTCTTGGCACTCTGTTTACCCCTGAGCGCACCGACCGCAAGACCAAGAGACGCGTTTTCATGGACAAATACGACAAAGAGCAAGCCTACCAACTGCAAGACCTCTGGGTGGCGCTTGGCCTGCTCACCCGCCTGCCCTTACCTGCGCGCGATTGGGACGACGCACGCCCCGCCGCACTGGCTGCGTGGGCCTATCCGCTGGTGGGGTTGGTTGTGGGGGCGATTGCGGCATGCGTGGCATATTGCGCCCATAAATTCGGCGCGCCTGCGATGGTCACGGCGGGGCTGGCTTTAACGGCGATGATCGTGATCACCGGTGCGATGCATGAAGACGGGCTGGCCGACAGCGCTGACGGGCTTTGGGGCGGCAACTCCGCCGAGCGACGCTTGGAGATCATGAAAGACAGCCATATCGGCGCTTATGGCGTCATCGCATTGATCTTGGGGCTTGGCTTGCGGTGGGCCGCACTTTCCGCGCTGATCGCGGGCGGAGCGATCTTCGCGCCGCTTCTCGCCGCCGCAATCATCTCGCGCAGTGCGATGGCCTATGTGATGGATATCTTGCCCAATGCGCGCGAGACCGGCCTTTCACATATGACCGGACGCCCCGGCAAACCTGCGACACGTGTCACCGCCGGAATCGCGGCCGTGGCGGCTTTGGTGGGGTTCGGATGGTCAGGGCTATGGCTGATCGCAGTGGCGGGTTTGGCGATACTGGCCTGCGCACAAATCGCGCAGCGCAAGATTGCAGGCCAGACCGGAGACATCTTAGGCGCCACGCAGCAAGTCACTGAAATCGCGCTTCTAATTGCAATGACGCTTCTTCTCTAGAAACGAAAAACGCCGCCTCGACCTGAGACGGCGTTCCTCAATACTTCATACGGATGCCTTACGCCGCAGCCGCGCGGCTCACCAAGACATCGTCGATTTCCTTCATCGCCACAGGCTCTTCCGAGCCCTGAACGACCGCGACCTCGCGCGTCAGACGCTCCAAAGCGGCTTCATAAAGCTGACGCTCCGAATAGCTTTGTTCGCGCTGGTCGCCATGACGGTGCAAATCGCGCACCACTTCGGCAATCGCAATCAGATCACCGGAATTGATCTTTTGCTCATATTCCTGCGCCCGGCGCGACCACATTGCGCGTTTCACCCGCGCCTTGCCTTTAAGCGTTTTGAACGCTTGCGCCACCAGATCGGGCGAAGACAAAGGCCGCATGCCCACTTCCAGCGCCTTATGCGTCGGCACACGCAGGGTCATTTTGTCTTTCTCGAAAGACACAACGAACAATTCCAACTCGATGCCTGCCACTTCCTGCGTCTCGATATTGACGATCTTGCCAACACCATGCGCGGGATAAACCACAAATTCATTTGGGCTAAAGTCTTGTTTTTTCTTACTCATATATGATCACTCGGAGGTCCCAAGCGCCCTTCTTTTCACAGCCAAAAAGACAGGCCGGACGGAAACCATCCGGTCAATCTCGTTCATTTTTCGGTAACACCTCAAGGGCAAGCAGCCAGTCTCGCCGGTGTGTTAGGGGTAACATAGCACAAAAATGCGCCTTTTGAAAGCGCGGGGGCCTAAGCCTTTGTTTGAAGGTCAAAATGCGTGGCTTAACCGCCCTCGCCGGGCTTCTCAGAGAAGTATTTCTCCAGCTTGCCTTCCTCGCCATCGCGCTCATCGGCGGTGGGCAGCGGGTCTTTCTTGGTGATGATCACCGGCCACATCTCGGAGTATTTGCGGTTGAACTCGACCCATTTCTCCATATCCGGCTCAGTATCAGGGCGGATCGCGTCGGCGGGGCATTCAGGCTCGCACACGCCGCAATCGATACATTCGTCAGGATGGATCACCAGCATATTCTCACCCTCGTAGAAGCAATCCACAGGGCAGACCTCGACGCAGTCGGTATATTTGCAAGAGATACAGGCATCATTGACGATGTAAGTCATAGCTCAAAGTCCAACTGGTGTTACAGAAAGATGTCCTAAGCAAAGCCTTAGGATCATTCAAGAGAGCCTTTGCGTGAAAGCATCAAGCTGCGGCGATCTTTCTTCGTCGGACGCCCGCCAACACGGTTTGCCTCAGGGTTTTTCGGTTTTGGTTCCACCACAGGCGTATGATCGATATAGAGCGCTTGCGCCTCGGGCGCAGGCCCCCGCCGCGCGCCGCATTGGGCGATTTCCACGACCCGAATGACGCGGCCTTGGGCAAATGTCAGCGTATCACCGGGCCCGACTTTGTGAGCCGCCTTATCAGTTTTGTTGGAATTGACCCTGACATGGCCGCCCGTAACCTGTTTGGCGGCCAGCGTCCGGGTCTTGAAAAACCGCGCCTGCCAGAGCCATTTGTCCAGTCGGATCGTCTCGGAAATAGCTTTAGTCCTTCTTCAGCCCCATCAGAGCCGCCGCGAACGGGTTGTCAGGATCGATTGCCTTTTCCTTTTTCGGAGGCCGTGCAGAGAAGTTTTGCGCCTTATTGCCTTGGCCCTTGCCACGTGGTTTGCCTCCCGATTTTCCAGACGGCTTGCCGCGCGATTTGCCACCACCTTTGGCGCTGTCCCCCGCAGGCCGTGCGCGCACGCCGCGATTGCCGGCCCATGTGAATGTGTAGAACACTTCCATCTCGGGGCCGTCCTCGGCGGGAGCCGCCGCGTCTTTGGGCTCTGCCGCTTTGGCCTCTGTTGGCGCAGGCGTCTCCGCCGCAGCCCCGTCTTTAGATACTTCCTCTTTCGGCGAGTCCTCTTTGGAGGCTTCCTTCGGCTGGGCCACCGCCTTCACCTTCTCGCGTTCGCCCTTCTCGGCCTTATAGCCAAGGCCTTCCATCAGGCCTGAGAATTGCTCCAGCGTCATGCCGGTGATCGACAACATATCGGGCTTGGCTTCAAACCCGCCGCGGCTGTCCTCGACGCGCAACTGATCGGCGAGGCGTTCCAGCATGTCGATGCGAATGGCGCGCTCTCCGGCCAAACGGTATCCGGCTTGCGTGTAATAGCCCTCTGGCGCGTCTTTGACGGCAGGCACGGTGACCAGCCCTGCGGGTGGTGCTTCGGGGAATTCCGACAGGTTTTTCTGCAAAGACCACAGCACCAGACGCAAGCGCGTCGGCGCGGGTTTCAGCAAAAGCGGCATGAAAATCGTGAACTGACCAAAGCGCACACCATGTTTGCGCAATTGGCCGCGCGCGTCTTGATCAAGCTCTTTGACCTCTTTGGCGACCGCATCGCGCGAGGTTAAGCCCAGCGCCTCAACCATTTGAAACGCAAAGCCTTTTGCAAGGCCCGTCAGTTCCGCATCATCGCGCATTTTGATCAGCGGCTCAAAGCCTGCGGC
>CAZCEW010000084.1:0-11299 GCA_964497775.1 uncultured Rhodobacterales bacterium
AGCTCTTGATCGGGGCAGGATTTATGGTCGAGCGGCAATGGCTTGATGTCCAAGCTCTCGTAGCCGTCATCATTGCCATGCGCCGCGTTGCGGTGGTTGCGCATGACGCGCAGCATGTGATCGGCGTTTTTCGCGTAGCCCGGGAACGGCCCAAGCTCGGCTGCGATCTCGGCGGATGTGGCGTAAGACACGCCGGTCATCAGAGCGGTGAGTGCCCCACACATCGCGCGGCCTTCGGCGCTGTCGTAGCTATAGCCCATATTCATCAGCAAGCCGCCGATATTGGCGTAGCCCAGACCCAACGTGCGGAAGTCATAGGAGCGCTGCGCAATCGCGGGCGACGGGAATTGCGCCATCATCACCGAAATTTCCAGCGTCAGCGTCCACAGGCGTGTCGCGTGCATATAAAGCTCGGCGTCGAACTTGTTGTCGGAATAATACGTCAGCAAGTTCATCGAGGCGAGGTTACAGGCCGTGTCGTCGAGGAACATATATTCCGAGCACGGGTTGGAGCCGCGGATCGCGCCATCTTCGGGGCATGTGTGCCATGCATTGACCGTGTCGTGATACTGGATGCCTGGATCGGCGCAGGCCCATGCGGCGTGGCCGACGGTTTCCCACAGATCGCGCGCTTTGATGGTCTTGGCGACCTTGCCATCCTTGCGGTTGATCAGATCCCAATCGGCATCGTCTTCGACGGCCTTAAGAAACGCATCTGTCACGCGGATCGAGTTGTTGGAGTTCTGGCCGGAGACAGAATTGTAAGCTTCCGAATCCCAATCCGTGTCGTAGGTCGGGAACTCAATCGCCTCGTAGCCTTGTTTTGCGTAATCCAGCACGCGCTTGACGTAAGTCTCCGGGATCGCGACTTTCTTGGCCTCGCGGATCGCGTCTTTGAGCTGTGGGTTCACCTTGGGGTCAGCCGCATCTTCCAGCTTGCCGTCCCAAGCCTTGATCGCATCAAAGATCAGGTTGAGCTTTTGCTCGTGCATTTTGGAGCCCGCGACGATGGAGGCTACTTTTTGCTCCTCCAGCACCTTCCAGTTGATGAATTCCTCGATATCGGGGTGGTCGGCATCGACGATCACCATCTTGGCCGCGCGACGTGTTGTACCGCCTGACTTGATGGCGCCCGCTGCCCGGTCCCCGATCTTCAGAAAGCCCATAAGGCCTGAGGATTTCCCACCACCGGACAGCGACTCGCCATCGGCACGTAGGGAGGAGAAGTTCGTGCCGGTGCCAGAGCCATACTTAAAGAGCCGCGCCTCGCGGACCCAAAGGTCCATAATGCCGCCGTCATTGACCAGATCGTCAGAGACGGACTGGATGAAGCACGCATGGGGCTGCGGATGCTCGTAGGAGGATTTCGACTTGGTCAGTTCGCCCGTCTTGTAGTCGACATAGTGGTGGCCTTGCGCAGGCCCGTCGATGCCGTAAGCCCAGTGCAGGCCCGTGTTGAACCATTGTGGCGAGTTCGGTGCGGCCATCTGTTTGGCCAGCATCGCGCGCATTTCGTCAAAATAGGCCCGTGCGTCGGCCTCGGACGAGAAATAGCCGCCCTTCCAGCCCCAATAGGCCCAAGCGCCTGCGAGACGGTCGAACACTTGTTTGGACGAGGTTTCGCCGCCAAAGCGTTGATCTTTCGGCAGTTTCTTCAGCGCGACCTTATCTGGAACCGAGCGTTGCAGAAACTCTGGCACGCCCTTTTCCTTGACCGTCTTCAGACGCGCCGGAACGCCCGCTTTGCGGAAATATTTCTGCGCAATCACATCAGAGGCGACCTGGCTCCAACCTGCAGGGATTTCGACGTTATCGAGCTTAAAGACGATCGTGCCATCCGGGTTTCTAATCTCGGAGGTGGTCGTCGTGAATTCCAAAGCCGAATACGCGTCTTTACCTGCTTGCGTCAGTTTACGGTCGATCTTCATGAAATTACTTCCCTTGTCGCGTGGCTTGCGCCCGTTTGTCATTATAAAGCCTGCCTCACGCGGGCCTCGCGGTCTTGCTTTCAAGGAAAAGGTCACCCAGTGCCCGCACGCGAATGCCGGCATGGCATCTGATCGATGCTCATATAGTTAGGTTTAGTCCCGTCCCTCGTACCACCTTCGCTTAACGCTATATATGGTGGTCGTCGTATCAGCCCGAACTAAATGGCGCATCTGCCCCTAGAGGGTCAACGGATTTATTCACCATTTTTGAAAGTTTTGTGACTTGACGTCAGGCACAACTTAAGTACCCCAAATGCCCCTGTGGATAACCGCCCGAAAACGACCCCCAAGCCCGGAGCAAAAAAACTTTTGAATCAGGGCGAGTTAGGTCGGGATGTTGGGGTAACAGATGAACGCTCCACAGATTCGGGAAGAGGTATTCACATGCGTCATACGCATATAGGGGCGATGTGAATTCGCCACACTAGATATAGTTTCTGGAGGGGAGATTTTTCAGATGGTCGGGACGGGAAGATTCGAACTTCCGACCCCCTGTACCCAAAACAGGTGCGCTACCAGGCTGCGCCACGCCCCGACAATCTGTGGATGGTTCCTAGCGCCATCGCAGGCATTTGAAAAGCCCAAATTTGGCACTGTGATGCAAGGGCCAAAGGGCCTACTCAGCGCAGCTCCATGCGACACCGTCAGCCCCGAAAGCCGCATGCCGGATCTCGCTGCCGACTGTGATGCCAAGGCTGCGCGCCAACCCGCCATTGATCTCTAGGACCGCGAGATTGCCATCTCCGCCCGAGATACCCGTCTCGTCATGGGGAATCGCATTCTCGTGGATATGCGTGATCCGGCCTGTGGGATCGATGAAGATCATATCGAGCGGGATCAGCGTGTTGCGCATCCAAAAGGTCAGATCACCGGGTGTGTCATATATAAAGAGCATGCCAGAGAGCTTCGGCAAGCTTTCGCGATGCATCAAGCCTTGTGCGCGCTCGGCCGCATCATCGGCGATTTCAATGCGAAATTGCGCACTGCCCCAAGGCCCGCGCAGATCAAGCCGGTCAGGTTGGCATAACGCAAAAGCGCCCGCGGTTGCGGACGCCCAGATCAGGCCGGAAAGAAAGAGCCGCTTGGCGTGCTTTAGCGCGTTACCCATACCCAACCTGAGTTACTATTCATGTGTTAGTGCGTAGTCCCAAGAATGAACCTCGGCGGCCATCTTGCCCCGCTCGCCATCAACGACGCGCAGGCACACGGCCTCGCCGGCTTGCAAATCAGCCAGACCGCAGCGGCGCAGCACTTCGATATGCAGGAAAATATCTTCATCATCGGCGTAGGCGTTGGCAAAGCCGAATCCCTTCGCCTTATCGAACCATTTGACCCGAGACGGCGTCAGCGGAACATCGCCCAAATCTTCCATCGGCACGAGAGCTTCGATGTCATCTTCATCAAGTTCTGGCGGCGTGACGGAAATAACCTCGACGGCCTGATAGCCGCGCTCTGTCTCTTGGACACGCATTTCGACAACGCTGCTGTCGGCGACAGAGCCTTGCCCAAAGTTTCGCAATACGTTGGCGTGTAGCAGGATGTCTGGCCCCCCCGTATCCGCAACGACAAAGCCAAAGCCTTTTACTGCGTCGAACCATTTCACCCGACCAATCACCACACCGGTGTCATCGGTAACATTCATATTCTCTGTCATCCAAGCTGCGCTAAAATTTTCAGCGCCTCCAAGCCTGCCCATGGTTCTCTCCGACTGCTACGTTACCATAGCACCGTCCCACGGTTATTGTCCTATAGATAGGTATGTCTTTCCTGTCCTGCTCATGCCTGCAAAAGGCTACGGATTAAGGCGCGTTATCTTCCATTCCTCTTCTACACTGTCCCGGCTCCACCTGAACCGGTCGTGCAATCTTGCCGCACCGTCGGCCCAGAATTCAATCTCGACCGGGGTTACACGAAAACCACCCCAAAAAGGCGGCCGCTTCGGATTGGGTCCCTGCTCGACCGTCACCTTAGCTACTTTGGCCATCAACTCCGCACGCGACCCGAGCGGTTGCGATTGATCTGACGCCCATGCTCCGAGCCTGCTTTTGAGCGAGCGGGAGGTATAATACGCATCCGCCTGCGCACCGTCTTCGCGGGTCACATGACCCCTCACACGGATTTGCCGTCTCAGAGATTTCCAATGTAGCACAAAAGCGGCTGATCCCGAACTGTTTAGTTCGCCCGCCTTCACGCTGTTGTAATTTGTGTAGAAGACGAAGCTGTCCGCTTCAACATCTTTCAGTAACACCATGCGAACATTCGGCATTCCGTGGACGTCAACTGTCGCTAAAGCGATCGC
Source organism: uncultured Rhodobacterales bacterium (assembly GCA_964497775.1). Classification (GTDB taxonomy): domain Bacteria; phylum Pseudomonadota; class Alphaproteobacteria; order Rhodobacterales; family Rhodobacteraceae; genus Litoreibacter. The sequence goes on from CAZCEW010000084.1 coordinate 4,288, forward strand.
ATTGGGGTCATTTGGCTCCGAGACCTCCGCTTCCGCCAGCCAGCTGCGCGTGATCTCGAACGGATCGTCGCCTGCAAATTTTCCTGACCTGGACGTCACTTTATATTCCCTGTTCTGAGCGCGCGAGGCCTGCTCGGCGCGCGGTAGCAAAATTACCCCATCACTGGCCAGCGTAACCTTGCGTCGCGACCCGCTTGATGCGCCATAGTGTTTGGCCTACACCCGATTGCAACACATAAAGTGAGGGGGACGGACGCAATGTCAAATCATATGGTGCCGGGGCTGATGTCTGGCAAACGCGGCCTAATCATGGGTGTGGCCAATGATAAGTCTATCGCATGGGGTATTGCGAAGGCTTGCGCCGATCAAGGCGCAGAAATCGCGTTCTCTTATCAAGGCGAGGCGTTGCTAAAACGCGTCGGTCCTTTGGCCGAAAGCATCGGGTCGAAACATGTCATCCCGTGTGACGTCGCCGATCCGGCCTCGCTGGACGCGCTGTTTGAGACCTTGAAGGCCGATTGGGGCAGCATTGATTTCGTCGTCCATGCGATTGGATTTTCCGACAAGAACGAATTGCGGGGCCGTTACGTCGATACCAGCCCTGACAATTTCCGCATGTCGATGGATATCTCGGTCTATTCCTTCACCGCCGTGGCGCAGCGCGCGGAGAAATTGATGAGCGAGGGCGGCTCGATGCTGACGCTCACCTATTATGGCGCCGAGAAAGTCATGCCGCATTATAATGTCATGGGCGTTGCGAAAGCGGCCCTTGAGGCCTCGGTGCGCTATCTGGCCGAAGATCTGGGCAAGCAGGCCATTCGCGTCAATGCCATCTCGGCAGGCACGATCAAGACGCTCGCGGCCTCTGGCATCGGTGATTTTCGCTACATTATGAAGTGGAACGAATATAACTCGCCCCTGCGCCGCACCGTGACGCAAGAAGAGGTCGGCAAGTCGGCGCTGTATTTGCTGTCTGATCTGGGCTCTGCCGTGACGGGCGAGGTTTTGCATGTCGATGCGGGCTATCATGTTGTCGGCATGAAAGCCGTCGACGCGCCCGATATTGAGAAAACATGAGAGGGCGCACCCGATGACAGACCGCCTGCCGCACGAAAAAGGCTTCCATATCTCTTGGGATCAAATTCACCGCGACAGCCGCGCTTTGGCGTGGCGGCTGGACGGGCATGGGCCCGATAATGGCGCGTGGAAAGCGGTTGTGGCGATTACGCGGGGCGGTATGGCGCCTGCGATGATTGCCGCGCGGGAGTTGGATATTCGCACGGTCGATACGATTTCGGTCAAGTCTTACGACAATCAGGACCAGTCGGATGCGGTGGTTTTGAAGAAACCCGATGACACGTTGATGGGCGATGGCACGGGGATTTTAATCATCGACGATCTGGTCGATAGCGGCAAGACGCTTGAAGTGGTGCGCACGCTTTATCCTAAAGCGCATTTCGCGACCGTCTATGCCAAGCCGAAAGGCCGCCCGCAGGTGGATACGTTTATCACCGAAGTCAGCCAGGATACGTGGATTTTCTTCCCGTGGGATATGGCGATGCAATATGTGAAGCCTTATCGCGGCGAGGATTAGCGCCATGGCGATCCTCAATCCCAACATGGCCGCAACCACGCCGCCGCCCGTGATGGAAGCACGGCGCTGGATCGAGAACGCGACATTCTCGCCAGATCGCCCGCTGATCAATGTCAGCCAAGCCGCTCCCGTTGACCCGCCGCCCGAGCAGATGCGCCAAGCGATGGCCGAGGCTGTGATGAGCGATGACGGCGCGCATCTTTATGGCCCCGTTTTGGGCCTGCCCGATCTGCGCGAAGCAGTCGCGGCGGAATGGACGCGCGGATATGGCGCCAAGGTAAGCGCCGAGAATGTCGCCATCACCTCGGGCTGCAATCAGGCCTTTGCCGCGACGATTGCCACGCTGGCTGCCCCCGGTGACGAGGTGATCCTGCCCACGCCTTGGTATTTCAACCATAAGATGTGGCTCGATATGGGGGGCATTGCGGCGGTGCCTTTGGCCACGGATGCAAGCCTGATCCCAAGCGCTGAAGACGCAGCCAAGCTGATCACGCCCAAGACCCGCGCGATATCTTTGGTGACGCCGAACAATCCGGGCGGTGTGGAATACCCGGCTGCGGTTTTGGCGGAGTTTTACGATCTGTGCGAAGCGCGCGGCATCGCGCTGATCGTTGATGAGACCTACCGCGATTTCGACAGCCGCACCGGCGCGCCGCATGATTTGCTGACGCGGGCGGGCTGGGACGAGACGCTGATCCAGCTTTACTCGTTCTCCAAAGCCTACCGTCTGACCGGCCACCGCGTGGGGGCTATGACAGGCTCGGTCGGGCGTCTGGCGCAGGCGGAGAAATTCCTCGACACGGTGACGATCTGCCCCAATCAACTGGGCCAGCGCGCGGCACTTTGGGGGATGCAGAACCTTGGCAATTGGCTGGGCGAGCAGCGCGCCGAGATTTTGAACAGGCGCGCGGCGATTGAGCAAAACTTCCCGCGTCTCGCCGCGAAAGGCTGGACGCTTTTGGGCTGCGGCGCGTATTTCGCCTATGTGGAGCATCCGTTTGCGATGGCCTCCGATCAACTGGCGCAAAAGCTGGTCTCGGACGCTGCCGTTCTGGCCTTGCCCGGTACGATGTTCATGCCCGAGGATGACCCGCGCGGCGCGCGTCAGATGCGCATTGCATTTGCCAATATCGACGCGGCTGGTATCGAAGAATTGTTCGACAGGCTGGAGCCGCTGGACCTCTAACGCTTGCCCCCTTGCCCGCAACCCGTTACCACGTCGCAAACATGTAAATAAGGGCTCTACGTCATGGCTAAAGCCGGCTCGTCTACCACATCCAGAATTTTCGTCTGGGGCATCTTGATCCTTCTGATTGCAGCCCTTGCGGGATTTGGCGCCAATAGCCTTGGCGGCACGATCCGCTCGATCGGCTCTGTGGGCGACACGGAGATTTCGGTCAATGATTATGCGCGCGCGCTGCAAAACGAGTTGAACATTCAAAGCCAACGCCGCGGCGCGCCTTATACTTTGCTGCAAGCCACACAAGACGGTGTCGATCAGCGCATCCGCGCGCAGCTTGCAGGCCAAGCCGCCTTGACCGAAGAGGCCCGCGTGATGGGGCTGTCTGTGGGCGATACGGAAGTTGCGCAACAGCTCAACACGATCCCGCAGTTTCAAGGCGTTGACGGCACGTTTGACCGCGAAGGCTATGAATTCATGCTGCGCCAGAACGGCCTGACTACGGGCGAGTTTGAAGAAGGTCTGCGCGACACGGCAGCGCGCAATCTGCTGCAACAAGCCGTCACGGGCGGCACCGTGGCGCAACCGACTTTTGCCGAGACACTGTACTTGTTCTTGTCCGAGAAACGCAGCTTCCGCTGGGCCGTCTTGGATGAAAGCCTGTTGGTGACCCCTGCGGTTGAGCCCACTGAGGCCGAGTTGCAAACCTTCTTCGACGCCAATACCGAGCAATTCCTGACGCCGGAAATCCGCAAAGCCACTTATGTTTGGCTGACGCCTGATATGCTGTTGGACAGTATCGATGTCGATGAGGCAGAGCTAAAGCTGCTTTATGACGAGCGCGCAGATGCCTATATCCGCCCCGAGCGGCGCTTGATCGAGCGTTTGAGCTTTGCCGATATGGCCGAGGCAGAGGCCGCAAAAGCCGCACTTGATGCAGGCGAGACGACCTTTGACACGCTGGTCACAGACCGCGACCTGACGCTTGATGATGTCGATCAAGGTGAAGTTGCGCGCGGCGATCTGGATAACGCGATTGCAGATGTTGTCTTTGCGCTGACCGAGCCCGGCATTTCTGCGCCTGTCGAGACCTCGCTGGGCCCTGCCCTTTACCGCATCAACGCCGTTCTTGAGGCCAGCACAACAAGCTTTGAAGATGTGCGCGAAGAGCTTTTGGCCGAAAGCTCTGCCGACCGCGCGCGGCGTGAAATCGAAGACCAGATCATCGCGATTGACGATCTTTTGGTCGGTGGCGCGACGCTGGAAGACGTGGCCGCAGAGACAGAAATGCAATTGGGTAAGGTTGATTTCAGCCCCGAGCTGAGCGAGGGCATCGCCGGCTATGACGAGTTCCGCGCCGAGATTTCGCGCGCCACGCTGGAAGACTTCGCGCAAATCACCGAGCTGAGCGATGGCGGCATTTTCGCGCTGCGTCTGGAAGAGATCGTAGCCCCCGCGACGCCTCCGCTGGCCGATGTGAAAGACGACGTGACGCAAGCTTTCAAAGCGGATCTGACCGTCAAGCGTCTGGCCGAGATGGGCGAGAACATGAAGGCGCAACTGGAAAGCGGCACGGATATGGAAGCGCTTGGACTGACGCCTACGACCGAGACAGACGTCGCGCGCGGCACATTCTTTGAAGGCGCGCCGCAGCAAATGATCGTCGATGTGTTCGAGGCGCCCGAGGGCGGCACGGTGCTGGTTGAAGGCAGTGGCACGATGGCGCTGGTGGAGCTGATCGATATCTCTCCGCCCGATCTGGAAGCGGAAGAGGCGCAAGCCTTCTTGGGGCAATTGACGCAAGTGGCCTCGCAAACCATGTCGGCTGATATCTTCCAGCTGTTCGGTCAAGCGGTTCAGACGCGCCACGGGATTTCGCTCAACCAAGCGGCGATCAACGCCGTGCATGCGCAATATTGATCCGGGCGGGTGGCAATGCTTCCGGAATTTGACGCTTTTGCCAAAGGCTTTGAGGCTGGGGCGAACCAGTTGGTCTATACGCGGCTGGCCGCTGATCTGGACACGCCTGTCTCCTTGATGCTCAAGCTCACCGGCGCGCAGACGGATAGTTTTGTGCTGGAATCTGTCACCGGCGGTGAAGTGCGCGGGCGCTATTCAATCATTGGCATGAAGCCCGATCTGATCTGGCGCTGTCGTGGCGTGACATCTGAAATCAACCGCAACGCCCGTATTGATCGCGAAAGCTTCGAGCCGTGCGAGGGTGATCCGCTGGCCGCGCTGCGCGATATTCTGGCCGAGAGCCGGATTGATATTCCGCACGGGCTTCCAGCGGCAAGCGCGGGGCTGTTTGGCTATCTGGGCTATGACATGATCCGGCTGGTAGAGCATTTGCCCGATGTGAACCCCGACCCGCTGGGCCTGCCCGATGCGGTGATGATCCGGCCCTCTGTCGTGGTGGTTCTTGACGGGGTCAAAGGCGAGGTGATCGTGGTTAGCCCCGCTTGGGCTGCCTCCGGGCTCACTGCCAAGGCGGCTTACGCACAAGCGGCAGAGCGGGTGATGGATGCCGTGCGCGATCTGGAGCGCGGCGTGCCTGCGCAAGCGCGCGATCTGGGCGAGGATGTCAGCACGGCTGAGCCTATCTCGAATATTGCGCATGACGACTATTTGAAGATCGTCGAGAAGGCGAAAGACTATATCAAAGCGGGCGATATCTTTCAGGTCGTCCCTTCGCAGCGCTGGACGATGGATTTCAAACTGCCGCCCTTCTCGCTTTACCGCGCGCTCAGGCGCACCAACCCCTCGCCGTTTATGTTCTATTTCAACATGGGCGGCTTTCAGATCATCGGGGCGAGCCCCGAGATCTTGGTGCGTGTCTTCGGCTCCGAAGTGACGATCCGCCCAATTGCAGGCACACGTCCGCGCGGAGCGACGCCAGAGCAAGACCGCGCGCTGGAGGCCGACTTGCTGGGAGATCCCAAAGAGATGGCCGAGCATTTGATGCTTCTTGATCTGGGGCGCAATGATACGGGCAAGGTCTCAAAGATCGGCACGGTGCGCCCGACCGAGAAATTCACAATCGAGCGCTATAGCCATGTGATGCATATCGTCTCCAACGTGGTGGGCGAGTTGAGCGACGATCACGACGCGCTCTCTGCGCTGCTGTCGGGCTTGCCTGCGGGCACGGTTTCTGGTGCGCCAAAAGTGCGCGCGATGGAGATCATCGACGAATTGGAGCCCGAAAAGCGCGGCGTCTATGGCGGCGGTTGCGGCTATTTCAGCGCGGGCGGCGATATGGATATGTGCATCGCGCTGCGCACGGCTGTGCTTCAAGACGAGAAGCTCTATATTCAAGCGGGCGGCGGCGTTGTTTATGACAGCGATCCGCAGGCGGAATTTGAAGAGACGGTTAATAAGTCCAAAGCCATTCGCATGGCCGCCAAAGAGGCTGGCGTATTTCTTAAAGGCAATCAATAGACAGAGCGCGCGGGCATGAGCTGGATCAAGAAGCTCTTTGGGAAGAAGAACAAGACGCCAGACCAACCTTTGTTCAGCGCTGATGATCTCGAACTCCGGCCCAGCAGTTATAGCGACGCGCGCGCCGAAGAGGCCATTCCCGGCACCTCAGAAATTTCGCCTTTGATGGAGTTGCGCGCGCCCCCGGTCGATCCCGATCTGGTGATCCCCGATTTTGAGGACGAAACGCGTGATTATGGCCCTGACCCGTTTGCCGAGGTCACCGCGCGGTTCACGGCGGCGCAGGCTTTTGATGTCAAAGCGCTGCAAGAGCATCTTTATGGAGGGTTCGAGAAGACCGTTCTGACGCCGCAATACTATGTTGTGACGCCTGAGGGTCAGACGACATTCATGATCTCGTCCGACGCGCCCGCCAAAGGCGTTGAACTTTTGGCGAGTTGGTCGTTTTACAAAATCGATGAATTGTCGCCCAAATCGGTGATCGCGGCTGCCTCTAAACTTGCCAAGCATCTTGAAGGCCGCCCGGAAAACTTCAGCGCCGTGCCTTTGGATCAGAAATCTGTTGAGGCGCAATTTGACAATGCCAGCAAAGTGGCTGCGATGGCGCCGGAGCGCGTGGAATTTGTGGCCTATTATGACAATGGCGATTTCTTCAACGGGCTGAGCGTGTGGAAGATATTGCACGCCATCGGGTTTCGCTGGGGCGATATGGATTGCTTCCAATGGGCCGATCCGACGGGCATGACGGATTACCTGATTTGGGTCGAAGCCGATGACACGCAACTGGGCTATGTGCTGCC
>CAZCEW010000085.1:0-11277 GCA_964497775.1 uncultured Rhodobacterales bacterium
CACCTGATGCCGCGCGATATGATCGAGAACGAGCGCGGCTCTGCCATCAATCCGTCAGAGGCCACGGAAGAGAAAGTATCGCTATCAGACCGCTTCGGGTTATGGCTGGGCTTTCACGCTTGTTCGCAGGATGAATATCTCGACATGATCCGCGGCTATTGCGCGGCCCATAAGGTGAAGATCGACGACGCCCAATTGGTGGCCGAAGCGATCGAATGGCAGCAAACGCGCGGCTCTCGCTCTGGCCGCGTCGCATGGCAATACTTCACCGATCTCGCCGGTCGCCAAGGGATCGCGATCTAGCTGCTATTGCAGGAACGGCGTCGGATCGACGCTGTCAAATCCTTCACGCACCTCAAAATGCAAGAATGGCGGCGAGCCATTGCCAACTTTTGCGATGGTCTGACCGCGTTTGACCGTGTCGCCCTTCTTGATCGCGATGTCCGAGATATTGGCGTAGACCGTCAACAGATTGCCCGGATGGCGTAGCACGAGGATAGGAACTTGCTCTGTGTCACGCGTGATCGCGGCCACGACGCCATCTTCGGCGGCGCGCACATTTGTGCCAGCGGCAGATTCAATATCGATGCCCTCATTCTTGCGCTTCTGATAGCCGCGCAGAACTTTGCCCGTCACCGGCGGCAACAGTTTCGATGCGGCGGCTGTTGCTTCAGGTTTTGGCTGGTTTGCGGGCTCTTCCGGCTCGGGCAGGGGCTTCGAGGCTGACGGAGGTTCGGGCGTTTGCGCGACAGAGCCTGATGCGGGCTCTCGCACATCAGGTTTGGTGTCAGGTGTCGTTGCTGTGGGTGGCACTTGCTGAGCCACAGGGATCAACAAATACTGATCTTGCCGCACGTCCAGATCGGGGCCTAGCCCGTTCCATTCTGCCAGCGACCGCACGGAGACGTTGTAGAGCCGCGCGATTGTGTAGGCCGTTTCACCACGCTCGACGCGGTGGCGCACAGGTTCCGGCCCATCGATCCGCTTGGACGGTTTGGCACGCGCAATCTGCGGTTGCGGCGCGCTGTCAATTGCAGTGGTTGCGATCTGCTCGATATCGAGCGCACCGGACGGCTGGTTCGGCCTCGGCGTTGTTGGAACGTCTTGCGGCAAAACAAGGATCTCGCCCGCATTAAGGCGGTCATCCACACGCAGCCCGTTCGATCGAGCCAGATAGCCCGGATCATAGCTGATCCGTTGCGCCACATCCGCGACAGTGTCGCCATTGCGCGCCACGGCCACTTGGTAATTAGGGTAAGAAATCACACCGCGATTGTCCGGTGCAGGTCTGTTGGACGTCGCCTCGCGTGCCGCCGATGACGTATCAAACCCGCCCGCATTATTGCGCAGGTCAAAGTCGAGCCCATCAAAGCCGCCACCGCAGGCAGAAATACCAAATCCCGTCACCACAAGTGGCAAAAACACGCTAAATCGCCTGTGTCCCATCGTCCTCATCCTCAATACCCGGCCCTTTTTGGTGGACCTTTGGTTTTTATTCCTGCGCCAGACCTTCAAGTAGAGGTACGAAGCGAACTGGCATTAACTCTTCATAATCAAAGCCTTCTGGGGTGCGGGTCACCTTGATCAGTGTTTGTACCGCGTCCGATTGGCCTACTGGTACGACCATAATACCCCCCTCGCGCAGCTGCGCCAAGAGGGGACCGGGCGGGTCTTCGGCCGCAGCCGTCACAAGTATGCGATCAAAGGGCGATTGTTCGGCCAAACCGAAGCTTCCATCACCTGTGACGACGGTGATATTTGCGATGCCTTGTTGCTCGAACAATTTGCGCACCGATCGGGTCAGTTGCGCATGCCGGTCTATCGTATAGACCCGCCGTCCCAGATGGCTGAGAATGGCGGCCTGATAGCCCGAGCCTGTGCCAACTTCCAACACTTTATGGCGCGGTTGCACGTCGAGCGCCTGCGTCATCATCCCCACGACAGAGGGCTGGCTGATCGTTTGCCCGCAGGCGATGGGCAGGGGCATATCCTCATAGGCGCGCTCTGCGAAATGGCCCGTCACGAAGGCGCCGCGATCAACCTTTTCCATTGCCGTTAACACGCGCTGATCCATCACGCCTTTGGAGCGCAGCGCATAGAGAAACGCCATCTTCCGCTCTGCGTCAGGGATCACCTCATCCGTCATGACAGCCGCTTCGCCAAGTCTTCAAGCTGGTCATGCGCCGTCAGATCACAGCGCATCGGCGTCACTGAGATGAAGCCATCGAGATTTGCCGTCCCGTCCGTGTCAGCCCCGGACCCCACATTTTGTGGATTGCCCTTGATCCAAAGATACTTACGCCCGTTTGGCGGCATATGCGGCTCGATCCCGAACCCGCCAGAGGGCCTCAACCCTTGTTTCACAACTTTGACGCCACGCACATTGCTGCCTTCAACAGGCGGAAAATTGACGTTGTAGAAAGTCTGATAGCCGTCACCGCCCCAATGCCCATGCTCGACCAGCGATTTGACAAGCTCTGCGCCGTGCTGAGCGGCGGCTTCAAATTGATTGTCGAGGACCACATTGGCGGGGCCAAAATATTGCGACAAAGCAATCGACGGGATGCCTTGCAAAGCGCCTTCCATCGCAGCACCAATGGTGCCGGAATAGACGGTGTTCTCGGCGGAGTTATTGCCTTTGTTGACGCCCGACAAGATCAGATCCGGCGGCGCGTCTTTCATCACATCGTGAACGCCTGCCAAAACGCAATCCGCTGGCGCGCCTTCGGCTGCGAACTCACGTGGCTCCATCTCAGCGATCATCGTGGGATGCGCGTAATTGATGCAATGCGCGACGCCGGATTTCTCGAATGCAGGCGCGACCGTCCAGACCTCGCCGGTTTTGCCCGCGACCTCGGTCGCGATGGCGTGGCAGATTTTCAGCCCCGGCGCGTTGATGCCGTCGTCATTGGTGATGAGAATACGCACTACTTTTACCTCTAGAAAGTTGCCCTCATCGATAGAGCAGGGCACCAAAGCGGTAAAGCGAGCTTAGCGGAAAATGCGAGTTTGTCTGGCAGTGAGTGCTGAAATCAACACGGCCCCGATGCCAGCCAGGATCGCGACTGACGGTGTCGCGCCCCAATTGGCAACCACAATGCCTGTTAAAGCCCATGCCAGCGCAAGCCCGTAAGTCCAGACGCCTTGGAACGTGTTTTGGTTCATCACGCCAAACCCTAACGCGCAAAGGATCATAATCACCGCCCAAAACCACGCATCGCCTAAGATGCCATAGCCCGCGCCAGTAAGCCCCAAAGCCACAAATGACGCAGCCGTTAGCCAGCCTGCATAAAGCCCCAAGGGCAGGGACAAGGCCCATTTTGGCCCACCCTCGCGGCCCAAGAAAACCGCCCAAAGCGCGCTTAGCAGCATGACCCAGATCAGCACAGTGGCCCAGATGACGGAGATATTCGCCACTTTGATCCAGATCGCGCCGACGCCCATGGAGATCGCAATTGGGATCCGCGCGGGCTCCCATAGCGGGTCATCGCGGTGTCGCCAGACGCCATAGACGGCTGAGACCAGCAACCACAGATAGATCACCGACCAGATCGAGAACGCATAGCCCGCAGGTTGCACAGGTGCGCCGTCTTGCGGGATCGGGAATTGCTCGGGCCGGAACCCTGCAAACCCTTCTGTGATGAAAGGCGCTATGCCAAAAGCCAGCGCTGCGATCAAAACGAGCCAGGCTCTCACGGCCAAGTGCCACTGCGAAGTGCTGTCGAAAGATCAAGCATCGCATAAATCGCGTCACTGCCGCCGCCTGTCAGTTGCTCGAACTTTGAGGTGCCGTGATCTTGCATTACCTTGACCGCATCGAGGCAAGAGCGGGGGTTGCCGTCAAGGCAATCCTCCATCAGGTGAGAGACGCGCTTGACCGGATCATAGCGATCTGTGCCCGCAAGTTGCGGCCCGTAAGACAGCGAGCAAGTCAGATGCGGCGCGCCTCGGTCACAGGCTTTCACAAGGTAAGTGGTCGCGTCATCTGGCTTGCGGATCACGAGGTTCTCGCAGGCCCAGACCGAGCCACGCTCGCAGGACATGTCCAGATAGTCGAGCGCGGGCGTGTCACTAAGGATAGGAAAGTTCCGAGCCGTATTGGCGTCATAGGCCAAAAAGAAACACCCTAACATGCCGCCCGCTTGGCAGGCCTTGTCGTAGAGATCGAAAATCTGGCGGTTGGTGGTGTCTTTATAGTCGAAATCTTTGACATGGATCGCGCGCCCGGCAAGGGCGCAAGCGGGTAGGGCGCCAGCGTCGCAACTGGTGCGCAAACTGGCAATGCGCGGCTCGGGCACGATATGTGACAGTTGCGCACAGACCAGTTCTTGGCCCTCAAAACAGGCGGCTTCTAGCGCTTCAATGCTCGAAAAACTCAGCGGTGGGTCCTCGTTTCGGCTGGAATTGTAAGCCCGCGTCGCCAGATACAAGCAGCCTGCGCGATCACCAGCAGCGCAGGCCGTGCGCATCAGCGTTTCGCGATCAAAGCCCGCGGGCATCACTAGCCCTTTGGCCTGATACCATAAAAAAACGCGACAGGCGCGACCGTGAAGATGGGTTTCGCACGCCTTTTCAAGGTCTTCTAGGCCGATCTCAATGTTGGCAGGCTCTGATATCGCCAGAAGTTTGGACCGAAAACTTGAAAAGCACGTCTCGCCATCTGTGCAGGCAGAGGCCGCGCTTGCGGCGAACAGCCCCGCGAATAGTGTGAGCCAAAGGGTGAGAGGCTTCAGCGCGTTCAAATCAACGTGCCGAGCGGGTCCAGTACCGACTTGCCGCCCAGATAAGGATGGAGTGCGACCGGCAACTCGACCGAGCCGTCTTCCTGCTGGCCATTCTCCAGCACAGCAATCAGGCATCGCCCGACCGCCAGACCGGACCCATTCAGGGAATGAACAAATTCCGGCTTGCCGCCATCTTTGGGCTTAAACCGGGCATTCATCCGGCGGGCCTGAAAGTCGCCCGCGACAGAGCAAGAGCTGATTTCACGATACGTATCTTGCCCCGGCAGCCAGACCTCGATGTCATGGGTGCGGCGCATGCCAAAGCCCAGATCGCCCGTGCAGAGCACAACCGTGCGGTAAGGCAAAAGCAACGCTTCCAGAATGCCTTCGGCGCATTTGGTCATGCGGTCCAGCTCGTCGCGGCTGTTGTCAGGATGCGTGATCGCAACCATCTCGACCTTCTCGAACTGGTGCTGGCGCAACATCCCCGCCGTATCACGCCCAGCGCTGCCCGCCTCGGAGCGGAAGCATTGCGAATGCGCCGTGTAGCGGCGTGGCAGGTAGCTTTCATCCAGCGTCTCGCCATTGACGATATTGGTCAGGGTGACTTCCGAGGTCGGGATCAGCCACATGCCTTCGGTGGTCTTGTAGCTGTCCTCGCCAAATTTCGGCAGTTGGCCCGTGCCATACATCATCGCTTCATTGACCAAAACGGGGGTCCAAGTCTCGGTGAAGCCGTTCTGCTCGCTATGGGTGTCGAGCATGAATTGCGCCAGTGCGCGGTGGATGCGGGCAATCGCGCCAGACAGAACCACAAACCGTGCACCAGAGAGCTTCGCACCCGTCTCGAAATCCATACCGGGGATAACGCCGGGGAGCTGGTAATGCTCTTTCGGGGAGAAGCCAAACTTGCGCGGTGTGCCCCAGCGGTTGATCTCGACATTGTCGTCTTCATCCGCGCCGTCGGGGACGTCATCGTAAGGGATATTGGGCAGGCCCATCAGCAGCTCGGAAAGCTTCTCGTCCTCCAGCTTGGCCTCTTCGCCCAAACGCGCGACCTCGTCCTTTTTCTCACCGACCAAAGCGCGCAGGCGCTCGAACTCGGCCTCATCGCCTTTGGCTTTTGCGGCGCCGACCTCCTTGGAGGCCGCGTTCTGTGCCGCTTTCGCGTCTTCCGCGGCGCTGATTTTGGCGCGGCGCGCGCTATCGATGGCCAAGATGTCGGACGAGGTTACATCTACGCCACGGCGCTTCATTGCGGCGTCAAACAGCTCTGGCGTGTCGCGGATCATGCGAATGTCGTGCATCACTCTCGTCCTTCAAGGTTTTTACTGGTCCCGCATATGCCCCAATAGGCGCGCGATTTGAAGCCACCATTTAGCAAGTGCTCACTCAGGTGCAGCTACGATACGCTCTAGAATGTCCTGATCGATCCGAGCGGCAAGCGCCTTATAGGGCCCCGCGCCGCTGCGCTGGGCGGAAACGACGCCTACAACCTGCCAGACATCCTCGATCAAATGAAACAAGGGCGCGCCAGAGGTGCCTTGGACGACAGGGCAGGTCAGCCCGATGATCGTGTAGGCGACCACGCGCGCGCCACAGGCTGGGTAGTCGCTTAAAACATGCGGCCGGTCCTTGCGGTAGCCAAACACAGCGACATTGCCGTCGGGCACGACTTGATTTGCCACGAGCATTGGCGGGACGTCGAGCGGTTCGGCCAAATTGATCACCGCCAGATCAACGCTTACATTCTCGGCTTCGATCTTGCGGTCGCTGCCGGTCAGGGCGGGTTGGTATTCAGGATGGATCACGACAGAGCGCGCATCGCCCACGCCGCGATGCGTGCCTTTGTGCCATGCGGCGACAAACTTGACGCGGTAGAGCGGGAAGGGTTTGCCGATATTCGGGTCGATAACGCAATGAGCCGCCGTCAAAACTTGATCGGGGGCGATCAGCGTCCCCGTGCACAAGCCGCTAGAGCGAAAACCACCGATATTGACGCGCCCGACACCGGCCCACGCCTCGCGCTGGCTTTCCGCGATGATAGGCGGCGTTGTTTGAGCGCTGGCAAAGCTCGCCACCAGCGCCAAAACGCAAGACAGGCCCAGAGTTTTCAACCAATTCAAATCAACACCACTTCCATTCAATCAAACGCTTGCCTATCTGATACCAATACGCATCGCATAACCGACCGTAAAGCCGTTGCGCCTCTTTCGCCTCGCAGATAGGGTGCGGCTGAATTGACCAAGGGCCATCCGTGCCCCCCAGATAAAAGGACCGCAGATGTTCGTCACACCTGCCTATGCTCAAGCCGCCGGGGGCGGTGCTTTTGGGCCAAACCTATTGCTCCCCATCCTGCTGATTGGGATTTTCTATTTCTTCTTGATCCGCCCTCAACAAAAGAAGCTCAAAGAGCATCAGGCGATGGTCGAGGCTTTGCGCCGCGGCGACCAAGTGATCACCCAAGGCGGCATGATCGGTAAGGTCACCAAGGTCAAAGAAGATGGCACTGGCGAGATCGAGGTCGAAATCTCTGATGGCGTGAAAGTGCGCATCATTCGCTCTACCATCGCTACGGTTCTCAATAAGACCGAACCGGCGAAGTAAGCCTTCATGCTTCAATTTTCTTTCTTCAAACGGCTGATGATCTGGTTGACCGTCGCGGCGGGGCTTTTGTTGGCGATGCCCAACGGGTTCTATAACCGCGTCGAGCAGCACAATGATGCTGTGGCTTTCCTTGAGACGGGCGTCTCTCCCAATGCGGAAGTTGCGAAGATGACGCCTGACGAAGTGGCAGCCAATGCCGCTGGTTGGCCGTCATTCTTGCCCTCCTCGCTGGTCAATCTCGGGCTCGATCTGCGCGGCGGAGCGCATCTCTTGGCCGAGGTCCATGTGGAGGATGTCTATTCCGACCGTATGGACGGCGTCTGGCTTGAAGTGCGCGATGCTTTGGCCGCTGAGCGTGCGACCTTCCAGTCGATCCGCAGGCAGAATGCTGGTGTCGGAGAGTTGACGCTGCGCATCGGCAATGCCGAAGCTCTGCCCCGCGCGTTGGAGCTGATCCGAGGGCTGGCGACGCCCGTTGTCAGCCTCAGCGGTGTGGGCGCTACTGATATCGTCGCCTCAGGGCAGGGGGACACGATCACGGTCCGGCTGTCGGAAGAAGAAAAGATCGCGATGAATGACCGCACGATGCAGCAATCGCTGGAAATCATTCGCCGCCGCGTCGATGAGGTCGGCACACGCGAGCCGACGATCCAGCGCCAAGGCGAGCGGCGCATTTTGATCCAAGTGCCGGGCATCGGCTCGGCGGCTGAGCTGAAAGCGCTGATCGGGACCACGGCCAAGCTGACATTTAATCCGGTCATTGGTCGCACGACCTCTGAGGCGGAGCGCGCCGGGCCGCGGCAAGTCAAATACCCCTCGATTGATCCGCAAGATCAAGGCGTGTGGTACATTCTGGAACAAACCCCCGTGGTCACCGGCGAAGATCTGGTCGATGCGCAACCCGCCTTTGATCAAAACGGCCAGCCATCAGTGACCTTCCGGTTTAACCCAGCTGGCGCACGCAAATTTGGCCTGTTCACGTCCGAGAATGTCGGCTCGCCCTTTGCCATCACCCTCGATGAAGAGGTGATCTCGGCCCCGGTCATTCGCGAAGCGATCACCGGCGGCTCGGGCCAGATCAGCGGCAATTTCACGGTTGAGGAATCGACGCAGCTTTCTGTGCTGCTGAGGGCAGGGGCATTGCCTGCCGAAATGACCTTCTTGGAAGAACGCACAATCGGGCCAGAGCTTGGCCAAGACAGCATCGATGCCGGTAAAATCGCGTGTATCGTCGCCTTTATCGGCGTGCTGGCGTTTATGTTCCTGAGCTACGGGTTGTTTGGTTTCTTTGCCAATATCGCCCTGATCATCAATGTCGGCCTGATCTTCGGCTTGCTGTCACTGATCGGGGCGACGCTGACCTTGCCGGGCATTGCGGGGATCGTGCTGACCATCGGTATGGCCGTTGACGCCAATGTGCTGATCTTCGAGCGTATCCGAGAGGAGCTGAAAACTGCCAAAGGACCTGCGCGTGCGATTGAGCTGGGATACGAGAAAGCGCTCAGCGCGATCTTTGACGCCAACCTGACTACGTTCATCACCGCCGTGATCCTCTTTGTTATGGGTTCAGGTCCTGTGCGCGGCTTCTCGATCACGCTGGGCCTTGGCATCATGACATCGGTGTTCACCGCAATCTTCGTGACCCGCATCCTGATCGTGATGTGGTACGAGCGCAAACGTCCCAAGACGATTGAGGTATAGGCCATGAGACTTAGACTTGTACCGTCCAACACGAATTGGGACTTCTTCTCCAAATGGCGCCTGTGGTTGGGCCTGTCAGCGCTTCTCATTCTGATCAGCCTCGCGTCTTTTCTGATCCAAGGGCTGAACTACGGCATTGATTTCCGAGGCGGCACGACGATCCGTACGGAATCGACACAGCCCGTGGACGTGTCCGCCTATCGCGAAGTTATGGAGGCGCTTGATCTGGGCGACGTCTCAATCACCGAAGTGTTCGATCCGACATTTGCAGCGGATCAAAACGTCTCGCAAATCCGCATTGAGGCGCAGGAAGGCAATGAATCTGTCACCGTCGACACGCTTGAAACGATCAAGTCGGCGCTGAATGCCTATGATCCGGATATGAAATTCCCATCCGTTGAATCCGTTGGGCCCAAAGTCTCGGGCGAGCTGATCCAGACCGCGGCTATCGCCGTTATCTTGGCGATTGCGGCCGTGCTGGTCTACATCTGGCTGCGCTTTGAGTGGCAATTCGCGCTGGGCGCTGTTGCGGCCCTAGTTCATGACGTAGTGCTGACGCTGGGCATCTTCTCGGAGCTTCAGATCAAGTTTGATCTTGCGATTATCGCGGCCCTTCTGACCATCGTTGGCTACTCGCTCAATGACACGGTGGTCGTCTTTGACCGCGTCCGTGAGAACCTGCGCAAGTATAAGAAGAAAGAGCTCAAGGAAGTGCTCAACATCTCGATCAACGAGACGCTGAGCCGGACCTTTATGACCTCGGTCACCACGCTTTTGGCGTTGATCGCGTTGTTCGTTCTTGGTGGCGATGTGATCCGCGGCTTCGTGTTTGCAATGATTTGGGGCGTGATCGTGGGGACCTATAGCTCGATCTTCGTGGCCTCGACCTTCCTTCTATGGCTCGGCGTTAAGCGCGATTGGGACAAGAAGCCGGATGCTGGCGGGCAATACGCCAATATCGACACCTGATCTTGGCTGAGGCTCTACAGGCTGCGCTTCATCAGCCGGGCCTTGGTATTTTGATCCTGGCAGCTGTTGTCGCGGGTCTCGTGCGCGGCTTTGCGGGTTTCGGCACTGCGATGGTCTACATTCCGATTGCCAGTCAGGTCGTCTCGCCGATTTGGGCACTTGCGACGATGGTTGTGATGGACGTGATTGGTCCACTTCCCAATGCGCCGCGCGCGATCCGCGATGGGCATCCGCGCGATGTTCTACGCCTCACCATTGGCCTGATCGTGGCGATGCCGCTCGGTGTGCTGGTGCTTGATGCAATGGCACCGGAAATGTTTCGATATGCCGTCTCCTTCACCGCGCTCGCACTTCTGGCACTGCTGATCGCAGGCTACCGCTATACCGGAGAGCTCACCCGCCCGATCATTTTTGGCACAGGAGGGTTGGGCGGTTTCTTGGGCGGATGCACGGGCCTCGCAGGGCCACCTGTGATCATGCTCTATATGGCTTCGAAACACCCTGCCTCGGTGGTCCGCGCGAATATCACGCTCTATTTGATCCTTGCGGATGTATTGATGCTGATCTTGTTCTCCATCTGGGGCATGATCACTCTGACACCGCTCATTCTTGGCGCGGCCTTGATCATCCCTTATATGTTGGCCAACATCGCGGGTGCTGCGCTGTTTCGCCCCGAGCTTGAGGTCACCTATCGCCGCGTGGCTTATGTGATCATCGCCTTTTCTGCCCTGTCTGGGCTGCCAATCTGGGACTAAGACATGCGCCTGACCGAGATATCATATGATACAGCACCGCCCGTAGATGGCTACGGCCCGGGCTTCTTTCGCGTCGGGGGCGAGGTCCATGAAGGCGGCGCGTTGCTACTGCCGAACCGTTTGAGCGGCTGGGCCGGATATGACGACACGCAAAGCCTGCTGGCCATTGCAGACCAGATCGACGTTCTGTTTGTGGGCACGGGAGCAGAAATTGCGCACCCGCCGGATGATTTCCGCGCGGCGCTGGAAGGTGCAGGCATCGGGTTAGAGGTCATGGCAACGCCAACCGCGTGCCGAAGCTACAATGTCCTTTTAAGCGAGGGTCGCCGCATCGGGGCTGCGTTGATTCCGGTCTGAATTGTTCCAGCAAATGAACATCTGATCGGCAAGAAATCGCCACAACGCTTGGTCAAGATCATGGGGTAACTGCTGAAAGTCACTGCCATGACCCTTTTGAAGACCTTACTCAAACCAATTTGTTTGTCTCTTTTTCTGTGCTTGCCAATGGCGGCCTCTGCGGC
>CAZCEW010000086.1:0-11171 GCA_964497775.1 uncultured Rhodobacterales bacterium
CCCATCCCCAAAACCGCGCCTTCGCGCACGATACAACCCTCAACGACCTCGGAGCGCGCACCGATAAAGCAGTTATCCTCAATGATGGTCGGACCGGCCTGCATAGGCTCTAACACACCGCCAATTCCCACACCGCCCGACAAATGCACGTTCTTGCCGATCTGCGCGCAAGACCCCACCGTGGCCCATGTATCGACCATCGTGCCTTCATCGACATAAGCGCCAAGATTGACGAAAGACGGCATCAACACCACGCCCGGCGCAATGAAAGCCGATTTGCGCACGATACAATTGGGCACAGCGCGAAAGCCCGCTTCTTTCCATTGGTTGTCGCCCCAGCCCATGAATTTGCTGTCGACCTTATCCCACCAGCCGCCACCTTGTGGCCCGCCAGATTGCGTCTCCATATCCTTGATACGGAAGCCCAACAAAACCGCCTTCTTGGCCCATTGGTTCACATGCCACGACCCGTCGCTTTGCTTCTCGGCCACGCGCAGCGTGCCGCCATCCAAAGCGTTCAGCGTGTCCTCAATGGCCTCGCGTTGTTCGCCTGTTGTGGCTGGCGTAATCGTGTCACGCGCCTCCCAAGCAGCTTCGATTGCGGTCTCTAGTTGAGCGTTGGACATATCACTTCCTCTATTCTCGTGTGGCGTCAGGCTTGTGCAGCCTATAGACCTAACGGAACGACAAACGCAATCAAGAGGGCCTTGATGAAAGACGACAATCGCAAACACCCGTTTCGCTATTCCAAGCAAGATATGGAAACCGCGCTGGAGGTGCCAGACACCCCGCAAACCCGCGCACCTGCCTATCAATTGGCCTTCGCAGACAAAGATTTCCTCTGCCGCGATGAATTGCGCCCGGTCCGGTTGCAGCTTGAACTGTTGAAACCCGAAATGCTGATGGACGAGCAAGGCATTCTATCGACCATCGTCTTGTTCGGCGGCGCCCGCATCCCCGAGCCTGCGAAGAAAGACACGGCCCGCACGCAAACGCTGGCCGATCTGTCCCAGTATTACGAAGAGGCGCGCAAGTTTGCGCATCTGATGACCGAACGCTCGGACGGCCATAACGATGTGATCGTCACAGGCGGAGGCCCCGGCGTGATGGAGGCCGGAAATCGCGGCGCACAAGATGCAGGCGGCAGATCAATCGGGCTCAACATCGTGCTGCCGCATGAGCAAGCCCCGAACGAATATGTCACCCCCGATCTGTGCTTCAACTTCCACTATTTCGCGATCCGCAAAATGCACTTCCTGATGCGCGCGAAAGCAGTCGCGGTCTTTCCCGGCGGTTTCGGCACATTGGACGAGACTTTCGAGGCCCTGACCCTGATCCAGACAGGCCGCATGCAGCGCGTGCCGTTCCTGTTGTTCGGAGAGAAATTCTGGCGCTCGATCATCAATTGGGAGGCCCTTGCTGATGCAGGCACGATCTCTGCCGAAGATCTCGACCTCTTCCGTTTTGTCGAGACCGGTCAAGAAGCGATGGACGTGATCGACAATTGGGACGCCTCAGGCCCACGCGAAGAAATTCCCGGGCGCTAAGATCTAAAACCGCGCTAAGGCACCAAACGATAGTCGACAAATTCCGTGCGTTGAAACACGCGGAAATTGTCGTCCGAGATCATCGTGATGCGGATATTGCCCGCTTGGGTTTGCCACACGGCCAAGCCTTCAAGATTGTCATGCGTCCCGGGCACGGTGCGCAACAAAAGCTTCTCATCGCTCAGGCTCTCGCCCAGCGCGAAACTGCGCACCCGGCTTGAAAACCCCGACAGCCCGTGAAACCCGCGCTCGAGCAGATAAAGCCTTCCATCGGGTCCGATATCAGCACCCACGGCCAAAAACCCGTCACTGCGCGAAATCGAAAATGGCTGGTCCCAGCGACCGTTTTGGAAACGAAACACCGGAAAGTCCCGGTTCAGATCGCCCGAGCGTTCCGGCATCGTAAAGACCGTGCCATCGGCATCGACCGCCAGCGCCTCCATCGAAGAATTCTTCTGAAAGCTCCGAAACTCCCGCGGCACCTTCAATGGCTCAGGTGCGGCTGTGATATCTGCGAAGCGCCAGATCACATGCTCGCCTTCAAACGACACCAGCAAGCTGCCATCGGCGAGCCGTGCAAGCCCTTCGGCATCGGTCTCGTAATGCTGCAAAGCGCGCCCGCCGGGCCCAAGGATCGGCGCAAACCGCGTGCTTTCAACGCCCACTGTGCGGCCACCTCTGCGCACAAGGCGGCCTTCTGCAAACAAGCCCTTATCGCTCGTGGCCGTGAACCGCTCCCCGTCAGGGGCCAGTTCAAGCGATGAAAACCCGCCAAAGCGCGCCGCATCCGCGCGCCATTCGAAACTGCCGACAAGCTCCAGCGATTGCGCGGACGCTGAACAGGCCGCAAGCAGCCAAAGCATCATCGCGCAGCCTAGTTTGATTTCAAAACCCCTGAGCACGCGCGCGGCAAATCCGCCATGACATATTCACGGCGCGGCTTCACTGGCGCGGGGTTCGGATCAGGGGGCGGCGGGTTCAAAATATCATTCACCCATTCCTGCGCCGCCGCACAGCCATCCCCCGCAGGCGGCGCCGCTTGGTTCTCACAGCCGGGCGATCCCCTCTGACATTTCAGCCGCACATGGAAATGGTAGTGATGCCCCCACCACGGTCTGATCTTGCGCAGCCAAGCGCGGTCACCCTTTTCATCCTTGCACATCTGTACCTTGGCACCGGGGAAAATGAAAATCCGCGCCACGCGCTTGTCCTTGGCCGCAGCCTTGACGACCTCATGATGCGTGCGGGTCCATCTGCTGTTCACAAAGGCGCCCTTGGCACGCCGCATCGACACCGCTGAAAGGTTTTCCCGCCGCGCCCGCGACAGCCCAACAGTTTCAACCGGATATAGCCAGATATCGGCATCAAGCCCAACCTGATGACTGCGATGACCCGTCAACATCGGCCCACCACGCGGCTGCGACATATCTCCGAAATACAGACCTTCCCAACCCAAGCGCTTGGCTTTGCGGCTCAGATCCTTGGCGAAATCCACCAGCTCCGGATGGCCCCAATTGCGATTGCGCGACAGCCGCATCGCTTGCCATGTCGGACCGGTCTCGGGCAGTTGCACCAACCCGCCCGCACAGCCTTTCGCGTAGCTGCCATGCGAGCGCGGCTTCTCGCGCGACGGCTTCTTGATCGCGCCAAACTCTTCCTTGGCCAGCTTTTGCGCCGACGCTTCCGTCACGCAAAACCCCGTAAAGCTCAGCCCAATGAGCGCGGCTGCGATGATGTGTCTGAGGCCCATACCGAACTCTCCTCCCCTTCCGGTTTGACCCAGAATAACAACACAAGCCCCAAAAGAAAGAGCGCGATGATAGGCGATACCCCAAGGCGCTGGCTCTCGGTCAATGTGGTGACCAGCCACACCAGCGACGGCGCCAGAAAGGCCGTGGCCTTGCCGGCCATCGCGTAAAGTCCGAAGGCTTCTGTCATGCGTTTGGGGTTGCCTTGGCGCACCAGCATCGTGCGCGACGCGGCTTGCACCGTGCCACCCGCCGCGCCAATCACTGCGCCACAGAAGTAAAACGCAATGTCAGCGGCGCGCATCTTCATAAACACCGGCTCCTCCGAGAAGGTCAGCCCAAAGGCTTGGCTTGGCGTGATCGACACAATCGCAATCGACGACACTGTCAGCGCCAAGATAGACCACGCAATCACCGGCTTAGGCCCAAAGCGGCGATCTGCCTTGCCGCCCAGCCACGCGAAAATCGCACCCGTGATAATCGCCAAAATGCCAAAGATGCCCACGTCGACGACCGACCAGCCCAACACTCCGCGCGCATAGAGCCCGCCAAACGCATAGACCCCCGCCAAAGCGTCTCGGTAGAGCATCGAAGAGCCAAGATACGCCATCAAGCTCGGGCTTTGCGGCAGCTTGCGGAGGGTCGCGCCCAGATCGTGCAGCGCTTGGCCGATGCTAGCACGCGCCACCACTTGCGCAGGGCGGGTTTCGCGCACCCACATCACAAACGGGATCATGAAGACGACATACCAAACTGCTGTGAACGGGCCAACAAACCGCGTGCCCTCGCGGGCTTCCGTGTCAAAGTCAAACAAGGGCGCGCGGCCCAAAAGCGTCTTGCCCTCGCTGTTTTCGGCCAGAAACAACAGCATGATAACAAGTGCGGCCAACCCGCCCCAATAGCCCACGGCCCAGCCCGAGCCAGACAAGCGGCCTAGATCATCCTGACTGGTGATCTCGGGCATCATCGCATTGGTAAAGGCCGTCGCAAGCTCCATCCCGATCAAGCCCAGAACGAACAAAAACAAGACAAGCGTGACATTCATCGTCTCGGGATGCGCCAGCCAAAGCCCGCCCGCGCCGACCACATAAAGAAGCGAGAACAGCCAGATGTAGGGCATCCGTCGCCCCGCCCCATCGGCAAAGGCGCCCAGCACCGGCGCAGTGATCGCAATCAGAAAACCTGACACGGCCAGCGCAATGCTCCACGTGCTTTGCGCCGCCGCGCGCGCGGTCTCATCATCCATGCCAGAGGCCAGATTGCGACCGCTGACGATCTCGAAGAAATAGGGGCCGAATATGAAAGTGAGCAGCAAAGAGTTGTATGGCTGGCTCGCCCAGTCAAACATCATCCAGCCCAAGATACGCTTGCGCGCAGGCACTTTGCTCATCTAAGGGTCCCCAACATGGCGCGAGGTAACCACCTATCTACCGCCAGTGGCAAGGAGATTCTGGCCCTCCAAGTTTGACGCAAACGTCACAGTTCGGGCGGCCAAGGGCGCTTTGCTTCGGCTTCGATCCAGGCCGCGATCCAGTCCGGCATCGGCGGAGAGACATGCCCCGCCTCCATCGCATCCATCACCTTGTCAACCGGAACAATCCCGTTCTTATCGGTCACGGCAGAGCGATACAGCGCGTTCGACGTGGCCTCGCCGCGCACATACATCGACTGTTCCAGATAGACGAACCGCGCATCCCAACACACCGCGCGCGAGCGCATCTCGATCCGGTCAAACATCCGCACCCGCCTGCGGTAGCGCACCGACACGCCTGCCATCGTCAGCCCCCAGCGATTTTCCTTCAGCGCTTTGGCCAGCCCAACACGGATCGCCAAAGGCAGCCGCCCCAGATCATAGATCGTCAATGTGCGCCCATTGTTAAGCTCCATCCACATATCCAGATCCCACGGCCAACAAATATGATGCGACACATGCGTCTGCGTCGGGCTCAAAGGCGGAGAATTTCGGTGAACAATGACTTCTTTGATCAAGCGGAAAAACGGAAACATCGCGCGCGGGGCTCCTTCAATTGCCCCTATCCGTCCCCCGACATGACGCCAACGTCAACCCCAACGCCGCGTCACCGAACATTGCGCATCTGGCCCTTGCGCATCGCCCTTGGGCCACCTAGCTAACAGTCACGCCAGACCAAGGAAGTCAGATATGGACCAAGTCGCATTCATCATTCAGCCGATCTTCTCGATTTTGAAGACGGTGATCTTCGTCTATTTCATCATGAGCTGGCTTCTCAGCTTCAACGTACTGAACATGCGCCAGCCAATCGTTGCGCAAATCTGGCACGGGCTGTCATCGCTGCTAGAGCCGCTCTTTCGCCCGATCCGCAACATCCTGCCCGCGACAGGCGGCATTGATTTCAGCCCGATGGTCGTGCTGCTGATCATCATCTTGATCGAGCGCACGCTGATCGTCTTGTAAGACTTAGCCCGCAAACGGCGCAGCACTGCCCCACAGCTCTTTAACACGCGCATCGCGCCCGCAAGCAGTGCGGTAGCGCTTATAGGCTTTCGCTTTGGTCAATGGCCCGAACCGCGTCAGGATAACCGCCTTACTTTTGTAGTAATCCTGATGATAAGCGCTCGCCGGAAAGAACTCCGCCGCACCCAAAACAGGCGTCACCACTTTGCGCCCCAAATCAGCCTCGGCCTTAGCAATGGCAGTTTTGGCCGCCGCACGCTCCGCGGCTGATCCGGCAAAAATCGCAGTGCGGTAGCTTTCACCCCGGTCACAAAACTGCCCACCCGCATCTGTCGGATCAACCGAGCGCAGGAACATCGCGTAAATCTGATCGACGGAAATCAGCGCCGGATCAAAGGTGATCTGCACCGCCTCATAATGCCCCGTGCCGCCCGAAGTCACCTGCTTATAGGTCGGATTATCAACCGACCCGCCCGCAAAGCCCGACACGGCTTCGCTCACGCCGCGCACTTGCTCAAAATCGCTCTCGACGCACCAAAAGCAGCCGCCTGCGACCGTGACGGTTCGGGTCTCTGCCCGCAACTCTCCACCAGAGGCGATCACGGCAACACCCGTGGCCAAAGCCAAAACGGCCAGTTTGAGGTTTTGAAAACGCGGCTGGGACATAAGGAAAGCTCCTGAATTTGAAAGACACCGCCACGCTGCCCCGCCACAGGCCAATGCAGCAACTAACGACCCCGTGACCTCACGCAGCCGTTATCTTGTCAAAGCTCGTCTTCGATAAACTTATTGATCGCCTCGACGCGGTCCTTGCTCGACGGGTGGGTCGAGAACCATCTGTCGCTCTCCCCCGTCATCACCGAAATCCGCTCGAAAAACAGCTTCAGCCCCGCCGGATCATAACCCGCGTCATGGCTCAGCCGCAGCCCAAACCGATCCGCCGAGCTTTCATGTTCGCGCGAATAGGCCAGCGACAAAAGCAAGTTCCCCTCCAACACGATGTCTTCCAAAATCGGCCCCGTATCGCCCGCCAGAAACGCGATCAGCACGTATATCCCAAGCGAGCGGTAAATCTGGCGCAAACCATGCTGCTCCACCACATGCCCGATCTCATGTCCCAGAACACCGGCCAAAACGTCATCTTCGGGGAAACGTTTTACAAATGCGTCGGTCATCACAATCGTGCCGCCCGGAAGCGCAAAGGCGTTCGGACCAATCCCATCCATCTTGCGAAACAACAGCTGGAAATCATGATCGTCATGCGCGCCGTCATCGACCTTGGTTAGCAATTGCGCGAAAATCCTGCTGACCCGTTCCTGCTCATCTTCCGCCAGCTTGGTCGGGTCGGCCATCGTAACGTCCACCGTCGCCAACGTGCCTTTGTTGATCTGGTCGACCAGCGCTGGCGGCGTCAGGAAGATCGCAGCCGAGACCAAAATATCCAACCCATAGCGCCAGATCACCCAGATGCCCGCAAGACAGGCCGCCACGACGACGATCAATCGCGGGCTGAACCGCTCATAGTCGTGCAAAATCCCGCCCCGCGTCAGGCCGGTGATCGCATCAATCGCGTCGCGATCCTCTGTCTCGAACACGGTGCCATCGGGGAAGGTCAGCTTGCGCGGCGCAGAGCCCAGAGGCGGGTCAATCTCCACATCCTCCAACACGGCCTGCGCCAAAGCGCGGCCATCGGCGCGCACAGTCAGGCTTTGGCCCAACTGCTCCAACACCGCCTCTTGCATCCGAGACGACCGCGCGGCGAAGGCTTTGCCCGACACCTGAGGCCCGGTATGACGCATTGCACACATAGGCTAGATCGGCAGGCCGACATCAATGCCTTCCAGATCGGAATAAGCATCGCCCAGCGCAGTGGTTGCCTCTTGCTCTCCACCGATGAAATCATCAAGCGAGCCGTCAATCACCGCATGCGTATGATTGGCCAAGTATTTCGCCATGCGAACCTGCGCCCAAGGCAACATCAGACCCAATGTGCAGATCACGATGATCATATTTGTCACCGCAATCCACAGCAGCTGTATTGGGCTCACATCCGACATAAACCGATGTTTCCCGCCCAGTGTCGTGTTGTTGTAAACGACGTTGCGCACGATGGCCTGATAGATGAAAGCCGCAGGCAAGAAGACGATGAAGAACATCAAATAGAGCAGCCCGATCACCCCAAGATCAGCCGCGGTCGGCTCGCGGCCAGCTCCCATATCGCTAAACAACGATCCAAACTGCGCCAGACCGCCCAAAGCGGCACCCGCGACAAGACCCGCCACAATGGCCCAAGCCGCCGAGGCCAGCGTCGCTTTGAGGAACGGGCCCAGCGGCGCTTCCATGTCAAATTGCGAGGTCCCCAGAAGGTGGTTCGAAATCGTGTAATCCTTGATCGCGCGATCTACGAAGGGAAAGAATGCAAACAGCATCAAGACAGCCAAGACGCCGAGGATCGACGCCAGAACGAAGCTGCCCTGTTGGCCCATATAAGCGGCCCCGCCCCCCAAGACGGCCAGCCCGATATAAATCCCGATTGGGTAGCCCAGATACACAACCCAAGCGCGCATCTTTTTGCCCACGAAGTTGAACCGCACATTCGAGAAGCTCGACATGCGCGCATTGAACATCATCGCCCGCACGATCAACCACGGGAAGAACACCAAGAAGCCGACAAGCACCAGAATGTTTACAAACGGAATGGCTGATAGAAGCGAGATCGCGACGAAAGCGATAACCACAATTATCCGACCAATCAGGATTTGCTTGCCGGTCGCGTGATAGTCAAAATTGCGACCCGCAACATAGGTGTTGTTGTAGAAATATTTCTTCGTCCGCACCTTGGCCCATGCCGAATAAATCCCGAGCGTCACGATGCTCAACAGAAGGTTCACAATCCAAATGCCGAACCATTCTTTGGCCTGACCTCTAAATTGAAATTCCTGCGTTCCGGTTGCATCCTGCATGATCAAATCTGCTCCGTTCTGACAATTGACTTTGGGTCACCCTAGAGGTGTCATTGGAAGATGTGAATTATCTTTCTGTTAAGTTTTGAAGTCTCGATCGTGGCCTGTTTGCCTAAATTTTGTGCACTATGCCTAAATTTTAGGCAGAAAATGAATTAAGGGGAGGTTAAATTGGTGAGACCGCCTACACATAAGATCGCGATGTGGAGCGGCCCGCGAAATCTCTCGACCGCGATGATGTATAGCTTCGCGCAGCACCCCGATTTGACCGTCATAGATGAGCCCTTCTACGCCGCCTTCCTCGCCTTAACCGGTCTCGATCACCCGCTGCGCGCCGAGGTCCTGAGCGCGCAGCCCACAACGCCTGAGGCGGTGATCTCTGGCCTGCCAAACGCCTCGCATTACCTCAAGCTGATGACCCATCACATGCTGCCTGAGACGCCGCTGGACTGGGCTTCTGAGTACAAACATGTCTTCCTCATCCGCCACCCTGCGCGGGTCTTGGCCAGCTACCGTGTCAAGCGAGAACAGGTTGACCTGTCAGATATTGGATTTGCGCAACAGTCTGAAATATATAACAAATTCGGCGGCATCGTGATCGACAGCGCCGATATTCGCAACGCACCCGAAGCGATGCTTCGCGCGCTGTGCTATGCGATTGACCTGCCCTTCTCACCCGCAATGCTCAGCTGGCCCAAAGGCGGCAACCCCGCCGATGGCGTCTGGGCGAAGCACTGGTATAACGCCGTCCATAACTCCACCGGATTTGCCGGACCAGAAGGCCCTCTGCCCGAGATCGAGAGCCCTATTCTGCGCGACGCCCTACCGCTCTACGAGGCGATGCGACGCGAAAGGCTCACCCCATGATCCGCGCTCTTTTGCTAAGCTCCACCATCGCCCTTGCGCCTCTTGCAAGCCATGCCAGTGATCTTTGCTCGGACGACGCAATGATCGTTTTCGACGGCTCCGGCTCGATGGCCGAACTGGACTTCAACATCACCGGCGACCCCCGTATCATCGACGCCCGCAAAGCCATCAATCGCGCCGTGCCAAAGATCGCCAAGCAGCGCAATCTGGGGCTTCTGATTTATGGCCCCGGAGAGCTTGATGGCTGTAGCAATATCGACCTTCGCTTTGCGCCGGCCTCGAACGCGGCTCCGCGTATTATTGAGGATGTTCAGTCACTTACCCCCGGCGGCATGACGCCGCTGACAGCATCGGTTGAACGCGCGGCGCAAGTGCTTGGCTACCGCTCCAAGCCCGGCACAATCGTCTTGGTCACGGATGGCAAAGAGACCTGCGGCGGCGCGCCCTGCCAGCTTGGCGCGGCACTGGCGCGAGACGCGCATGACCTGACAATCCATGTGATTGGGTTCAAAATCAGAGGCGACTTCTTCAGCTGGAACAGCCCTGAGCAAAAGAGTTTCGACCGTGAGACCACCGTCGCAGAATGCTTAGCCACCCAAACAGGCGGGCGCTATGTGTCGACCGAAACCGTCGATGAGCTGGTCGCCGCTTTGCAAGACACACTTGGTTGCGCGCTAATCGGGCGCGCCGAAACCCATGATTTTCGTAGTGAAATCTAGCTCTTACGGCGATTTCGCATCGCAATCAGGCGCAGGCGCAAAGCGTTGATCTTGATGAACCCCGCCGCGTCTTTTTGGTCATACGCGCCTTGGTCATCCTCAAAGGTCACATGCTCTTCGGAATACAAACTGTCCTCAGACCACCGCCCCACAGTCGCCACGCGCCCCTTGTAAAGCTTCAGCCGCACCGTGCCGTTCACGTGTTCTTGGCTCTTATCAATTGCCGCTTGCAGCATGTCGCGCTCCGGGCTGAACCAGAACCCGTTATAAATCAGCTCTGCATAGCGTGGCATCAGCTCGTCTTTCAGATGCGCCGCCCCTCGATCAAGCGTGATCGATTCAATCCCGCGATGGGCTTCCAGCATGATCGTGCCGCCCGGTGTCTCGTAGATGCCGCGCGACTTCATGCCCACAAAACGCCCCTCCACCAAGTCGAGCCGTCCGATGCCATGCTTGCCGCCGAGCTCGTTAAGCTTAGTCAGGATTGTCGCCGGGCTCATCGCTTTGCCATTGATCGACACAGGGTCACCGGCCTCAAAGCCAACCTCGATGAACTCAGGTGTATCAGGCGCGTCTTCGGGATGAACCGTGCGCTGATAGACGTAATCGGGCGCTTCCTCAGCCGGGTCTTCCAGAACTTTGCCCTCAGACGAGGTGTGCAAGAGGTTGGCATCGACGGAAAAAGGCGCCTCGCCGCGTTTGTCTTTGGCAATCGGAATTTGGTTGGCTTCGGCAAATTCCAGCAGCTTGGTCCGCGAGCTCAAATCCCATTCGCGCCAAGGTGCAATAACTTTGATATCGGGGTTCAATGCATAGGCGCTGAGTTCAAACCGGACCTGATCATTGCCCTTGCCCGTCGCGCCATGCGACACCGCATCAGCACCCGTGGCCTC
>CAZCEW010000087.1:0-11169 GCA_964497775.1 uncultured Rhodobacterales bacterium
AACGCGGCTTTGACCGCCTCCTGCCACGTCCAAAGCGAGAGCGGATAGTAGGAAAGGGGTCGATAATCTGCATTCAAGACCAAGGCGGGGTTATGTCTCAGATTGCTCGGTTCGCGCACGAAATCGTGCCGGAATTCGCCGTCCATGAAAAAATACTCTCCCGACCTTACCTGTCAGTGCTGACACCAAGGCGGGGAACCCCGCCCCTCATATAGTCGAAACTATATATCGTCTTTTCCGACTGGCAACCCCTACATCTGGGCGGGCATGTCGAGCATGACATGCGGCTGATCTGAGGTCGCGCGCGCTGCGACATTGACGCACTGGTGCGCGGGCGGGTTGGGCGCATAGTGTCGGGGAGAGCGAGGTGCCAGATGTTCAAATCCGCCCCCTACCCTTTGCCGCAGGACGCATTGATCCAAAGCTATGCGCAGGACGGCTCCAGCTATACCGATTGCTTTGCCATCCAAATCGGGCGTGAGGTGACGTTCGCGGAATTTGTCACGGCCTTCTATACGACGCCGCTCTTCAAGCTGGAGGGATTTATTCTGAAAGTTGCGCTCAAAAAGCCATCAGATGACGCTCAAGCCGCAGAAGTGGCGAACGGATTGCGTGATGATTTTGCCGCATGGACTGTCGAGGCGCGGGCGCCAGACCAGCTTTTGATGTGTGACATGCACGCCAAGACGCGGTCATGGTTCAAGGTCGAGCCGATGGGCAATGACCAAACGCGACTTCTCTTTGGCTCGGTCGTGACGGCCTCCGAGACGGCAAAGGGCATAGGAGTTTTCGTCCATGCCTTGATGCCCTTTCACAAGCTCTATTCAGTCTTGCTGCTCAATGCGGCGGCGCGAAACTTGCGGGCCTAACCCAGATCGAGATTGAACTGCTGGCCGATAAAGCTGAGCGCCACGCCGAGCCCGTCAGGCGCAATGCCGTGACCTGTGCCCTTCATGACATGGCCGAACACTTGAAAACCTGCCTGCGTCAGCGCCTCACCTGCCTCGGGCATTGAGATCGGGGGGACGACATCGTCTTGGTCACCGTGAATGAGCAAGATCGGCGGCTTCGAGATCGCCTCGTCGGCCAATAGCTCCGGGCGCAGCAAGCGGCCTGAGAAGCCAACAATTCCGGCATATTCATCCTTGTGACGCGGCGCGATATGCAAAGCCATCATCGTGCCTTGCGAGAACCCGATGATCACGGTTTCGGCCTCCGACACACCTTCTTCTTCCATCGTTTGCGCCAGATAGGCATTCAGATCATCGACGGCGCGCATCATGCCGGCTTCCGATTCCTCCTCGCTGGAATTGTCGATCCACGGGATCGGGAACCATTGATAGCCCATCGGATTGCCAATGCAGCGCTCTGGCGCGTTGGGGGCGACAAACACTGTGTCCGGTAGATGTTCTGACAGCGGATCGGCCAGCCCCAGCAGGTCTTTGCCATCCGCGCCATAGCCGTGCAGAAACACGACAAGCGACGTATCCTCGCCAGATTTGGACGCCTTGCGCCCGCCCTCTAATGCCCGTGTCATCTGATCCCTTCCCGGTTTTTCGCAATTCGGTAGTAGGCCCAAAGCAGACGCGCCGCAACGCTTTGCCAAGGCGACCAACTTTCTGCCAATTTCCTAAGCTCGGCCTCTTTCGGGCGCTGGGGCAAATCAAACAGCGCCTTTGCGGCCTCTTGCAGTGCCAGATCACCCGGCGCGAAGACATCGGCATGTCCCAGCGAGAACATCGCATAGATCTCCGCCGTCCAAGGGCCGATGCCCGGCACGGCAGTCAATGTGGTGATGACGTCGCGTGTCGGCATTTCGCGCAAAGCGTCAAAATCAATGCCAGCTTGCGATAGCGCCAATGCGTAGCGAATTTTCTGGCGTGACAGCCCGACGGCGCGCAATTCGTCCTCTGAGGCCTGTGCGACCGCGCCTATCTGGTCGAAATTCGCCTCAACCATCCGACCCCATATTGCCGCAGCCGAGGCGACCGAGACCTGCTGGCTGACAATCGCGCTAAGCAATTCGGCAAACCCGTCAGGCTTGCGGCGCAAAGGCAGAGGACCAGTCTGCGCATAGGCCTCCGCAAATCGCGGCTCTAGCTTGCTCAGGTAGGCCATGCCTTCCAAAACGCAGGCGTCTGTTTCAATGATCCGCAAGTTGGTCCACCCATGACATGGCGTCTTCGATATTGGTGACAATCGGCGCATCGGGGCGTTCGGGCCTGTTGATCATCAAGACCGGAAGCCCCACGGCCCGCGCCGCGTCGAGTTTCGAGCGCGACGCATCCCCGCCTGCATTCTTCACAACCAGCCAGTCAATCTTAAGACGCTTGAACAAGGCGATTTCATCCTCAATCGCAAAAGGTGGCCTGCCAATTTGGAACTCGCCGTTCTCGAACGGAAACGGGCCTTCCGGCGGGTCGATCTGGCGGCAGATTAGGTAGCAATCAGACAGGTTCGCGAAAGCGTCCAGAGTTTGACGCCCCGTCGCAAGAAACACGCGCGCGTTACGCTTGATATGGGCGCGTGCCTCGCTAGGCTTAGTGATAAAAAACCAATTGTCATCGGCTTCGGGGCGCCATTCAGGACGCAACAAATACAGGTAATTTATGCCCCATGCCTGACAAAGACGCGCTGAGCGCTCGGTTATGCGCGCCGCAAACGGATGTGTGGCATCAATCACAAGATCAGGCGCTTCGCGGTCAAGATAGTCTTTGAAGCCCGCATCTCCGCCGAACCCGCCAACGCGCGTCTCGCAGCCTTGTGCCAATGGCGCGCGCGTGGCCCCGGCCAGTGAAGCAGTAACATCATGGCCTGCCGCGACGAGCCGAGAGGCCAGATCGCGCGCCTGCGCCGTGCCCGAGAGGAGCAAGATCTTCACGGGCCCGACTGCGCCAAAATAGTGCCGCCGCGGTTGATAATAACGATATCGCTTTCAATCTCGGTGCCGTCCAGTATTTCAGCCACATGTTGCGCCGCGTGTCGCGCGACGATTTCAGCGAGCTTCGGCCCCGCGCGCTCGACCGCGTCCAGCGCCGTATTGGCATCAGCTACATCCACAAGGCCTTGATCTGCGGCCCAAGCGTTCAACAGCGCGAAATCAACCTGTGAGCGTTTGGAATGCAAATCCCGCGCGCCTTGCGCCAGTTTGGTTATTTTACCGATCCCGCCGCCTATCGTGATCCGCTTAATCGGATGACGGCGCAAATATTTCAGCAATCCCCCCGCAAAATCACCCATATCGAGCATTGCGTGATCGGGCAGATCGAACAAATCCTGCACAACGCGCTCGCTGGTAGACCCTGTGCAGCCCGCCACATGCGCCAGCCCATCCGCACGCGCGACGTCGATACCGCGATGGATGGAGGCAATCCAAGCCGCACATGAAAACGGCCGCACGATGCCAGTTGTGCCAAGGATCGACAGCCCGCCCTCAATGCCCAAACGTGGGTTCCAAGTCTTCTTGGCAAGCTCTCTGCCGCCGGGCACGGAAATGGTGATTTCGATATCAGGGGCTTGAGCGTATCGCTGGGCTTGCTCGGTCACGGTTTGGGTCATCATTTCGCGCGGGACAGGGTTGATCGCGGCCTCGCCCACCGCAATGGGCAGACCGGGTTTGGTGATCATGCCGACGCCCTCTCCGGCTTTGAACACGACCCCACCTTTGGACCGCGCCACACGCGCGATGATCACAGCGCCATGGGTGACGTCTGGATCATCGCCTGCATCCTTTTCGATGCCGACCTCAACCCAGTCAGACCCCTGATCTGATTGGTAAATTCCAAATTCAGGCGTCTCGCCTTTGGGCAAGGTGATCGTCACAGATTGCGGCACGCCCTGTCCCCAAAACCCATCGAGCGCTGCCTTGACGGCGGCGGTAGCACAGGCACCTGTGGTCCAGCCTCGACGCAGTTTGGATGGGTCAGTCTCACTCATGGCGCGACTATAGGGCTGCGTCTCAGCGCCGCCAATGATCGATTGCGCGTCGCAGTTCGGCTTTTCCCCCCTCCAGATAGCGGTCATAGTGGCGATATGAACGAGTCACTGATCTTACCTGACGGCCCATGGCCCGAAATGCAGCCCGGTTGGGTGTGGCTGTGCGGTGCGGGCCCGGGCGATCCGGGGCTGCTCACGCTGCACGCTTTGAATGCTCTGCGGCAGGCCGATGTGGTGATTTACGACGCGCTGGTGCAGACGGCGATTTTGGACTGGGCCCCCAAGGCAGAGCATATCTATGCCGGAAAACGCGGTGGCAAGCCTTCTGCGAAACAGCGCGATATATCTTTGCGCCTCGTCGATCTGGCGCGCGCGGGCAAGAAGGTGCTGCGCTTGAAGGGCGGCGATCCGTTTGTGTTCGGGCGAGGCGGAGAAGAAGCGCAGACGCTTGTGCAGCATGGCGTGCCCATCCGGATCATCCCCGGCATTTCCGCGGGGATCGGCGGGCTGGCCTATGCGGGCATCCCTGTGACGCATCGCGATGTTAACCAGTCGGTCACCTTTGTGACAGGCCATGATCAATCCGGAAACACGCCTTCATCTTTGAATTGGAAAGCAATATCAAAGGGTTCGCAGGTGATCGTGATCTATATGGGCATGAAACATATTGCGCGGATTGCGGGCGAACTGATCGCCGCCGGACGACCCGCATCCGAGCCTGTGGGTGTGGTGACAACCGCAACGACCGCGGCGCAAGAGGTACTGGAAACCACGCTGGGCACGATCGAAGCGGATATTGCCAAGGCAGGGCTCACACCTCCGGCGATCATTTGCGTCGGGCAATCGGTGCTGATGCGACAGGTTCTGGACTGGCAGGGCCAAGCCGCAGGCGCCGCGCCACGTGATCTTGATCCGCTGGGCCGAGGCCGTCCGGCAGAAAGCGCATGACAGCTGCGCCGGGGCGCGGTGTGATCATTGCGGCTCCGTCCTCTGGCAGTGGGAAGACCACGATCACTTTGGGGCTTTTGCGCGCCTATCACCAACGCGCCGTGCAGGTTTGGGGCGCGAAATCCGGCCCTGACTATATCGACGTAAAATTCCACCAAGCCGCCAGCGGCGCCGTCAGTTGCTATAATCTCGACGCATGGGCGATGACGCCGGAGCGGATATCCTCGCTGGTTCGCCTGCCGGGCTTAGGGATTATCGAAGGCGCGATGGGGTTATTTGACGGCGCGCCGCCTGATGGCAAGGGCTCTGTCGCTGATCTGGCGCGGATTTTGAACCTTCCAGTGATCTTGGTGGTTGATGCATCGAAAACCGCGCAATCTATCGCGGCCTTGGTCGCAGGCTTTGCGCGCCATGACCCGACTGTGCGTGTCGCCGGAGTAATTTTAAACAAAGTGGGCTCCGAACGTCATGAGCGGATGTTGCGCAAAGCGCTTGAACCCCTCGGCCTGCCCGTCTTGGGTGCGCTGCACCGCGATCCGACGCTGGCGCTGCCGTCTCGCCATCTTGGACTGGTTCAGGCCAGCGAGCGCGCGGATCTAGAGACCTTTCTCGACACCGCAGCACAAGCGGTCGCCTCGGCCCTTGATTTGCAAACGATCTCGGATTTGGCAGGCGATCTGCCATTACCAAACGACGATGACCCATTCGCGCCGGAGCCAGACAAGGTGATTGCCATCGCGAGCGACAAGGCTTT
Source organism: uncultured Rhodobacterales bacterium (assembly GCA_964497775.1). GTDB lineage: Bacteria > Pseudomonadota > Alphaproteobacteria > Rhodobacterales > Rhodobacteraceae > Litoreibacter. The sequence goes on from CAZCEW010000087.1 coordinate 5,639, forward strand.
TGATTTTGCCTATGCCCATCAATTCTACGATCTGATTATGGATGGCTGGCAGATAAAACCCTTCTCGCCGTTGCGAAATGAACCCGTCCCGAAGGCTGACTTGATCTTTCTGCCCGGCGGTTATCCGGAGCTTTACGCTGGTCAGATTGCGTCTAATTCCAATTTCATCGACAGCCTAAAGAAAGCCTCAGAACACACAGATATTTATGGGGAATGCGGCGGCTACATGGTGCTAGGAGAGACCTTGACGGACGCGGATGGCACGCAGCACAAGATGGCAGGGCTACTTCCGCTAGAGACATCATTTGCCACGCGCAAGCTGCATCTGGGATACCGCAATCTGGAAGCCGAGCACGGGCCGCATCGAGGCAAATTTAAGGGCCATGAATTTCATTACGCCACCACATTGAAGGCAGATGGCCCGCCACTGTTTCAGGCAAGCGACGCCGAAGGAACCAGTTTGCCGGATATGGGGTTGCGGCGCGGACGAGTTTGCGGCTCGTTTGCGCATATTATTGATCGCGTCGTCCCGTGACATCCCCTTGCCCGTCGCGGGGTTTCGCGGTAGCGCAAGAGCTATGACAGATATCAGCGCCACACCGGAACAAGACCAAGCCCGCGCGCGGCGTAATGTTGCGGTGCTGGTGGCGGCGCAAGCCGTTTTGGGCAGTCAAATGCCGATGCTGTTTGTCGTGGGCGGTTTGGTCGGCAATGCGCTGACCCCGAACCCCTGCCTTGCGACCTTGCCTATTTCGATGATCGTGTTCGGCTCGATGACGACCGCACCTTGGATCAGCCCTTTGATGCAAAAGCGCGGGCGTCGCACCGGCTTTATCATCGGCGCATTGGGCGGCGCGTTGGGGGCTGCCGTGGCGGGGATTGGGCTCTATATGGGCTCGTTCCTGATCTTACTGTTGGGCAGTTATCTGTCCGGTATCTATATGTCAGCGCAAGGCTTTTACCGCTTCGCCGCCGCCGATGGCGCGTCCGAGACATTCCGCCCCAAGGCGATTTCATACGTGATGGCGGGCGGATTGATGTCGGCGATCATTGGGCCGCAGCTCAATAAGATCATGTATGACGCGACGATTGTGCCTTTCTTGGGCAGCTATATCGCAATCATCGTGCTCAATCTGGTGGGGCTGTTCTTGTTCTTCGCGCTCGATCTTCCCAAGCCCGTTGCGCGCGTTGCGGGACAAGCCAGCGAGGCGGTGCGGTCCAAGTTGCAACTGCTCCGTACCCCGCGCGTGGCTGTCGCCGTGATCTGCGCGATGGTGTCTTATTCACTGATGAACCTCGTGATGACCTCGACGCCCTTGGCTGTGATGGGCTGTGGCTTCACACAAGGCAACGCCAACGATGTCGTCTCGGCGCATGTCTTGGCGATGTTCATTCCGTCTTTCTTCACCGGCCATCTGATCGTGCGCTTCGGGGTCGAAAAGATCGTGGCAACCGGACTGGCGATCCTTGGGTGCGCAGGCATTGTGGCTTTGATGGGCGTGACGTTGGAGCATTTCTTCGTGGCCTTGATCCTTTTGGGCCTTGGCTGGAATTTCGGCTTTATCGGTGCGACCACGATGCTTGCCTCTTCGCACAGCACGGCAGAGCGCGGCGTGGTGCAAGGCATGAATGACACGATTGTCTTTGGTTGCGTGACGATGGCCTCGCTGGCCTCTGGCGGTTTGATGAATTGCTCCGGCGGCACGCCGATTGAGGGCTGGACGGCGGTCAATATCGCGATGGTGCCGTTCTTGACGCTCGCAGGTGGCGCGCTGATTTGGCTGGCATTGCGCCCGCGTGAGGCGGCCTAGAACGTCTTGAAGCTCGACTTGAGCAGCAAGGACAGTTTACGCTTAAACTGAGATGCTGCGGGCTTACCTTTGACGCGTCTCGCTAGGAAGTCCTCCACCCACCAACCGGCCCAAGTGGCGGGGCGTAAGGGTTTCTCAATGCCCAAATTCCGCGCCATGGCGAGGGCTGTCAGGCCCTCCTTGGCCAAGGCGGCTTCTGTTTCCACCCCCAATGGCAGAGCGCTGCGCCCGCCCTCTTCCAGCTTGCCAAGCGCTCCGATGTAGCGCGCGACGGCATCTGCGCGCGCAAACGCGTGCAGACCTGTGAGCGTTTCATCCTCCTCGCGCGACAGGCCAAAAACTTGGCCAGCAACGATCATCAACCCGCCTGTCGCGTCGTCGAGATAGGACCAAAGCTCAGAGAGGTTTTCGAAAGGATCGCGGTAGATGTCATGGCGGCGCGCGATGACCATGCGATCAAGGCGAGACGTGTCGAGGTTGTAGCGCCTCACCATTTCAGCCAAAGGCGTCGCAACCTCGTGGCGTCTGACCTCGTGACCTTCCGCGATTTCCTCGATTACATCACGCCACCATTGCAAGCGCATCTCGGCGATCATCGGCTCTTGCGTGACCCAAGGCGCGCGGCTGACTTCGATGTTGAACGCGTAAAGCACAAATAGCGGATCGCGCTGCTCAGGTCGCAGTGCCATGACGGATAGAAACCTGTCACGATCGGCGCGTTCGACCAACTCGGCGCAGGCATCGATGCTCATCTCGCGCTCATGCAGGTTTGACGACGCAAAGAAGATAGCCCGTTTCTGCGCGATGCGCGCGCCAGCCTGCGATCTCGGCCAGACCTTCATCAAGGGTTGTGTGCAGGTCGGCATCCGCGTCGGGGCGCAGTTTTTCGATCCGCGCCTCCATTGGGGTGTAGTAGTTTTCCCACGCCGCGTCAGAGAGCTTTCGTGTGGCGATCAGCTCATATCCCGCGGCCTCGATGCGCGCTTTGATACCGGCCTCATTTGTGATGGCACCTTCGCCTTCCCAGAACGCTTGCGCGCCCTTGGAGGGTGTGTCGGTGAAATAGCAAGGCTCTGAGAACGCGATGCGGCCCGACGGGCTTAATGCGCTGCGCCATGTGGAGAGTGCCTTTTCGATGCCTAAGAAATAGACCGCACCTGCGCACCAGATCAGATCGTAAGGGCCAGACAATTCGCTCATGTCGCCTGTCTGGTAAGTGATATTCGTAAGCGGCGCATTGGCGGACTTCGCGGCCGCGATAAAGCTCTCTTGCCCGTCAATTGCTGTCACATCGGCTTGCGCGCCCAAGCCGCGCAACGCCGCGATATCAGCCCCCGGCCCACAAGCGACATCGCAAATGCGGGCGTCACTTGGGATATTGATCTGCTGCGACAGCCATTCAATATCCGCCGCCTCGCCCGGCCCTTCACGCGGCAAGTCGCTATGGAGCACCCAAAACGCCCTCATGCTTTCGCGCCCTCTTGGATCAGCTTCCAATTGATCGCGTCCAGCAAAGCCTCAAATGACGCATCCACAATGTTGGGAGACACGCCCACAGTCGACCAGCGCCGCCCCGCGCTGTCTGCGCTGTCGATGATGACGCGGGTCACGGCCTCGGTGCCGCCATCGGTGATGCGCACTTTGAAATCAACCAGCCGCATATCGTCAATTGCCCCTTGATAGGGCCCCAAATCCTTGGCCAGTGCTTTCGCAAGCGCATTGACCGGCCCGCGATCAGAGCCCGTCTCATCCATCGATTCCGACACGCTGAGCATTTTGTCTTTGCCGATTTTCACGACCACGACGGCCTCAGACAGGCTGACCATTTTGTTGTATTTGTTTTTGCGCCGCTCAACCGTGACCTTGTAGCGCTTCACATCGAAAAACGCAGGCAGCGCACCGATGGCCTTGCGCGCAAGCAGCTCGAAACTCGCTTGCGCCGTGTCATAGGAATAGCCTTGATCCTCGCGCCGCTTGATCTCGTCAAGAATGGCGGGCAAAGCCTTGGCATCAATGTCCTTTAGGCCCGCATCAGCCAGCCGTTTGCGCAAGTTGGATTGCCCCGCTTGGTTCGACATTGGGATGATACGCGCATTGCCCACAACACTTGGATCAATATGCTCGTAGGTTGTCGGGTCCTTGGCGATGGCACTCGCATGCAGCCCCGCTTTATGAGCGAAGGCCGACGCGCCAACATAAGGCGCTGTCTTGTTGGGCACACGGTTAAGGATGTCATCGAGCAGGTTGCTGGCCCGCGTCAGATCAGCCAACGCATCTTGGCTCACGCCCGTCTCGTATTGGCTGGCATAGGGCTCTTTGAGCAATAGCGTCGGGATCAGCGTGGTTAGGTTGGCATTACCACACCGCTCGCCCAGACCGTTCAGCGTGCCTTGAATATGGCGCGCGCCTGCGTCAATGGCGGCCAGAGTGTTGGCGACCGCATTGCCCGTGTCATTATGCGTGTGGATGCCAAGACGCGCGCCCGGGATGCCACTGGCGATCACCGCCTTTGTGATCGTCGCGATCTCATGAGGCAGCGTACCGCCATTCGTGTCGCATAGCACAATCCAGCGCGTGCCCGCGTCAAAAGCGGCATGCAGCGCCTTGAGCGCATAGTCGGGGTTGGATTTATAGCCGTCGAAGAAATGCTCTGCGTCAAACATCGCCTCGCGGTCGCTGCCCACGATATGCGCGAAGCTTTGGGCGATATTGTCGAGGTTTTCATCCAGCGAGATGCCAAGCGCCGTCTCGACATGGAAATCATGCGTCTTGCCGACGAGACAAATCGCCTTGGTGTTCGCGTTCATCACGGCGGCCAGAACATCGTCATTCTCTGCCGAGCGCCCTGCGCGCTTCGTCATCCCAAAGGCCGTCATCGTGGCGCGAGTTTTGGGGCTGGCTGCGAAGAAGTCGCTATCGGTCGGGTTCGCCCCGGGCCAGCCGCCTTCGATATAGTCGAGCCCAAGCGCGTCGAGCATCTCCGCCACGCGAATTTTCTCCGACGTCGAGAACTGCACGCCTTGGGTTTGCTGTCCGTCGCGGAGCGTTGTGTCGAAGAGGTAGAGGCGGTCGGTCATGAGGATCCCCCGTTCGATGCATAGCATCGAACAGCGCCCGATCCGCCCCCACGGGCGGGCGCTACACGCCCCCCCTCGGACCGGGCGCTGGGGCTTGAGATTTGGAGCGCTATCATTTCAAGGCCTCGAGCTTTGCGGGGTCAAAATCGGGGGTTGGCGTAACTTCGACCTCGGTCTTTGACATCTGTACTTTAGCTCCTGCGTTGGTGAGCATCTCTTTGAGCCGGTCCAATTCGGAGAAGTCTTTCGTGTCCATGGCAAGCGTGCGCACTTTATGGAGTTTAATCCCGTAGTCTGTTAAATCCACGCTCTGCACGCGCCCTGTGGCAAAAGGGTTAAGTCCCAAGAAATCCAACGACGCTGCCAAAACAGGCAAGTCGTTGGATTTAGTCAACGCATGCAGCCTCGCAATGGCTAGAGGTGTATTCAGATCATCACCCACCGATAATAGCACTTCGGCATCGGGCTTCGAAGGCATAACGCCTTCCAGCAAACTCCGCCAACTCATCAAGGCTTTATCAGCCTCCCGGCGACGCGTTTCGGTCCAATCCATCGGCTTCCGGTAATGCGTCGATAGCATGGCTAAACGAATTGTCATGCCTCCGATCCCATCCTCCAACAAATCCCGCACCGTGAAGAAATT
>CAZCEW010000088.1:0-11092 GCA_964497775.1 uncultured Rhodobacterales bacterium
GGCTCGATGGATGGCGATAACCCCGCCGCGATGCGCTACACCGAAGTGCGCATGGACAAACCTGCCGCCTCGCTGCTGGCAGATATCGAAAAAGACACAGTCGATTTTCAAGACAATTACGACGGCAAGGACCGCGAACCTTCCGTGCTGCCTGCGCGCTTCCCGAATATGCTGGTCAATGGCGCTGGCGGTATCGCGGTCGGTATGGCCACGAATATTCCGCCGCACAATCTGGGCGAGGTCATCGACGCCACGCTGGCTCTGATCGAGCGGCCGGAGATGGACCCCGAAGACCTGATGGAATACGTCCCCGCCCCGGATTTCCCGACAGGCGGGATTATTTTGGGCCGCACCGGCGCGCGCAAGGCTTACGTCGAAGGGCGCGGCTCGGTCATTGTGCGCTCCAAAACGCATACCGAAGAAATCCGCAAAGACCGCTGGGCGATTGTGATCACCGAGATCCCTTATCAGGTCAACAAAGCCACGATGATCGAGCGCATCGCCGAGGCCGCGCGCGACAAGAAGATCGAAGGCATTGCCCACGTCCAAGACGAGAGCGACCGCGTCGGTGTGCGCGTTGTGGTTGAGCTGAAGCGCGATGCCACGGCAGAGGTTGTGCTGAACCAATTGTTCCGCTTCACGCCGATGCAGACGTCTTTTGCGTGCAACATGCTGGCGCTCAATGGCGGCAAGCCCGAACAGCTGACCCTGCGCACATTCTTGACGAATTTCGTGGCCTTCCGCGAAGAGGTTGTCGCGCGCCGCACCGCGTTCGAGCTGCGCAAAGCGCGCGAGCGCAGCCATATCTTATGTGGTTTGGCCGTGGCGGTTACAAATATCGACGAGGTGGTCGCAACCATCCGGTCCTCAGCTGATGCGGCGGAAGCGCGCGAGCGGTTGATGACCCGCGCCTGGCCCGCGCAAGACATTGCAGACTATATCAAGCTGATCGATGATCCGACCCATACCGTCAATGAAGATGGCACCTATCATCTGTCGGAGACCCAAGCCCGCGCGATCTTGGAATTGCGCTTGCAACGTCTGACACAGATTGGCGTCAAAGAAGTCACAGATGAGCTGGAAGAGCTCGCAGGCAAGATTACTGAATACCTCGCCATTCTGCGCTCTCGCGAGCGGATCATGGAGATCATCGCCAATGAGCTCAAAGACGTTCGCGAGATGTTTGCGGTGCCGCGCCGCACCGAGATCGTCGACTGGTCGGGTGATATGGAAGATGAAGACCTGATCGAGAAAGAAGATATGGTCGTCACCATCACGCAAACCGGCTGGGCCAAGCGCACGCCGCTGGCCGATTTCCGCGCGCAGCGTCGCGGCGGCAAAGGTCTGTCTGGCATGGCCACCAAGGATGACGACATCGTCACGACGCTGTTTGTCGCCAACACCCATACGCAGCTTTTGTTCTTCACCACCGACGGCATGGTCTACAAACTGAAAACGTGGCAATTGCCGCAAGGCGGGCGCACCGCCAAAGGCAAGGCGATCGTCAACATCCTGCCGATCCCGACGGGTGTCTCGATTGCAGCCATTATGCCCGTGGACCGAGACGAAGAAGATTGGGGCGATTTGCAAATTGTCTTTGCCACAACCCAAGGCGATGTGCGCCGAAATGCGCTGTCGGATTTCACCAATGTCATGCGTAACGGCAAGATCGCGATGAAGCTGCCCGAAGGCGTCGAGTTGGTAAATGCGCGGATCTGTTCTGAGGAAGATGACGTGATGCTGATCACCAATTCCGGCCGCGCCATTCGCTTCCCGAGCACAGATGTGCGGGTGTTCGCGGGTCGCAATTCTACAGGTGTGCGCGGGATCAAATTGCAAGACGGCCAGAAAGTCGTCTCTATGTCGGTCATTCGCCATTTTGAAGCCGATCCGGCAGAACGCGCCGCCTATCTCAAGCAGCGCCGCCTTATGGCGGGTGCCCCTGATGATGAGGGCGATGATGAAGAAGAGGCCGTGGCAGAGGGTCAATTGAGCCCCGAGCGCTACGCGGAAATGTCGGCCTCCGAGGATTTGATCCTGACGATATCCGAGCAAGGCTCCGGCAAGATATCATCCTCGCATGACTATCCTGTGCGCGGTCGCGGCGGGATGGGCGTGATCGCGATGGACAAAGCAATGCGCGCCGGTGCAATCGTGGCCTCCTTCCCTGTTGAGATGGATGATCAGGTCATGCTTGCAACCTCGACGGGTCAGTCGATCCGCTGTCCGGTCGAAGGCATCTCCTTCCGCTCGCGCTCCGCAGGGGGTGTGAAAGTGTTCGATACGGGCAAAGGCGAGACCGTCGTGTCGGTGGCGCGGATTGCCGATCAGGGCGAAGAGGACGGGGGTGACGACGCTCCCGGCGAGGCTGTTGAGGCCGAGCAATAAGATGCAGGCGTAGAGGGGCTTTGCCCCGCTCGCGCTGCTCGCCCCCCAAGGTTTTTGTGCCAGGATGAAACAGATGCGGGCTTTCCCAGGCCCGCGTGCTGCACTATTGGGATGGCATGAGCGAGAAATTGAACATTATCGGCGGCGGCATGGCCGGATCGGAAGCCGCGTGGCAGGCGGCCAATATGGGTGTGGCCGTCACGATCCATGAGATGCGCCCCAAGGTCGAAACCTTCGCGCATCGCACCGGCGATTTGGCAGAAATGGTGTGTTCGAATTCGTTTCGATCCGATGATGATGAGCAAAACGCGGTCGGGCTTTTGCATTGGGAGATGCGTCAGGCCGGTGGGATCATCATGGAAATGGCGGACCTGCATGCTTTGCCCGCGGGTGGCGCTTTGGCCGTGGATCGCGATCCGTTTGCGGCCTCGGTCACGCAAAAGCTGAAAGCGCATCCCAATATCTCCGTGTCTTATGAGGAGATCACAGACTTGCCGGATGAAGGCTCGTGGATTATTGCGACGGGTCCTTTGACATCCGGCCGTTTGGCCGAGGCCATTGCCGCTGAGACAGGCCAAGACGCGCTGGCGTTTTTCGATGCGATCGCGCCGATCATCTATTTTGATACGATCAATATGGAAAAGGCGTGGTTTCAATCGCGCTATGATAAGGGCGAGACCGAAGAAGACCGCACGGCCTATTTGAACTGTCCGATGGATCAGCCGACCTATGAGGCTTTTATCGACGCGCTACTGGCCTCTGAGAAGACAGAATTCAAACCCGGCGAGACAGCAAAATATTTTGACGGCTGTCTGCCGATTGAGGTGATGGCTGAGCGGGGCCGCGAGACTTTGCGCTTTGGGCCGATGAAGCCTGTGGGGCTGACCAATCCGCATGCGCCCGATGTCAAAGCGCATGCCGTCGTTCAGCTGCGGCGCGACAACGCATTGGGGACTTTGTTCAATATTGTGGGCTTTCAAACCAAGATGAAATACGGCGCGCAAAAGGATGTGCTGCGCATGATCCCCGGGCTGGAAGAGGCCGAGTTTGCGCGATTGGGCGGTATTCACCGCAATACGTTTATCAACTCGCCTACGCTTCTCGACGATCAGATGCGCTTGAAATCAAAGCCGAATTTGCGCTTTGCGGGGCAGATCACCGGCGTTGAAGGCTATGTTGAAAGTGCCGCTATGGGGCTTTTGGCAGGGCGCATGGCGGCGGCGGAAATTCTGGGCCAGACGGTCGAGACACCTCCGCTAGAGACCGCGATGGGCGCGCTGATCAATCACATCACTGGTGGCGCCGAGGCGAAGACGTTTCAGCCGATGAACGTCAATTTCGGGCTCTTTCCTTTGGTGGTCGACGCCAAAACGGGGCGCAAGAATCGCGCAACCCGATATAAGATGTACACCGACCGCGCCAAACACGCTTGGTCGCAATGGCTTGATCGCGCGCGACTGGACGCGGCCTGATTGATTTGGCAGGCTCTGGGTTATGAGCAAAAAATTTCTTGATAGAACCTATGCGACCAGCGGCGCCGATGCGATGCGGGAGCTTTATGACGAATGGTCCGACAGCTATGAGGACGAGGTGGGCGAGAATGGTTACGCCACACCCGCCCGACTGGCGCGCGCGCTCAGGGCTGCGCAAGTGGGTCTCGACACGCCGGTGCTGGATTACGGCTGCGGAACGGGCCTGTCTGGGGTGGCTTTTGCGGCAGAGGGTTTTTCGACGATTGACGGTATGGACCCATCCTCGGGCATGCTGGCGCAGTGCCGCGAAAAGGATGTCTACCGCGATCTGATCGAGCTGGACCTGTCGAAGCCGTTGCCGATTGCGCAAGATGCCTATCAGGTGATTATGGCGGTGGGCGTGATCTCTACGGGGGCCGGGCCTGCCTCGCTGATGGATGAGTTGATCGGGTATTTGCCAAAAGGCGGTCTGTTCGGCTTGTCGCTGAATGATCATGCTTTGGCGGATCCGGACTACCCGGCGGGGATCGTGCGGCTGAAAGAGGCGGGTCACATTGTGCGAGCTGAGGATTACGGCACCCATCTGCCCGGCATTGGGTTAAAGAGCATGATCTATCTATTTGAGAAGACGTGACATTTCGCACTCGCTTCGCGCCGAGCCCGACGGGACCATTGCATCTTGGACATGCCTATTCTGCGCTGCTGGCGCAGGATTTGGCCTTTGCTGAAAACGGCGAATGTCTGCTGCGGATCGAGGATATTGACCGCTCGCGCGCGCGGCCTCAGTGGGAAGATCAAATCTATGACGATCTGAATTGGCTGGGCTTGCACTGGGCTGAGCCGGTAATGCGACAATCGGAGCGGTTGGATGTCTACGAGGCCGCTCTGAGCAAGCTGTGGGATCAAGATCACCTGTTTCACTGCACTTGCACGCGGCGCGATATTGCGGATGCGTTGGCGGCACCTCAGGAAGGGGATCACGCCATTGGACCCGATGGGCCGATCTATCCTGGCACCTGTCGCAAAGCTCTCTCTGGTGATGGGCGATCCTTCCCAAAAGACGGCGCGTTACGGCTGGCGATGGATCGCGCCTGCGGGGGCGGTCCGTTCCAATTTCAGGAGATCGGCACCGGCCCAAATGGCGAGACCGGGCTGATCCGCTTTGAACCTTCAGAGGCGATTGAGCGCATTGGCGACATCGTGCTGTCGCGGCGCGATATGGGCACGTCGTATCATCTGTCGGTCGTCTTGGATGATGCGGCCCAAGGCATTACCCATGTGGTCCGCGGGCAGGACTTGTTTGAAGCCACGAAAATTCACGTGATTTTGCAGCGGCTCTTGGGGCTGCCTGTGCCGGTTTATCACCACCACAAGCTGATCCGCGACGATAGCGGCAAGCGTCTGGCAAAGCGCGACGATGCGCGGGCGATCTCGAAATATCGCGACGATGGGCTGAGCCCCGATGATATTCGCAAGCTGGTCGGGCTTTAAGTCTCGGGTGTCATCAGCTCGACCTCGAGGCCGTCAGTGACCGAGGTGTAGAAACAGCTGCGTCGGTTGGTGTGGCAGGCAGGGCCGGTTTGACGCACGATAGCCAGCAAGCAGTCACGGTCGCAATCGACGCGCAGATCGACGAGCTCTTGGGTGTGGCCCGACGTCTCGCCCTTCACCCAAAAAGCCTGTCGCGACCGCGACCAATATGTGACTTTGCGGGTCTCTAAAGTCTTGGCGACAGCCTGTGCATTCATCCAAGCCAGCATCAAAACCTCGCCCGTGCCCTCTTGCTGCGCGATCACCGGCAGCAGACCAGCGGCATCAAATTTCAGTGTCTCAGGGTCAAAGCGCATCGGTTTTCTCTTTTGCAATTGGCTCTGGGCGCTTTATCTATGCGTTACCACGAAATTGAAAGCGCCTGTTCGATGAGCGACAACACTGATCTGATCAAACTCTATAGCGGCCAGATATTGGCGCTGGCGGCGGATATTCCGCTGACCGACAGGCTGGAGAGCGCTGAAGCCAGCGTCAAGAAGCGCTCGCCGCTTTGTGGATCGACTGTCACCGTGGATGTCTGCTTGCGCGATGGGCGGATTGCAGAGTTTGGCCAAGACGTCAAAGCCTGTGCATTGGGTCAGGCTGCGGCCTCGGTTGTTGCGTCTCAGATCATCGGGCGCAGCTTGGCCGAGGTTGAGACCGCGCGCGACCAGCTCAAAGCCATGCTTAAATCCGACGGCCCTGCCCCTGATGCGCCTTTTGACGGGCTGAAAGTTCTGCTGCCCGCAAAAGATTTCAAGAACCGCCATGCCTCGATCATGCTGGCGCTTGATGCCACGTCGGAAGCCATTACCGAGGCTCAGAAATCCGCCTGCGCGTAAAAAAAACCCACAAAAAAATCCGCCGTCCGAGTAGCAGCTCGGACGGCGGGCAGTCAGCTTGTCGGAAGAGGGAGACGCCAAACCGGTGGATGAGGCAGAACCGGTCTACTTGGGGAAAAGGCGGCGTCCGGTTGGTGATAAACAGGACAGGAAAATCACCAGATCTCTTTGATCAGACAGCAGGCATTTCGAAAATTAGAAGAAGTTCGGCAGGTAGAGCGCAAAGCCCATAATCACGCCGATCGCGGCGATGCCCGCGGCATCATACATCAGCGTCATCGGAGAACGGGCGAGGATATTACGAAGGTCATTTGCCATTTGAAGGCCTCAACTGTTGGTGTTCTTTTTGTTGTCACTTTGTTCTCACATTAACCAAGCTCAGTAAAGAACTTTTTGCGAACATTTGTGAACAAAATGGATTGAATTTCGCTAACCGATTGAAATTAAACGAATTGCTTTATCCTGTTCCATCAGCCAAAGCAGAACACGCGCCGCCTGCCCGCGCGGCTTTTCCAGCGCCGGATCCTCGGCCAGCAGCTTTCGCGCGTCACTTTGGGCGATTTCCATCAAGGCCGTCTGGCTTTCCATATCGGCGATTCTAAAGCGCGGCAGACCGCTTTGCGCCGTCCCGATCAGATCACCCGCGCCCCGCATCGCCAGATCTTCCTCGGAAATGCGAAACCCGTCTTCGGTCTCGCGCATGATCTTGAGACGCCGTTTTGCGGTTTCCGACAGCGGGTCTTGAAACAGCAGCAAACATGTCGAGGCCGCCGCCCCGCGCCCGACACGACCGCGCAATTGGTGCAATTGCGACAGCCCGAACCCTTCGGCGCGCTCGATCACCATGATCGTCGCATTGGGCACGTTGACGCCCACTTCGATCACCGTTGTGGCCACCAGAACGGAGGTCTCGCCTGCCACGAATTTCTCCATCGCGGCGTCTTTCTCGGCGGCAGGCATCTGGCCATGAACCAGCCCCACGACGCCTTCGCCCAAAACCGCGCGCAAGCGTTTGAACCGATCCTCGGCGGCTGTTTTATCGCTGAGCTCGCTTTCCTCGACGAGCGGGCAGACCCAATAGGCTTGGCGTCCTTCTTCAATGGCTCCGCGCAATTTTGCGACGACCTCATCCATGCGACCGGTCGAGACAGCCGCCGTCGTAATTGGCTTGCGTCCGGGCGGTTTTTCATCGAGCACAGAGACGTCCATATCGCCATATTGCGCCAGCGCCAGACTGCGCGGGATTGGCGTGGCCGTCATCACCAGCACGTCGACGGCGCGGCCTTTTGCGCCGAGTTCCAGGCGTTGGTTCACGCCGAAACGGTGCTGCTCATCGATCACCGAGAGGCGCAGATCGTGGAATTCGACGTCCTTTTGGAACACTGCATGCGTGCCGACGAGCACATGAATGTCGCCCTTAGCAAGCGCTGCAAGCTTATCGCGCCGTTCAACGCCTTTATCGCGGCCTGTCAGAAGCTCCAGCACGATGCCCGCATCTTCCGCCAAAGGTTGCAGGCTTTCGAGATGCTGGCGCGCCAGAATTTCCGTGGGTGCCATCATCACGCCCTGCCCGCCCGCCTCGACAGCCGTCAAAAGCGCCATGAACGCCACCAGCGTTTTGCCCGCGCCAACATCCCCCTGCAGCAAGCGGCTCATCCGCAAGGGGGTGGCCATATCCTCCGCAATCTCCGAGATCGCACGCGATTGCGCGCCGGTGGGCTTATAGGGCAGCGCGGACAGAACCTTCGATTGCAATGCCCCCGTCGCAACGCTCGGCAGGCCCTTCTTGGCGCGCACCGTCTGGCGTGCCAGTGCAAGCGTCAATTGATGCGCGAAGAACTCGTCATAGGCCAAACGGGTGCGCGCCACCGTCATAGGTGAGAGGTCTTTGAGCGCCTCCGGCCTATGCGCGGCCTCAACTGCCGCCTTCCAATCGGGCCAGCCTTCCTTGGCCTTTTGCCCCGGATCGATCCATTCTTCTAGCTCCGGCAATCGATCCAGCGCCGAGGCTGCGGCCTTGTAGATCACCTTCTGAGTGATGCCATGGGTCAACGGGTAAACCGGCTCGAAGCTCGGGATTTCATCTGCGCGCTCAAGCGGCAACATATGATCGGGATGCACCATCTGCGCCATATTGTCGAACAGCTCCACCCGGCCCGAGATGATCCGGCGCTGGCCCGTTGGCAGTTGCTTTTGCAAATAGTCGCCATGGGCATGGAAGAACACCAACCGAAATTCGGTTTTCTCATCATGGACATGCACATGATACGGACGCCCCTTCGCGCGCGCAGGCACATGCATGCCGATCTCGACTTCGACGGTCACAGTGGCAGGCAAAATGGCATCGCGAATGCTGGGAATGCGGGCGCGATCAATGCCGGAGCCGGGCAAGGTGAAGATCAAATCGCGGGGCTTTTCGACATGCATCTGCGCGAAATTTTTGGCCAGTTTCGGCCCGATCCCATCGAGCTGGGTCAAATCCGCAAAAAGCGGAAACAAGATATCGGGGCGTCCCGCCATCGCCTCAGGCGTCTCCGATCAGATCGAGCCAGCCATCCTCGTCGATCATCTCGACGCCGAGGCTTTCTGCCTTCTTGGCCTTGGACCCCGCGCCCGGCCCCGCCACAACCAAATCCGTCTTGGCCGAGACACTGCCCGAAACCTTGGCCCCCAAAGCCTCCGCGCGCGATTTGGCTTCGGCGCGGGTCATCTTTTCCAGCGTCCCCGTGAAAACAACGACCTTGCCCGCCACGGGGCTGCCGGAGGTATCCGGTGCTGCAACATCTTCGATGTCCAGCTCTGCGACCAACCGGTCGATTGAGGCGCGCTCGACCTCTTGCGCGAAGGCCTGCACCAGTGACGTGGCCATGACCGCGCCGACCCCGTCGATCGCGTTAAGCTCGTCCCACACCTCACCTTCTTGCGGGGCCGCGCCAATCACAGCGGCCTTGAACGCGGCCCATGATCCGTAATGGGTGGCAAACATATTGGCGGCACTTTCGCCAACATGACGGATGCCCAGCGCGAAGATCACGCGGTTGAGCGGGATGTTGCGGCGCTCGTCGATGGCGTCAAACAGGTTGGATGCCGAGGTCTCCCCCCAACCGTCGCGGTTTTTCAACTTGGTGATATTGGCCGCGTCACGCGCGCGTAGGGTGAAGATATCGGCGGGCTCGCGGATCGGCAGTTGGTCGTCGTGATAAAACAGCTCTATCTGTTTTGCGCCCAATCCCTCGATATCAAAGGCGCCGCGCGAGACGAAATGTTTGAGCTTCTCAACCGCTTGCGCCGGGCAGATCATCCCGCCTGTGCAGCGCCTGACCGCGTCGCCTTCCTCGCGCACAGCATCAGACGCGCAATCAGGGCAGGTCTTCGGGAAGTCGAACACACGCGCATCTTTGGGCCGCTTTGAGACATCCACATCGGCGAT
Organism: uncultured Rhodobacterales bacterium; assembly: GCA_964497775.1. Classification (GTDB taxonomy): domain Bacteria; phylum Pseudomonadota; class Alphaproteobacteria; order Rhodobacterales; family Rhodobacteraceae; genus Litoreibacter. The sequence goes on from CAZCEW010000088.1 coordinate 9,663, forward strand.
TTTCGGGATCACATCGCCCGCGCGATATACCTGCACCCAGTCGCCGACGCGAATGTCTTTGCCGCCACGGATATCGCCACCCTTGGCGTCCCGACCCGCGATGTAGTCTTCATTATGCAACGTCGCATTCGAGACCACGACGCCACCGACAGTCACGGGGCTGAGACGCGCCACGGGCGACAAAGCCCCGGTGCGGCCGACTTGAATTTCGATGGCCTCGAGCCGGGTCCAGGCCAGCTCGGCTGCGAATTTATGCGCAATCGCCCAGCGCGGCGTGGTGGAGCGGAACCCAAGCCGGCGCTGCAAATCGAGGTTATTGACCTTATAGACCACCCCGTCGATATCGTAGCCAAGCCCCGCGCGCTGTTGCTCGATCTGGCCGTAATGCGCGATCAGATCAGCGGGGCTGTCGCAGATTTTGGTCAAAGGATTGGTCTGGAAGCCAAGTGCTGCCAGACGCTCAATCGCGCCCATCTGCGTCGCTGATAAATCCTCACTCAGCGCGCCCCACGCATAGGCGAAAAAGCGCAGCGGGCGTTGTTTGGTGATGGCACTGTCAAGCTGGCGCAAAGATCCCGCCGCCGCATTGCGCGGGTTGGCGAAGGTTTTGGCGTCTCTCTCGGCCTGCGCGGTATTGAGCGCCTCAAAGTCGGCGTGGGACATATAGACCTCCCCGCGCACTTCCAGAAGATCAGGCGCATCGCTCAGCTTGGTCGGAATATCTGCAATCGTGTGCGCATTCGCGGTGACGTTCTCGCCAGTCTCGCCATCACCACGCGTGACGGCATGGATCAAAACGCCCTTCTCGTAGCGGAGCGACAGCGACAAGCCGTCGATCTTGGGCTCTGCCGTGTAGGCCAGAGCGGCGGCGTCATCCAGACCCAGATATTTGCGAATGCTCTTGTCGAACTCGGCCACGTCCTCGTCGTCAAACGCATTGCCCAAAGACAGCATCCGCACGGCATGTTTGATCTTCGAGAACCCTTCGGCCAACGGACCGCCAACCTGATCGCTCGGGCTGTCGGCACGTTTGAGATCGGGAAAGCGCGCCTCAATCGCGGCGTTGCGCCGTTTCAGCGCGTCATACTCGGCGTCGCTCAGATCAGGGGCGTCTTTGGAGTGATAATCGAGATTGGCCTTGCCCAAACGCTCTGCCAATTCCGCAAGCTCGGTCTCGGCTTGCGCTTTCGTCAAACCCTCGACGGGAGCGTCTCCTTCGCGCGTCTGAGCCACCCAAACCTCTTCGTCATTCGATGTTGATTGCCTGACAAGTGATAGGGCGCAGCGCTGCAAGCGTCCAGAGCAGCTTACGACAAAGCAAAGAGAAAGGGCGCAACCCTGATCGAGGAATGCGCCCTTTCGAGAACTCTCACGGGAGCCCTTGGATATGGTCGGTGAGGCTAGGCCCCGACGGCGATTTTGCGCTCGCC
>CAZCEW010000089.1:0-11037 GCA_964497775.1 uncultured Rhodobacterales bacterium
AACGCCTGCGCGACGAGGCGCACCGGTTTGCCATCGGCACCCACCGCGCCAAACGCGCCAAAAGCCAGATGAAAAACCCGCTCGATGAGATCGAAGGCATAGGCCCCAAGCGCAAGAAAGCGCTGCTGCAACATTTCGGCAGCGCCAAGGCTGTATCGCGCGCCAACCTCAGTGATCTCAAAGCGGTCGACGGAGTGTCTGCCGCCATGGCGCAAACGCTCTATGATCACTTCCACGACAAAGGGTAGGGCACAAAAAAGGCCCCGCAGTCTCCCACGGGGCCTTTTAAATTCTGTCAGGCGTTTAGCCCGCCATAGCTTCCAGCTTCGCGAGAAGACCGTCAGCGACAGGCTGCAAGATCGCACCCGCGCCTGAAGCATCAATCGCCGACTGGATCATCGGACGCAGCGCGCCAAGCGCCGTGCCAACAATGCCGCCAAAGGCTGTTTGCGCCGTGTCTGGCATCTGGCCGACCATATCGCCGATCTCACCAAGTTGCGTTGTCGCGCCTTCAAGAGATGGCAAAGCCGCTTCCGCACTCGCCTGATCGGTGATGCCGCCGAACGTATCGGTCAAACCACCCATCACGCCGCCGAACTTCTCGCCGAGGTCCACACCACCGACATTGAAATCCTGACCGGCTGCGAGCTCTGCGACATTGGGCATTTCCGGCATTTCAGGCGTGCTGTTGCCAAGGAAATACCAGCCGAGACCAGCCACAATCACCGCAGGGATCGCCCATTTCAGCAATCCGCCGCCCGATTTCGCTTCCGGCATAGGGGGAGGCGTCGGGATAGACGCGGCCGCCGCAGGGCGCACGGCGTCCAAAAGGCCCGTGCCGCCGAACATATCGGCAAATTCGCTTGGGATCGCGTCCGAGATATTTGCGTTTTGCGATGTCATGAAGCTCGCCAGACCATTGGCGTCAAGATTTTGCTCTTGCACGACGTCTTGCATGGACCCAAAGGCCGCAGGCGCAATCATCCCCAAAAGAGACTTCGACGCCGTATCAGGCACACCCGCATGTTTGCTCAAAGCGCCCACAAGCGAATCCATCGCGCCGCCGCCAAGCAAGTTGCCGAGCATGCCCGCATTGTTGGTTGCATATTGACCCGCATCGTCGCCGCTGAGCATCTTTTCAAGATCGCTCGGGCCGCCGCCGCCAATGTTTTTGACCATGTCGAAAACAGAGCCAGCACCACCGCTGGATGCCGCTTTTCCACTTAATGCGGCCAAAACCGTGGGCAAAGCTGCCACGATCAATTTGGTCACCATCGGGCTTTTAATCCCCAGTTTTGACGCGATCTGCGTCGCCACCACTGGCCCCAAATATTTCATTCCCATAGATACTAAATTCATTATGTCCCCCTTTAGGTTGAATATAGTTAAGGAGACAATTACCCCCTTTAAAGGGGAATGTCGCCATTTAGTTAACTGTCTAAGCGTCAACTTGCCGGAAAATTTGGCACCTTTCGCCCCTCGAGCCAGCGCGGTACATATCGCTTATGAGGTGGAACATACCCAATATCCTGACAATCATGCGCTTGGCCGCCGCGCCGGGCGTGGCAATCATGTTTTTGTACTTCAACCGGCCTTGGGCAGATTGGATTGCGCTGATCCTCTTCGTTGTCGCGGCGATCACGGATTATGTCGACGGCTATCTGGCGCGCGCATGGAAGCAGGAAAGCAAGTTCGGCGCGATGCTCGACCCGATTGCTGACAAAGCGATGGTCATCATCGCGCTGCTGGTCATCACCGGATTTTCCGGCATGAACCCGTGGATATTGCTGCCCGCGACGGTGATCATTTTTCGCGAAACTTTCGTGTCGGGCCTGCGCGAATTCTTGGGCGAAACGGCAGGGCTTTTGAAAGTCACGCAGCTTGCCAAATGGAAGACGACCGCGCAGATGGTGGCTTTGGCTGTTCTGTTTGCAACCGGCTTGTTCGAGCATGAATTCCTTGATCGCACCACCGGCATGGACAGCGCGCAGCTTGACGCGATCATGTCGGGCGCAACGGATGATCCGCTGGGTCTCAACTTCTATTCTCAAGCCGCCTATCTGACTTTCACGCTTGGCACAGTTTTGCTGTGGATTGCCGCGATCCTGACGTTGATCACCGGCTTTGACTACTTCCGAAAATCAATCCCCTTCCTGCGCGACGAGGCCCCGTGATGGAGGTGCTGTATTTCGCATGGGTGCGCGAACGCATTGGCTTGCCGAAAGAAACACTCGACACAAAAGCCGCCACGGTCATGGAATTGGTCGAGGAGCTCCGAGCCCGCGAAGACCGCTACGCGCTGGCCTTCTCTGACCTGTCCGCCTTGCGCGTGGCCATCGACCAAGAGCTTTCAGATTTCGACGCGCCCCTAAAAGACGTGCGCGAAGTGGCCTTCTTTCCACCGATGACAGGCGGCTGAGCGCACATGGATATCCGTGTCCAGTCCGATCCGTTCGACCCCGGTGCCGAGCTGACGAGATTCTCGGGCGCTCAAAGCAAAGCCGGCGCGGTCGTCACCTTCACAGGCATCGTTCGCGATACCCGTGAAGGTCTGCAATCTATGCGGATCGAACATTACCCCGGCATGACCGAAGCTGCGCTCACCAAGATCGCGCAAGACGCCCAAAGCCGCTGGTCTCTGCAAGACACGCTGATCATTCACCGCTTCGGTGATCTGTCTCCCGGCGAGATCATTATGATGGTTGCCACAGCCTCCAAACACCGAGCGGATGCGTTTCAAGCGGCTGATTTTTTGATGGATTTTCTGAAATCCCGCGCGCCGTTTTGGAAGAAGGAAATCACCAAATCGGGCGAGGAATGGGTTGCGGCAAAAGACGCAGATGAGGACGCGCTGAAGCGCTGGTAATCACGCCTGCGCTTGCATCCGCTCAATATAGCCGCGCAACTCTTCGGCCTCATGGCGCGCATCACGCAACCCGTCCATCGCAGCTTTCAATTCGGCCTCGGTCTGGCTTAGCTGATTGGTCAGCTCCGCCTCTCGCTGTTGCAGGTAAGTGATCGCTTGGTCGCGGGTTTCTTCAGCGTCATGAAGCGCTTTGGCCATCTCGTCCAATTCCGCGACATCCGCCGTGCTCACACGACTGAGACGTTGCATCAGCCAACACGCAGCCCAGCCGACCACGAAGGCCACAAATAGAATAATCGCAGTTGCGATGATGAACTCAGTTCTGTTCACTTTGGGCCTCGGTCTCTGGTTGCGTCTCGTCTTCAGGAGTATCTTCGGGTTCCGGCTGGATCTGCGGCAAGCTCTCGCGCGGGGTGTCGTCCGTCTCTGCGACTTCGGCCTCGCCTTCATCGCCTTCCGCCTTGCGCACATCTGTCAGCAGGCGGAACTCAATCCGGCGGTTCGCCTCGCGGCCTTCTTCGGTCTTGTTATCGGCAATCGGCACAGTCTCACCATAGCCGCGCGCGCTCAGGTGACGGGTTAGAACGCGGCGCTCCAGCAATGCGGCCAGAACGGCCTCGGCGCGCTCTTGGCTGAGCTGAAGGTTCATAATCTCGCGGCCTTGGCTGTCTGTGTGCCCGCCGATCTCCATCTGCACGCGGTCGCATTTGCGCACCAGCTCTGCCATTTGATCAATCGTGCCGTTGGCCGCATCAGTGATCTCGGCAGACGATGGCTCAAAGGCGATCTTGCTCGACGCAAGGATGCGGTTAAGCTTCTCGACACATTCATCAGGCGTCGGAATGTTCAGCGTCGGGTCGAGCAATTCATCATAGCGAATGCTGACATCGAAATTCTGCGACTCGCCCAGTTTGTCAGCCAAAAGCTGCGACACTTCACTCGCCGCGCCCTTTGATCCCGTCACGCCGCGAATTTCCACATAGGCCGGTTGCACGACGACGCTGCCATGCTCCAGCATTGCTAAAGCTTCCAGCGAAGTCAGCACGCGAATGGGCCAGTCTTGCGGCAGGTTCGGATCATCGCGCGTCGCCAGATAAACCGCCTTGCTGCCAAATTGAGCCCGCGCATAGCTGCCGACGATCTGCTCGATATCGTCATCCGTCAGACGCCCGCGCAGTTGAAGCAAGCCTTCGGGGCTATGAGTGGCGACAAATTCGATCACGCCTTCGGCCTCGCCCGTGCCATCAACAACGATCTTCTCAGGCAAGACCGCATGAAGCGAAAACACATCCGGCAAGGTCGCGTCCAGATCACCGACCACACGGTCAAACATGCCTTGCGCGGTCGTATCAAGCGCCACCAAGGTGATATCGGCATCCGAGAAGGTCAAAGACCCGCCTCCCAAATCTTGCAAACCTTGGATCGCGGTCTCTACCGCTTCGGTCCAATTGGGTGAAGGGACACCAAGGCCAATCGCACAGTCCAGCTTGCCCGACACGCCCGCCTTAGCGGCCGCCGCAAGAATGCGCGATTTAGAGGCCTCATTGGGCGCAGAGCACGCATCAAAGGCCACACCATCTTCGCCCAACGTGAAACGCAACGTGTAAGGGCTGATCACCGGACGCGGTGCCGTGATATTCAAAGCCAGCCGGACCGAGCGCGGCGCCTGGCGCGCCAGATCAGCCTCGATCTTGCGCTTCTCGGCCAAGCTGGAACTAATCGCCGTGATCGTCACCTCATCGGCCGAGACAGAGATTTTCGACTTCGGCAAATCGCGCAGCGCATTCATCGCAAAATCAAGCGCCGCGTCCCAGCCAGAAGGCGTCGCAAAGGACGCGGCATCTAGCATATCTGTCACATCACCACTGTCAGTCATATTGCGCAACGTCGCGACGATCTCGTCGCGGTCGGTTGCCTCGGGGATCAGTCCAATCAGCGAAACGCCATCATCATTGCGCAGCATCTCGACCGAGAACTTAGGCGCGGCAATCTGGCTACGCGCTTTGACATCCATCTGATCGACAATCCGGTCGGGATCAATTCGCCGCCCCACAGCTGTCACCACCCGAAACCGTGTCGCTTCATCTGGGGCCTGACCGCTCAGCGCGACCAACAGCCCATCGGTTTCGACATCGGCCCAGTCATGGCCCTCTTCGCTCAGCGCCGCTTCAACCGCCTGCGCGGTGCGGCTCTCAACCAGCCCAACCGCAACCCAAGCGCCAGCGCCGCATAAAGCGGCACCTACGAGAAAGGCAAATGCGTTCTTGAGTTTGATCACCGGAAAGACACCCTTTGTCCTGAGTCGTATCAGCGTCCTAGCGCTCACCGCGCCGAGTTTCAATCAAAGCAATGTTGCAATCGCAAGAAACACCACCGGGATCAGCCCCGCATCGCGGTTCGAGCGGAACAGTCTCAGGCAGACATCCGCATCATCAATATCAAGCCTGCGCAACTGCCAAACCATATGCCAGCCAAAGGCCCATGCGCCTGTCACGGCCAAAGTCAGCCCCAAGACGTTCGTGCCCGGCACCAGTGCCAGAATGATAGCACTTGCCATCAACACGACCGAGATCACAAGAAAGTTCCGCAGCCAGAAAAGCGAGTTGTCACCAAACAGCCGCGCCGTCGATTTGATCCCGATCATCGCGTCATCTTCTTTGTCCTGATGGGCGTAGATCGTGTCGTAAAACAGCGTCCAAGCAATGCCCGCCAGATACAAAATCACCGGCGGCAGAGAAAGCGATCCGGTATGCGCCGTCCACGCCAACAGCGCACCCCAGTTGAAGGCCACGCCAAGAAAGACCTGCGGCCACCATGTGAACCGCTTTGCAAAAGGATAAATCGCGACTGGCACCAGCGCCAAGATGCCCAAAGCAATCGCCGCCCAATTGAAAGTCAACAGGATACAAAACGCCAGCAGCGCCTGCGCGATCATCCAGATCGCGGCTTGCTTGACCGTAACCTGACCCGACGGAATAGGCCGCGACTTGGTGCGCGCGACTTGCGCGTCGAACTCTCGGTCAGTGATGTCATTCCACGTACACCCCGCACCGCGCATCAAGAAAGCACCCGCCGCACAGCCCACAATGATCCACCAATCAAAGCCGCGAAACCCGTCAGACAGCGCGGCCAGCAAGACCCCCCACCAGCACGGTAACAGCAACAACCACGTCCCGATGGGCCGATCCGCTCGCGACAGGCGCAAATAGGGTCGCATCGCCTCAGGCGCATAGCTGTCCACCCAGTTTTCCGGTGGTGCATCTATGACTTGGCCCGCAGGGACCTCCGCCTCTGGCGTTTGGGTGGTCTCGGTCATATATTCAGCCTCATGGCACAGACGAAAATCAGGTTATTTGTAGATCATGGGCTGAGCGCGGGCAATTCGGTCCCAGTGACGCAGGCGCAGGCCAATTATCTGTTCAACGTTATGCGGCTTGGCGTGGGCGATACGATCTCGATTTTCAATAGCCGCGACGGCGAATGGCGCGCCGATATTGCTGTGGCCTCTAAGAAGCGCGGCCTTTTGGTCTGCGAGGAGCAAACCAAGCCTCTGCGCGAGCCGCCTGATCTTTGGCTGCTCTTCGCGCCGATCAAGAAAGCGCGCACGGATTTCATCGTCGAGAAAGCGACCGAGCTTGGTGCCTCGCGCATTATCCCTGTGCAGACCGACTACACCAATTCCGAACGTGTTCGCCAAGATCGCCTGCAAGCCCATGCGATTGAAGCCGCCGAGCAATGCGGCGGCACTTACGTCCCCGATGTTGACGATCTGGTCAAGCTCGGCCATCTGCTGGAAACTTGGCCCAAAACGCGCCAATTGATGTTCTGCGACGAGGCGCGCGCCGGGCTTGGCGTCACGCTCGACGGGCTCGATCCGGGCCCATGGGCGATTTTGATCGGGCCTGAGGGGGGCTTTTCACCAGATGAACGCACCCGCCTGCACAAAATGGACCAAACCACGGCCATCAGCCTCGGGCCTCGTATCTTGCGCGCAGACACTGCCGCCGTGGCCGCCATAAGCCTGTGGCAAAGCCGCTTGGGAGATTGGGTATGAGCTTCATTCGCCCCGAACTGCGCCTCGCTTTCGCGCGCTGGTCCGAAGTGATCGCAGGGCTCGCTGTGGCCGCTCTGGGTGCGTTGACCGCTTCACAAGGTGGCTATTTCTGGATCGCAATCGGCGGCCTTATTGCCATTTTCGGCGCCGTGATCGCCTATGCCGCATGGCGACGCATGGGGCTTGCGACCGATAAGATCGGCCCCGGTGTGGTCGAGGTGGACGAACGCCAGATCTCCTATTTCGGCGCCTATGATGGCGGCACAGTCGCGGTAGATTCGCTGGCGCGCGTGACGGCCATGACCAATTCCCAAGGCCCATGGGCGGAAGATTTGTTTTGGGTGCTCGAAGAAGATGGCGGCAACACGATTTCAATCCCGAACTCTGCCGCAGGGGCGGATAATTTGTTCGATGCGTTCTCAGCGCTGCCCGGCGTCGATTTCGCCGCTGCGACCCGCGCGCTGGGCTCGACCCAGAATGACAGCTATGTGATTTGGTCAAAGGACCCCGCGCGCCTGCATTGACTTCCCTGCAATTTCCTTTCACCCCTGACGCTCAAGATTTCCGGAGCACCTAGCCCATGTCTATCCCTCAATCCGGCGGCGGGCCGATCACCGATCACGCGCAAATGGCGCAATATCTGGCCGATGGCTGCAAGCCCAAGCAAGACTGGCGCATTGGCACCGAGCACGAGAAATTCGGCTATTGCCAAGACACCCATCTGCCGCTGCCCTATGACGGCCCGCGCTCGATCAATGCGATCCTGTCTGGCCTGCGCGACGAATTTAACTGGGCGCCTGTCGAAGAAAACGGCTACCTGATCGGGCTTGAGAAAGACGGAGCGAACGTCTCATTGGAACCCGGCGGTCAGCTGGAACTTTCCGGCGCACCTTTGGAAACCATCCACGAGACCTGTGACGAGGTGAACCTGCATCTCAAAGAGGTCCAGACCGTCGCCGACAAGATCGGCGCGAAATTTATCGGACTAGGCGCGGCGCCTGAATGGATCCATGAACAAATGCCGCTCATGCCGAAAGGTCGCTACAAACTGATGGACGCCTATATGGGCACAGTCGGCACGCATGGCACGCAGATGATGCGCCGCACCTGTACCGTGCAAGTAAACCTCGATTTCTCGTCTGAGGCCGATATGGTGCAGAAAATGCGCGTGGCCATCGCGCTGCAACCCGTGGCCACGGCGCTTTTCGCCAACTCGCCCTTCTTTGAGGGCAAAGTGAACGGCCATAAAAGCTGGCGCTCCCGCGTCTGGCGCGGGCTCGATGATGCGCGCACGGGTATGCTGCCTTTCGTGTTCGACGAAGGCTTCGGGTTCGAGGCTTGGACGAATTGGGTCTTGGACGTGCCGATGTATTTCGTCTATCGCGACGGCAAATATATCGACGCGTTGGGCCAGTCCTTCCGCGATTTCCTCAAAGGCGAGCTGCCCGCTTTGCCGGGTGAAACACCGACGCTGTCTGATTGGGCCGATCACCTAACCACCGTGTTCCCGGAAGCGCGCGTCAAGAAATTCATCGAAATGCGCGGCGCCGATGGTGGCCCGTGGCGCAGGCTTTGCGCGCTGCCTGCCTATTGGGTCGGGCTGACTTATGACCAAACTGCACTCGATGCCGCATGGGATCTGGTCAAAGGCTGGGATGCTGAGACCCGCGAGGCATTGCGCATAGCGGCCTCGGAAGATGGGCTGCAAGCGCAGGTCGGCAAGATCAACATGCATGATCTGGCACGCGAGACGCTTGATATAGCCGAGCTTGGCCTCAAAAACCGCGCGCGCCCCGGCGCAGGCGGTATGGTCCCCGACGAGACGCATTTCCTTAATGCTCTCAAAGACAGCATCGAAACAGGCCAAGTGCCTGCTGATGAGTTGCTCGAGAAGTACAATGGCGAATGGGCAGGCGATCTCAGCCGCGTCTATGACGACTACGCCTACTGATCAGCGTTTCGACAGCGAAATCTTGCTTTCCGTGCCATTGATGATCCGCCGGATATTGCCCGCATGGCGCACCCAGATAATCGCGCCAAGCAATATGCACAGCACCACAATCTCACCGCGCCCAAGGCTGTAGGCCAGCACCGGCGTAAGGGCTGCGGCGGCCAATGCCGCAAGCGATGAGATGCGGAAAACAACCGCCGTGACCAGCCAGACCATGCAGGCTGCAAATCCGGTCGCAAACGAGAGCGCCAGCAGGATGCCCAGATACGTTGCCACCCCTTTGCCGCCGCGAAATCTCAGCCAGACGGGAAACACATGGCCGATAAATGCGCCCAGTCCTGCGGCTTGCGCGGCCATCTCACCAAGCGTGTACCACGCCACAAGCACTGCAATCGCACCTTTGCCGGAATCGAGAAGCAGCGTCAGAAGCGCCGCAGGTTTCGACCCCGTGCGCAACACATTCGTCGCCCCGATATTGCCCGACCCGATCTCGCGCAGATTGCCCAGACCGAAGGCTTTGGCGATCACTATCCCAAAGGGCACAGAGCCAAGCAGATAGCCCAAAGACGCGACGCCCAAAAGCAAAGGCAATTGAACCGCGAACTCACCCACGCGAATAGACCTCGCGCGCAGCCACGAAAGTTTTCAGCACGCGGCCTTGCATTTTCTGGCCATCAAACGGCGTGTTCTTGGATTTCGACTTCAACGTCGCACGGTCCATCACGAAGGGCGCATCGGGATCGAACACCACCAGATCAGCAGGCGCGCCTTTGGCGATCCGGCCTCCCTCCAGCCCTAACCGGGCCGCCGGGTTGCGCGACAGGGCTGCAAACAAGACCGGCAGGCTCAAACCTGCATGATAGAGCCGCATCGCTGCGGGCAATAGAGTTTCCAAGGCCACCGCGCCCGAGGCCGCTTCCTCGAAAGGCAAACGCTTGCTTTCTTCATCTTGCGGCGTGTGCATCGAGCAGATCACATCGATCAAACCGCTGGCGACAGCCTCGACCATCGCCAAGCGATCTTCTTCCGATCGCAACGGCGGCTTCACTTTGAAAAACGTCCGGTAGTCGCCGACATCCAGCTCGTTTAGCGTCAAATGATGGATAGACACCCCTGCCGTCACGTCCAAACCTTGCGCCTTGGCGCGCTCCAGCACGGGCAAGGCGACAGCGGTTGAGATTTGATCCGCGTGGTAACGCACGCCTGTCATCTCGACCAAGGCCAGATCACGCTCCAGCCCCATCCGCTCCGCCATAGGCGACACCGCAGGCAAGCCGCGCAGCGAGGCGAACTTGCCCGACGTCACCGCCGCGCCCTTGCTCATCACCGGCTCTTGCGGATGGCCCATCACCAATGCACCAAGCGAGCGCGCATAAACCATCGCGCGCGACAAAACCTTCGTGTCAGTCACCACGTTATCGCCATCCGAGAACGCCACTGCCCCCGCATCCATCAAAAAGCCCATCTCAACCATCTCGCGCCCCGCGCGCTCTTTGGTCAGCGAGGCCATCGGCGCGATACGCACAGGGGCCATCTCGGCTCCGCGCCGCTGCGCGAATTCCAGCGTCTCGGGCGTGTCGACTGTTGGGATCGTGTCTGGCCGTGCGACCATCGTTGTCACCCCGCCTGCGGCAGCAGCCAACCCGGCGGTGCGAAAGCTCTCCTTGTGACGCTCGCCCGGCTCGCAAACTTTCACGCCGATATCGACAATGCCGGGCGCCAGATATTTGCCGGCGCAATCAATCACTGTGGCGTCGGGATTGCGCATCGCAAACGCATCCGCACTTTCATTGCCGCCCGCGCGAAACACTTCCTTGATCGCGCCTTTCGCGGTCACGAGGCCACCGTCGAACACCTCACCAGCCTCGGGGTCAATAATCTTCGCGTTGGTCAATAATATGTTCATCTCACGCCATCCAAATCATCAAGCCCACGAAAACAAACAACCCCAGCAGTGCGTATGTTGCGATCTTGCCCGACATGCGCGGGTCCTTGGGATCTTCGCTCATTGGACCCGCCTCACACCATCACCCCTTGCGGCTTGGCACGGCGCACGCGCATCAGTAAATCCATTGCCGCCATGCGCACGGCGACACCCATCTCGACCTGTTCTTGAATGACCGAGCGGTTGATATCATCGGCCAGCGTTCCGTCGATCTCGACGCC
>CAZCEW010000090.1:0-10492 GCA_964497775.1 uncultured Rhodobacterales bacterium
ACGATGGACAGATCGGCGAAAAGGCCGGTTTCCATGATGTAGGTCTCATCGGCGCCGTCGGGGCCCGTTGGGAAAGTTTTGTGGTCTTTGCCATCCGCAATCACGGTGCCCACGCCGGTTTTTGTGTAAAAGCCGGGGATGCCGCAGCCGGCAGAGCGCATGCGTTCGGCCAAAGTGCCTTGCGGGTTGAATTCCAGCTCCAACTCGCCCGAGAGGTACTGGCGCATGAATTCTGCGTTCTCGCCAACATAGCTGGAGATCATTTTCTTGACCTGACGGGTTTGCAGCAAAATGCCGATGCCAAAATCGTCGACGCCAGCATTGTTTGAGGCGAATGTCAGATCCTTGGTGCCCGCGTCTTTGATCGCATCAAGCAGCAATTCGGGAATACCGCATAGGCCAAAGCCGCCTGCTGCGATGAACATGCCGTCATGCAAAAGCCCATCAAGGGCCGCGGCGGCGTTGGGGTAGATTTTCTTCATTTGGGTCTGTCTCTCCCTTGGAAAAAATGGGGGTTAAAAGCGGTCCTTGCGGGCGCGAATTTCAGTAAAAACCTCGGTGTCGGATGCCGTTTGCATCCCGAGATGGGCGCGAATGGCCGGGTCATGGGGGCGCAGAAAAGGGTTGGTGGCTTTCTCAAGCGCCAGATCGGTCGGGATCGTGGGTTTGCCTGCGGCGCGCAAGTCGGTGATCTGATCCGCGCGGGTCTTTAGTGCGTCGTTTTCCGGGTCCACGCTCAGCGCGAAAGCGGCATTGGCTGCGGTGTATTCGTGGCTACAATAGATCACCGTTTCATCCGGCAGGTTTGCGAGCTTTTGCAAGCTGTCCCACATCTGCGGCGGCGTGCCTTCAAAGACGCGGCCACAGCCCAAAGCGAAAAGCGTGTCTCCAGTAAAGGCCAGCTTTTCGCCTGCCAGATAGAAGTTGATCATGTCGAGCGTATGGCCCGGGGTCTCGATCACATCGACGCTTTGACCTGCGAACTCGAAGCTGTCGCCTTGGCTTAGATGCTTGTCGATGCCTGATATTTTTCCTTTAGGGCCAATAACTTGTGCGCCTGTTGCGGATTTGACCTCGACCAGTCCGGCAGTATGGTCGCCATGGTGATGGGTGATCCAAATATGGCTCAGCGTCCAGCCTGTTTGGTCGAGTGCAGCAAAGGTCGCCGCCGCGTCGCCGGGGTCGATACAGGCGGTTTGGCCCGATGCCGCGTCGTGTAGCAGCACGCCGTAATTGTCTCCGCCATAGGGGAATTGATGAATTTTCAGTGACATCGGCAGCCCCCCTTTTTGGCGTGATTTAGGCTGCAACCTAGTCGCTTGAATGCGCGCTGGCCAGCGGGTTTTCGTCTCGCGGTCGAGGCGGGCTCAGTCGGGTTTTCCGGCCCCAGTTCCAATCGCTTCGATCTGGCTCAGCAGGTCGGCCCCGACGCCTAGGCCCCTGCCCGTCGCGTTGAGCATTTGCGGCAAGATCATCCACTCCAAAGCCCATGCCGCACCAGAGCGTTCTTGCTCGTGGACCAGTGCGTGATGGATACCTGCCAGCTGCGTAGCGTTGAAGCGGGCCAAAGTGACGAGAAGTTCGGCCAAAACGGGGTTTTGTTTGTGCGGCATGGCGGATGATCCGCCACCGCCGGAGAGCTTGATCTCATCAATGCCTTGCTGCGCCATGAGCGAGATGTCGTGGCCTATCTTGCCCAATGTGCCTGAGACGAGCGAAAGCCAGGAGGCGAGCTCGGCGATGGTGTCGCGCGTCGCGTGCCACGCTTTGGGCGGGTTGGCGAGGTCGAGTGTTTTGGCCATGGCACTCGCGATTTCGTTCTCTTTTCCGGCCAGCCCTTGGCGGGTGCCAGCCGCGCCGCCGAATTGCAGGGCGAGAAGGCGGGGTTTGAGCTCGGACAGGCGGTCGAGATGGGTGGCAAGCGGCATTTGCCATATGGCGAGACGGTCCGCGACGGTGATCGGGATGGCTTCTTGCATGCGCGTGCGGCCCATTAATGGCTTGGTGCCATGCGTCTTTGAGATTGTATTAAGTATCTGATTTAAAATCTTAATTCGTGCCTCAAAGAGGCTCACGCAGTCCCGCAAAGCCAAGACAAGGCCCGTGTCGATCACGTCTTGCGAGGTCATTCCGGTATGGATCGCGGGACGCACCGATTTTGGAGTCTGCGCTTTTAGCTGGCGGGCGAGTTCGGGCACGACCAACCCGTCACGCAACAGGCCCTCGCGCAGTTTGTCCCAGTCCGGCATGGCTTTGGCGATGGCCTCTACGGCCGCGTCGCTGGCCTCGACATTCAAGGCTTTGGAATAGGCCTGCTCAACCTGCATCATCGCGTCTAGCTGCGCTTCGGGTGAGAGAATTTTTGCGATTTCAGCATCGCGAAACAGGGCGTCAGACCATGTCACGTGGCAGCCCTCAGCCCGAGGATTTCACGCGCTTGAGCGGGGGTCGCGACGGGGCGCTCGTATTTCTCGCACAGCTCTGCGGCGCGGGTGATTAGCGCGGCGTTGGACGGCGCCAGCCTGTCGCGGTCGAGCCGGATATTGTCCTCTAGCCCCGCGCGCGTGTGGCCGCCAGCGGCGATGGCCCATTCATTGACCACAAGCTGATTGGGGCCGATGCCTGCCGCGCACCATTGCGCATTTCGCGCGCGCGCGGCGACGGTTTTGACGTAGAAATCGAACACATCACGATCTGCGGGCATTGCGTTTTGCACGCCCATCACAAACTGGATATAGAGCTTGCCGTAAAGATTGCCTGCGTTGTGCATAGCGATGGCTTGCAGGATGTGGCTGAGGTCGAAGGCTTCAATTTCTGGTGTGATTTCATGCTCTTGCATCTCGGTGGCGAGCCAGCTGACCAGTTGTGGAGAGTTCTCGTAGACGCGTGTCGGGAAGTTGTTGGACCCCACAGAGAGCGACGCCATATCAGGGCGCAAGGGCAGCATGCCGCCACGCTCTGGCCCAGCACCGGAGCGCCCGCCGGTTGAAAACTGAATAATCACGCCGGGGCAGTGTTTGATCAATCCCTCTTTGAGACGCGCGAATTTTTCGGGATCGCTGGAGGGTGTTTCATCGTCATTGCGGACATGGGCGTGGATGATTGCGGCGCCTGCCTCAAAGGCGGCGTGGCTGCTTTCGATCTGCTCGGACACGGTGGTTGGCACGGCGGGATTGTCTGCTTTGCGCGGCACGGAGCCAGTGATTGCGCAGCATAGAATGCATGGATTGGACATCAGAACCCCTTCATCTGTTGTCCCACTCTAGGCGCTTTATCGCGCGATTGAAACGGTGGCTGTGTCAGGTCAGCTCATGCGCCCAAGGCGGGTTTGCGCCTTTGCGCGAGACCGTGACGGCCGCAATTTTTGCACCGAACTTGAGCGCTGTTTCCAAGGCACTGGCGTCGATCTTTGCGATGGCGCTTTTGTCTAGCAGGTCTTGCGCGTGAAGGCTGGCCAGAACGCCTGCGTTGAACGTGTCACCTGCGCCGACCGTGTCGACCACTTCGACCTTTTGCGACGCGACACTGACGGATTGCGCGTCGCCGAAATGCGCCGTAGCGCCCTTTGAGCCTTCGGTGAGGATCACAACTTGCGGCCCCATGCTGCGCAGCATTTTTATCTGATCTGCAGCATTTTTCGCGTCTGGAATGATCCAATCAAGGTCTTCATCGGAGACTTTTACGATGTCACACGCCGCGACCATACGCGATATCCGGGCGCGGTAAGCGGCCTCATCAGACACGAAACTGGGGCGGATATTGGGGTCCATCATCACGACATTCTGCGCAGCATTTTTGAGCATTAACTGCTCGTAACTGGCGGCAGCAGGTTCGGCGCAAAGACTTATGCCCCCGAAATACATGGCCTTTATGGCGGCGGGCAGGTCTGGAAGCTGGTCTTGCGTGATCATGCGCCCGGCGGAGTTTTCGTCATAGAACGTGTAGCTCGCGTGGCCGTCTTGCAGGCGCACGAAAGCCAGCGTCGTGGGATTTGCTGCGGGTGTGATCAGCGCGGTGTCGACATGGGAGCGTTTGAGTTCGCTGCGCAGCACGTCACCGAACAGATCGCTGGACAATCCAGAGAAGAAAGACACCGGAATATCAAGACGACCCAGTGCGATGGAGGTGTTGAAAATCGCGCCGCCTGCGAGGGGGGCGAAGCCCTCTTGTCCATCTTCCGAGGTGATCGGGATCATGTCGATCAGCGCTTCGCCGCAGCATAGGATCATGGGTCAGTCTCTTTTGTCTTAAACGGTTGGCGCATCTAACGCGGTTGCGGGGTGGTGTTCAACGGGGTGCTAGATGCAGCGTCCGCCATCGACCTCCATACAGACGCCGGTGACCATGCTGGCTTCGTCAGAGCACAGGAAACATGCGGCATTGCCCATATCCTCGGGCGTTGAAAAGCGGCCCAGCGGGATGGTGGAGAGAAATTTCGCGCGCATCTCGGGCGTGTCCTCGCCCATGAAGCTGGCCAGAAGCGGCGTTTCGCCCGCCACAGGGTTGAGCGCGTTGACGCGGATGCCTGCGGGCGCCAACTCGACGGCCATGCTTTTGGTCGCGTTGTTCATCCAGCCTTTCGACGCGTTGTACCAGCTGAGCCGCGGTCGCGGGCTGACGCCTGCGGTAGATGCAACATTCAAAATCGAGCCCGCGCCTTGGGCCTTCATCAACGGCACCAGCGCTTGGGCTGTTAGGTAGACGGATTTGCAATTGACGGCGAAGACGCGGTCGAAATCTTCTTCCGAGACGTCCTCGGTCGCGGCGGGAAGGTGTGTGACGCCTGCGTTGTTGATTAAAATATCTACCTGCCCGAAGGCGTTATTTGTGGCCTTTACCATGGCTTTGACAGCGGCGGCATTGGCGACATTTGCCTCGACGGCTTGGACGTTTGGCCCGAGTTCTGTCGCCAGTTCGCGGCCCATGTCGATATTGAGATCAGCAATCATCACTTGCGCGCCTTCAGCGGCGAATTTGCGGGTGATCCCTGCGCCAAACCCTGATGCGCCGCCCGTGACGATGGCTGTTTTTCCCTGCAATCTCATAGTGTTCCCCTTATCCGTGAAAGGCTGCGACAGTTTTCAAAGTGGAAAACCCGTAAAGCGCTTCGAACCCTTTTTCGCGGCCATGGCCGGAAAGTCCGGTGCCGCCAAAGGGCAGCTCTACCCCCCCGCCCGCGCCGTAATTGTTGAGGAAAACCTGACCCGAGCGCAAGGCTTTTGCCAGTCGCATCTGGCGCGCGCCATTGCTGCTCCAGACGGAGGCCACGAGACCGAACTCGGTGCCGTTGGCGATGGCCAGCGCCTCAGCCTCATCGTCGAACGGGATGATGGTTTGGACGGGGCCGAAGATCTCTTCTTGGGCGAGTTTGTGATCGGGGGGGACGTCTTTGAACAAGGTTGGGGCGACGTAATTGCCGCCCTCGGGCGCGTCTGATGCGATCTGGCCTTGGGCCGCCAAAGTCAGGTCTGCGCCGTCGTCTAGAAAGCCCGTGACGAGGTCTTTTTGACGTGCGGAGATCAGCGGGCCGACATCCAGATCATCCATCGCAGGGCCTGTGCGGAGCTCTGCGTAGCGCGCGCTCATCCGGGCGGTAACGTCGTCATAGACGCCGCGTTGGACCAAGATGCGAGACGAGGCGGAGCAGGTTTGGCCTGCGTTTTGAATGCCCGCATTGACCAAGAACGGCAGGGCGGCATCCAGATCAGCGTCGTCAAAGACAAGCTGCGGGGATTTGCCGCCAAGTTCCAACGTGACGGGGACGACATTGCCAGCCGCGGCCCCTTGGATCAGCCTGCCTGTGCCGACCGAGCCGGTGAAGGAGATATGGTGCACCTCGCGGTGTGCGGCCAGCGCGGCGCCCGCCTCCGCGCCAAGCCCCGGGATCACGCTCAGCGCGCCGTCGGGCAGACCCGCCTCGCGCGCGATGTCGGCGAAAGCTAGTGCGGTCAGGCAAGCCTCTTCGGCGGGCTTCAAGACAGCGGCATTGCCCATAGCGAGCGCTGCGCCGACCGAGCGGCCCAAGATTTGCATCGGGTAGTTCCACGGGATGATATGGCCCGTGACGCCATGCGGCTCGCGCAGGGTGTAGACGGTGTAGCCATCGAGATAGGGGATGGTCTGGCCGTGCAGTTTGTCCGCAGCGCCTGCGTAGAATTCCATGTAGCGCGCAAGCGCGACCGCGTCGGCCTTGGCTTGCTTGAGCGGTTTGCCCACATCTGTCGCTTCGAGCCGGGCGAGGATGTCGGCTTTGTCCAAAACGATCTGGCCGATACGCGCGAGGATGCGGCCACGCTCGGGCGCTGTCATGCGGGCCCAGTCGCCGTTCAATGCGGCTTTGGCGGTCGCCACGGCGCGGTCGATATCTGCGGCGCCACCGCGTGCGATCTGGCCGATCTCTTGACCTGTGGAGGGGTTGGTCAGAGGCAAGGTTTGCGCCGTCATCGGGCCTGTCCATGCATTGTTGATGAAGCAATGATCGGATGGAAACCAGAGGTCTTTGAGCGACATATCTGCGGCTCCTTTCATTAAAGCGCAGGCAATTTCGGGACGGCGGCGATGAGGGATTTTGTATAGTCGTGCTGAGGCGCGCCGAACACCCTTTGCGTCTCGCCTTGCTCGACAATCTTGCCGCGCTGCATAACCAAGACGCGATCGGTGATGGAGCGCACGACGGACAGATCGTGGCTGATGAACAGATATGTGAGGCCGAAACGATCTGACAAGTCGGCCAGCAGATCGAGGATTTGCGCGCGGATGGAGACATCCAAGGCGCTGACGGCCTCGTCCAGAATGATGAGTTCGGGTTTGATGATCAGGGCGCGCGCGATGGCGATGCGTTGGCGTTGGCCGCCGGAGAATTCGTGGATGTATTTGTGTTTGTCCTCAGGGCCAAGTCCCACGGAGACTAGAGCCTCGTCGATCTCGGATGAGGTGGCCGCGCGGTCGAGGAGGAAGAACGGCTCGGACACCAGACGCGCGACTTTGTGGCGCGGGTTGAACGATCCGTAGGGGTCTTGGAAGACGACCTGCATCTTGCGGCGCACTTGCATATTGGGCGTGCCGTCGGTCCAGACGGGATCACCGTCGAGCAGGATTTCCCCGCCTTGGATTTTCTCAAGGCCCAGAATGGCGCGGGTCAGGGTGGACTTGCCGCAGCCGCTTTCGCCGACCAGCCCAAGGCTTTCGCCGCGCTTGATCTCGAAGCTGACATGATCGACGGCGCGCAGGGTTTTGGCAGGACCAAAGAGCGTGCGGCGCGGCAAGGTGTAGTCGCGAATGACATTGTCGACTTTGAGAAGCGGCGTGGTCTGGGCGGATTGGCCTCGGTCGGGTTGATGGCCGGAGGCTTCAAACAGCGCCTTCGTGTAGGGGTGCGTCATGGTGCGGTGCAGGGTTTTGGCGTCGCCCTCTTCGACCACTTCGCCCGCGCGCATGATCGAGATGTGATCAGCCAGATCGGTGACCACGGCCAGATCATGGGTGATCAGAAGCAGCCCCATCCCGTCTTCGCGCACCAGTTTTTGCAGCAGCGCCAAAATCTCCGCCTGCGTGGTCACATCAAGTGCCGTTGTAGGCTCGTCAGCGATCAGCAGTTTGGGTTGCAGGGCGATGGCCATAGCGATGACGACACGTTGGCGTTGGCCGCCGGACAGCTCATGCGGGAAGCGCGAGAGGGGGAATTGATCGGGCGGAAGCTCGCAGCGCGCCAGCGTCTCGGCGGCGCGGGTCATGGCTTGAGCTTTGGTGACGTCTTCATGGATCAGGATCGTCTCGGCCACTTGCGCGCCGATGGTTTGCACGGGGTTGAGCGCGGTCATCGGCTCTTGAAAGACCATGCCGATCTCATTGCCGCGGATGGTGCAAAGGGCGGCCTCAGACATATCGCTCAGGGTTTGACCGTTCAAGCTGATGGTTCCCGTGCGGTTTGATCCGCGCGGAAGCAAATCCAGAATTGACAGCGCGGTCATGGATTTGCCCGAGCCGCTTTCGCCGATGATGCCACGGATTTGACCGGTCTCCAGTGTCAGCGACACGTCTTTCAGGATTGGTGTGCCGTGGATCGACAGGGTCAGGTTTTTGACCTCTAGCAAGCTCATACGCGCGACTTTCTGAGCCGAGGGTCGAACAAATCACGCAGCCCGTCGCCTGCGAGGTTGAGGCCCAAGACCGTCAGCAAGATCGCGAAGCCCGGAAACAGCGCCATATGAGGCGCGAGCGAGATCAGGGTTTGGCTGTCTGCCAGCATCCGGCCCCAGCTTGGGATCGGGGGTTGTGCGCCGAGGCCGATGAAGCTGAGGGCGGCTTCGGCCAGAATGCCCAGCGAGAATTGGATCGTGCCTTGGACGATCAGCAAGTTCATGACGTTGGGCAAGATATGCTCGACCGAGATATGCGCGGCCCCCTTGCCTGCCACGCGCGCGCTGAGCACGTAGTCGCGGGTCCAGAGCGACAGCGACGCGCCGCGTGTGAGCCGCGCGAAGACGGGGATGTTGAAAATGCCGATGGCGATGATCGCGTTGATCGCTGAAGGGCCGAAAATCGCGGTGATCAGGATGGCGATCAGGATCGAGGGGAACGCGAAGATCAGGTCGTTGCCGCGCATGATCAGCTCGTCGAGCCAGCCGCCTCGGTTTGCGGCGGCGGCCAGTCCAAGCGGCACCCCTGCCCCCATGCCGATGCCCACTGCAACCAGCGCCACAGCGATGGAGGTGCGCGCGCCGACCATGATCATCGAGAAGATGTCGCGACCCAGATGATCGGTTCCGAACCAGTTGTCGGCGTCGGGGGGGCGGAGCTTGTTGGGGATGTCGAGGATCGTGACGTCGTAGGGCGTCCAGAGAAACGAGATCAGCGCGGCGGCGACAAAGACCAGCGACAGCGCGGCCCCCAGCATCAGGTTGCGCGAGGTGACGATCATGCGGATGAGGCTTGGCTCGCTCATCGTGCGCCTCGCAGGCGTGGATCGGCCCAGGCATAGGCCAGATCGACGGCGAAATTGACCATGATGACGGCGAAGACCAACAGCATGACGACGCCTTCTACGACGATCAAATCGCGCTGGGTGATCGCTTGAAAGACCAGCCGTCCGAGGCCGGGTAAGAAGAAGACGTTCTCGATGATGATGGCGCCGGCCAGAAGGAATGAGAATTGCAGCCCAATGATCGTCAGCACCGGGATCAGCGCGTTGCGCAAGGCGTGGCGCCAAAGCGCTTGGCGCGCGTTCAGTCCCTTGGCGCGGGCGGTGCGGATATAGTCCTCGCCTAGGGTGTCGAGAAGTGACGACCGCATGACGCGCGCAAGGATCGAGGCTTGCGGCAAGGCGAGCGCCACCGCGGGTAAGGTCAGAGCTTTCATCGCCGCTGGCAGGCCTGCGTCCCACCCCGGAAACCCGCCAGCCGAGAACCAGCGCAGGTTCACCGCGAAGAGCAATACCATCAGCATCGCGAACCAGAAGTTCGGGATGGCGACGCCGAGTTGGGTCGCTCCCATAACAGTGACATCGGTGAGCGAGCCGCGTTTTGTCGCCGCCCATATGCCTGCCGGAAAGGCGATGAGTATGGTGAGGCTGAGCGCATAGAGCGCCAGTGGCAGCGAGACCCAGATGCGGTCTGTGATGATCTCAGTCACGGGCGTGCGGTAGGTATATGAGATCCCGAAATCGCCCGTCAGCATGCCGCCCACCCAAGACAGGTAGCGTTGCGGCAAAGGTTGATCGAGGCCAAGCTGCGTGCGAAGTGCGGCGATCGTGTCTTCTTGCGCGCTGGTGCCCAGCATGAAGGCTGCGGGGTCGCCCGGGACGACCTCGATTGCCGCGAAGATCACGAGGCTGGCCACGATCAGGCTGAGGATCAGCGAGCGTAGTCGAAGGAGAGCGTAGCGCAGCATGGGGGATGCGCCCCGACATGTATTGTCAGGGCGCGTCTCTTGCTTAGTCGGACCAGCTGACGCCGGTCAGATCAATCGCTTGGGTCGGTGCGTTCTCCCAGATGCCTTGCAGCTTGGCATTCACCACAGAGGTTTGCGCCAGTTGGAACAGGAATACGTTGACGTAATCCTCCGAAATCGTGGTCTGCGCTTGCTTGAGCATGGCAGAGCGTTTCGCGGGATCAGCCTCGGTGTCGAGATCGGCGATCAGTTGTTGGAATTCTGCATTGTCATATTGGAAGTAGTATTCGGGCCGCGCGTAGATGCCGATATCCATAGGCTCGGTATGCGATACGATGGTCAGGCCGAAATCGTAGCCGCGGAAGGCTTGTTCCAGCCATTGCGCCCATTCGAGATTGGAGATCTCGGTCTCGATGCCCACGGCGCGCAGTTGCGCTGCGATGATTTCACCGCCGCGACGCGCATAGGAGGGCGGCGGCAGTTTCAGGGTTGTCGTGAAGCCATCGGCCAGACCCGCTTCGGCCAGAAGCGCTTTGGCCTTTTCGGGGTCATACTGAGAGTTGCCCGTCAGGTCGACATAGTCGGGATGGTGCGGCGCGAAATG
>CAZCEW010000091.1:0-10481 GCA_964497775.1 uncultured Rhodobacterales bacterium
GCAGAATTTATAGGGACATTTACCCTAGTCTTATTCGGCTGTGGCGCGGCGGTGATCGCGGGTGCAGATATTGGACTGACGGGCATTAGTTTTGCCTTCGGTCTGGCTCTAATCGGCATGGCTTACGGCATCGGTGCCGTTTCGGGCTGCCATATTAACCCTGCCGTAACGCTCGGCGTTGTGGCTGCGGGCCGGATGAGCTTCGGTGAGGCAATTCCTTATATCATCGCGCAGATTGCAGGCGCGATTGTTGCGGCCTTGTTGCTGCTTTTCATTGCCAATGGCACAGCGGGCTATGACGTTGCTGTCAATGGTCTGGGTCAAAACGGCTGGGGCGAAGGTTATCTGGGTGAATACTCGATGACAGCCGCATTCGTGTTCGAGGTCATCGCGACCTTCTTGTTTATGGTCGTGATCCTTGGCGCAACAGGCGCGGGCGCACCTGCTGCTATGGCGGGTCTTGCGATCGGTCTGGCATTGGTCGTGATCCACCTTGTGGGCATCAATGTCACGGGCGTCTCGGTCAATCCGGCGCGTTCCATCGGGCCTGCGCTCTTTGCAGGCGCTACAGCGATGTCGCAACTTTGGTTGTTCATCGTGGCTCCGATCATCGGTGCGGTTCTGGCCGGTCTGGTGTTCAAAACTGGTATGCTGGACGGCGAAGCAACTGACGATGCGTCAGACGATTACGCAGCCCTTCAGGCTGAGCGTGATGCGCTGGCCGTGAACCTTGAAGCTTGCCGCAACCGCTCAAACTCCGAGCGTGCCGCAGCCGAGAAACTGCGCGCCGACAATCTTGAGTTGCAGCGTCGCCTTGATATCCAAGGCACGACCACGCAAGCGCCGGCTGCTGTAGCTGCCGCACCTGCGGCCGCCGCTGCTCCTGCCTCGACGGGCACTGCCAGCAAACCGCAAGGTCTGTCTGCGCCGCGCGGTGGCAAAGGTGACAAGTTGCAAGAGATCAACGGCGTTGGTCCAGCGATGGAAAAACTGTTGCATAGCCTTGGCTACTACCATTTCGACCAGATCGCATCTTGGACCCCGTCCGAGGTCGCTTGGGTCGATGACAACCTTGAAGGCTTCAAAGGCCGGGCGACGCGTGACGACTGGATTGCGCAAGCCAAGGTTCTGGCCCGCGGCTAACACGCCTTAACATATGAGTTCACAAGGGCGGCCATTGTGCCGCCCTTATTGTGTCTAGCGTCTCGTTCGCTGGTCGCCCCATCAAACCAAAAACGGGGCGAGCGTTAAGCTCACCCCGTTCAGGTGGTTGGCATTGCCCCCGAGACCGAAGATTACTCTCCGGCGAAGCGGGCCTCAGGTGTGAAGCGCGAAGTTTTCGCGATCACGAATTTGCCGTTGTCATGCTTGACGATCTTGCCTTCACGCAAAAGCGTGCCGAAAGAGCGCAGACCTTCTTCGCGCGAAAAGTCATCCGCGTTAGAGATCGATGCGATTTTGCGCATCAGCATCGGACGTGTGAAATGCTCCGCGCCTTCTACATACATGTAGTGAGCAGCGGCGGCTTCCAGCAGGTCCGGCAGTTCGAGTGCATCCATCTCAGAGGCGTAGGCTACAAAGCTCTGGGCATCGCTTTCGCTGTAGATATTGCTATCTTCATCTTCCACGAAATCTTCCAGGCTGGCCTTTGAGATCCGGCGTGGGCTTACCGCCGCACCATCCTCAGATGCCTCTTCCGTCTCGATACGCTGTTCGCTGACCAAAACCAGTGGAGCCGGGCGCGATGTGCTTGGACGCTCGCTGTCACTGCCAGAAGCAGTTGGGCGACCGGGGCGCACGACACGGGCCAGATCTTCACGGTAAGGGTTTTTCTCGGCTTCTTCCTTGTCGCCACTTGGCGCAAGGCTGCTATCGGCTTTCGTCGCAGCAACCGCCGCTTTGAGATGCGCGATAGAGGCACGACGCACCGAGCTTTCGTCATTGTCGAGACGCGAGCTTGTGGTGTTCATCAGACGCTCAAGTGCAGCGTCTTCATCCTCGGTCGGGACCGAGCGGCGTGCAAGACGAGCGGCGCGAGTTTCATCGGCATCATCATCGGCACCGCCCATGATGCTGTCGTTTTCATCCTCATCCGTATCGTCCGTGGCCAAGATGTCAGCCATAACGAATTCATCGTCCTCAGATTTCTGATCATCCGCATCAGAGTCGTCAGCCGACATATCGTCTTCAAACTCAACCGCTTCCAACTCGTCGCGCAGAGCTTCTTCTGCTTCCGCCGACAAGCCTTCATCGTCCGCTTGCGCAGACAGGTCTTCATCTTCGGCTTCAAACGCATCGTCATAGCCATTGGCTGCTTCCAAGTCAGAGCGGGACACTTTCTCTACAGAGAAAGCACGGCGGGGTGCAATCTCTGCGTCAGCTTCACCGTCATAGTCGGCATCCGCAAACGCATCGGCGTCAAGTGTGTCGCTGTCGTCGGCCTCAGACGTGGCGTCCAGAGCTTCGAGATCCTCAAGATATTCGTCATCCTGAGTGTCACCAAGCAGGGCTCCGACCGCATCCTCAGCATCTGCTTCAGCTTCGTCATCTGCCGCAGTATCTGCCACAGCTTCGATCTCAACTTCGGCCTCAGCTTCGTCCTCGATCTCAGTTTCAGCCTCAATGCTGTCTTCAGCAACAGCCTCAGCTTCATACTCTGGCTCCGGCTCGGAGCTGTCAGTCAGGCTTGCGATCAGATTTGCGTCGTCTTGGACTTCATCATCCTGCGCGTCATCTTCGCTGACCACATCGTCAGATGCGTCTTCAAACGAGCTTTCGCCGGAATAGGCTGCCTCGTCTTCATATTCATCAGAGACATCATCGAACAGGTTGCTGTCTTCGGCGTCGCTCGCATCCTCGAACATCGGATGATCCGTTGTCGCTTGGGATGTGGCTTCGTCGAGATCGCGGTCATCGACATGCTGATCTTCGGCATATGGAACCACAACGGCGTCTTGATCGACCACAGCACGAATGCGCTGCAATTTCTCTGCCACTGTATTGCCAGCCCCGAAATCCGAGCCTGCGCCCGGTGTCAGATCAGGTGTCAGATCCAGCGAAGGCTCAGGCGCCACATCTTCTGCGATCTCGGCGCGCGGTTCTTGAACCGGCGTCGGAGCAGGGGCAGGGGCCTCAGCTGTCGGAGACGCATTAGCAGCAGCCGCCGCACCACCGGCAAGACCTGCCAGCGCGAGCGCAGCACCCGGTGCGGGGCTGCTGCTGTCCGCTTGGCGCAAAATCATCGAGTTCTCAGTGACCGAAGCGTCAACGCGCTTCTGGATCGTCTGCTCGGCAATCTTGTGCAACATTTCTGTATCAGGCTGCGGAGGTTCCGCGCCAAAAAAGCGATCGCCTGCTGCAAGATCACGGAAATATTCCGCAATGGCAGTCATTGTGTTAAACGGATCGTCGAACCCTTCAAGGGTACATGAGAAGGTCCCATACGAGACCGTCAAAATCTTACTATCACCAACCACGGTGTGCTCTCTTTCTCCCCGACCCACTCAAGGAATTTACCACTCAGTATTTCCAAAACCAAAACAAAATCGGTCAAAAACCACGTATTACTACATAGAAATCTTGCCGATTGTTTCCAGAACAGACAGTAATCATCCCATGTTTCCTATAATTGTCCACTCCCGCACAGTTTTGACACTTTTGGGCGGGGGTTTGACACAATTTAGCCATGTAAAACAAGCGCTTAGCGGTGCTCCGATTCTCGTTGCGGCTGATGGGGGCGCGAACCTCGCTGTGGCCTCTGGTGTGATCCCGGATGCGGTGATCGGGGATATGGATTCGATCTCGCCCGAGGCGCGGGTTTTAATCCCCAAGGCGCGTCTGCACCATATCGCCGAGCAAGACAGCACGGATTTCGAGAAATGCCTGCGCCACATCAAAGCGCCCGCGATCCTCGCCTATGGGTTTACGGGCGGCAGGCTCGATCATGAGCTGGCAGCCTGCACAGCGCTCGTCCGTCATCCCGAGCAGCGCTGCATCCTGATAGGCGACGAAGACATCTGCTTTCTGGCACCCGCAAGTCTGAACCTTGATCTGCCCAAAGGCACGCGGCTGTCGCTTTATCCGATGGGCGAGGTGACAGGGACGAGCGAAGGACTGAAATACCCGATTGATGGCATAACGTTCTCACCGGCTACACGGGTCGGGACGTCGAACGAAGTCACTGGGTCCGTCAAGCTCACCTTCAATGCGCGCGTCATGCTTGTCATCTTGCCGCGTGACGCATTGCCAATTCTACTCAAGGCACTTGTCTGAGTTAGATAGGATTTGCGAAAAACCTTAATTGCTTTTCTTAGTGCTCGGTGAGGTTGGTTAAGATTTTGCGACCATGAAGGCCCGGTGTGGAGTTCGCCACCAGGGACAACATGGCTGATTATACATTCTATACCTATGCGACAGACGCGCTGACCTTCGATGGCAGCGCGTTCACGCTGGCGTCGGGCTATGATTGGCAAACCGATCGCAACAAGATCGAGTATTCCGATGATGACGGGACTTTCAATGGTGACGAAAACAACGACAACATCGGCGATGACAGCAACCAAATTGGCACCGCCTATGATGATCAGGGTAATGTCATCCAAAGCGGAACGGTCTATGTCCAAGCTTTTGCTGAGATCGAAGCGCCCGATGGCAATCTCATCTGGCTTGACCGTATTGAAGTTGACGGCGTTCATGTTGGATATGTCCCGACCGAACCCCTGCAGCCAGGTGTGTCCTACACCTATTTTGGGGGTGGCAATGTCGGGCCAACGGCCCAGAATGGCGGGGACAACCAGCATCAACACAGCTTCTACACATCAAACTCGGTTCCTTGCCTTGCTGTAGGCACGCAAGTGCTGACCCCATCGGGGTGGACGCCCGTTGAGGCAATTCGGCCCGGCGACTATGTGGAGACTTTGGATAACGGTCCCACAAAGATCGTTTGGGGCTACTGCGAAACTCAAGATTTGGCTCAAGTTGCTGAGACCTCAAAACCGATAGAGATCAAAGCTGGCGCGTTGGGGGCTGGGCGGCCGCGCGTCACCTTGGTCATCTCTCCCCAGCACAGGGTATTGATTGGCCACGCCAAGCAGGCCGCGCATCTGTCAAAGGCCGAGTGTTTTGTACCTGCAAAAGCACTGGTCGGTCTTCCGGGCATCCGCGCCATGAGCGGCAAACGACGGGTTGACTGGGTCCACCTTGCCTGCGCCGGGCATGAGATCATGATTGCTGAATGCGCCTATGTCGACACGCTGCTGCTCGGCCGTTCTTGTGTTTCCGATCTTCCGAGCCATGCGCGTCTGTCGCTGCATAGGGTATTCGGTCATCCGTCATTGGCCAATCGTCGTCCGCTCAACGGCCCGGCTGCGCGGCCTTGCCTCGGGTATCAGCGCGCGCGCCAGATGATGTTTCAACCTGCCTGAGCCAAAGGGCCGCGTTGCATCACAGCCGCAGCGCGCGCAAACTTGCAGACATCTGATCAACACGCAGGTCCGCATGGCGCATATTTTTCTGATCCTTTGCCTCAGGCTGATGGGCTTGATCGTTATCGCCATCGGTGGAGCTATGGCATTGTTCGGCCCGCAAGCTCTGGGCGCGTTTTTTGCAGGCCTCGCCGGGCTCGCAGCACCGCTTGGGCTGGAGCACGCCAATAGCGACAGTGAGTTGCGGTTCTATTCGGTCTTTTTCGTCGCCTACGGCGTAGCGGTTTACTACGTGGCGCAGAATTTTGAGGCTCAGCACAGATGGCTGCCGCCTCTGGCGGGACTTTTCGCGCTGGGCGGGCTGGCGCGCCTTTTGTCGTGGGTCACGCTCGGAGCCCCGCATCCCCTGTTTATTTTCCTTTGCGCGCTAGAGCTTGGCGTGCCGATCTTGCTGATAACTCTCTACGCGATCTCGCGCCGCGCCCACGGCTAGCGCAAAGGCTCTCTCTTTTGGGTCGTTTGCCTCTCGCCCCGCGCGCGTAATGAAGCTATAGATATCCCAAGAGACACGGAGAGATTTTATGACCCAGAACTTGTCCCCCATAGACAGAGCCAAATTTGTAGCCGCACAACGCGCGATTGATTATGTCGAGGACGGAATGCGCGTGGGTCTGGGCACCGGATCAACGGCCGCGTGGATGGTGAAATCTCTGGGCGAGAAAGTTCGCAATGAGGGCTTGAAGATCAAAGGCGTTGCGACATCGACCCGCACAGCTCATCTGGCCACGGAAGTTGGAATTGACGTGATCACGCTGGATGAGGCCAAATGGCTCGACTTGACGATTGACGGGACGGATGAATATGACGCCAATCTCAACCTGATCAAAGGCGGCGGCGGCGCGTTGTTGCAAGAAAAGATCGTGGCCACCGCATCCGACCAGATGATCGTTATTGCTGATATCTCCAAACAGGTCGAAACGCTGGGTGCTTTTCCATTGCCTGTCGAGGTTATTCCGTTTGGTTGGCAAACGACCAAAGCGCTGATCGAGGAAACTCTGGTCAATATGGATGTGCTGGGCCGCACCTCGAACCAGCGCCAAAACGGCGATGTGCCTTTTGTGACGGATCAAGGCAATGTCATCATTGATCTGCATCTGCGCCGCATCGGCAATGCACGCCAGCTGAGCCTCGTGCTGAACCAAATCCCCGGCGTTGTTGAGAACGGCCTGTTCATCGACATTTGTGACGTGGTTGTGATTGGCAATGGCGACGGGTCTGTGGAAGTTCGCGATATCAACAACGGCACCATCGCGCATGAAAAGATTGATGTGGCCGAAACGGACAATCTGTTTGTCGAC
The DNA here is from genome assembly GCA_964497775.1 of uncultured Rhodobacterales bacterium. Classification (GTDB taxonomy): domain Bacteria; phylum Pseudomonadota; class Alphaproteobacteria; order Rhodobacterales; family Rhodobacteraceae; genus Litoreibacter. The sequence goes on from CAZCEW010000091.1 coordinate 6,782, forward strand.
ATAGCGGACTAGGATATTTGCCATGAGCTTTGATTTCGATCTCTTCGTCATCGGAGGCGGCTCGGGCGGCGTGCGCGCTGCGCGTGTGGCCGCAGGCGGGGGCGCCAAAGTAGCGCTGGCCGAGGAAAGCCGCTTGGGCGGCACTTGCGTTATCCGCGGCTGCGTGCCCAAAAAGCTGATGGTCTTTGCCTCAAGCTACCGCGACGCGATGAAAGAGGCCGCAGATTACGGCTGGTCCGTCACGGCAGGTGATTTCAACTGGAAGACTTTTCAGAAGCGCTTACATGGGGAATTGGACCGCCTTGAAGGCATCTATCAAAAGCTGCTCGACAATTCAGGTGTCAAATCCTTCGCCGCGCGCGCCGTGGTCGCTGATGCGCATACGGTCGAGCTGGATGACGGCACGCGCATCACCGCCAAACATATTCTGATCGCAACCGGCGGACGCCCGACAAGGCCTCAAGCCAGTTACGACACATCGCTGGGAATGGTCTCAGACGATATTTTCGACGTCGAGACATTGCCCAAATCGATGCTGATCATCGGCGGCGGATATATTGCGTGTGAATTTGCCTGCATCCTCAACGGGCTGGGCGTGCAGGTGACGCAATATTACCGTGGCGCTCAGATCCTGCGCGGCTTTGATGATGAAGCGCGCGGGCTTGTCGCCGATATGATGCGCGGGCAGGGGATTGATCTCCAAGTTAACGCTGATGTCTCGGACATGACGCAAACCAAATCAGGCATTTCCGTCAAAGGTACCCATGGCAAAAATGCTGAGTTTGAAACAGTGCTGTTTGCCACAGGCCGCGCGCCCAACACAGACGGGCTTGGCCTTGAGACCACGGATGTAGCCCTTGGTCGCGGTGGCGAGATCATCGTCGACGACTACAGCCAAACCGCGCAACCGTCGATCTACGCCATTGGCGATGTGACCAACCGCGTGAACCTGACGCCGGTGGCGATCCGCGAAGGCATGGCCTTTGTCGACACGGTGTTCAACGGCAAACCCACGAAAGTCGACCACGAGCTGATCCCGTCAGCCGTTTTCACTCAGCCTGAGATGGGAACTGTTGGCCTCTCGGAGGAAGCTGCAGCCGAGGCCGGTCCCGTCGATATTTACGCCACCTCCTTCAAACCGATGCAGCAAAGCTTCATCGGCCGAGAGGACCGCGTGTTGATGAAACTGGTCGTGTGCAAGAATACGGATCGGGTTTTGGGCTGTCATATTGTCGCTCCTGGTGCGGGCGAAATGATCCAGATGGCAGGCATCGCAGTGAAGATGGGCGCAACAAAAGCGCAGTTTGATCAGGTTTGCGCCGTCCACCCGACCATGTCAGAAGAACTTGTGACGATGAAAACTCCTGTGAGAAGCGCTTGAATTTATGCGCCATCTACCCAATTAGAGACACAGACGATAAAAACGCTCGGAATTAGCGCGTGATGCGCGCAGACCAAACGTAGAACCAATAAGGGGAAGACCTGTATGGCCGGTAATAATGGCGGACCTTGGGGCGGCGGTGGAAACCGCGGCGGCGGCGATAACCGGGGTGGCAATGATAATGGCGGCGGCAATAGCGGCGGGCGTGGCCCGGGCGATGGCGGCGGCGAAGGCCCTCAGATCCCCGAGATCGAAGAGATCATGAAAAAAGGCCAAGAGCAGTTGCGCGTCCTGATGGGCGGTCGCGGCGGCAATGGCGGCGCAAATGGCGCAGGCGGCGGTGGCGGTGAAGGCCCTGCGGTCTCGCGCGGCACATTGGCCTTGATCGGTCTGGGCGCTGCAGCACTTTGGGTGTTCTCGTCTTTCTATACGGTCAAGCCGGAAGAGCAGTCGGTGGAATTGTTCCTTGGCGAATATTCCTCAACCGGCGGGCCCGGCCTGAACTTCGCGCCTTGGCCAGTGGTCACTGCCGAAGTCATCCCGGTGACGCGAGAGCAAACAGAAGATATCGGTCTGGGCGGTCGCGGTGATAGCGGCTTGATGCTGACCACCGATGAAAACATCGTCGATATCGATTTCCAAGTGGTTTGGAACATCAATGACCCGGCGAAATTCCTGTTTAACTTGGCAGAGCCTCAAGCGACGATCCGCTCGGTCTCGGAATCTGCGATGCGCGAAGTTATCGCGCGCTCGGAACTGGCGCCGATTTTGAACCGTGATCGTCAATCTATTGCCGACACAGCCGCTCAGCTTATTCAAGAAACGCTCGATCAATACGATTCAGGCGTCAATATCGTGCGTCTTAACCTCGACAAGGCCGACCCGCCGCGCGAAGTAATCGATGCGTTCCGCGAAGTACAAGCGGCAGAGCAAACCCGCGACACGCTGCAACGCCAAGCGGATGCCTATGCCAACCGCGTTTTGGCGGGGGCCCGTGGTGAAGCGGCACAATTGCTGGAGCAAGCCGAAGCCTACCGCGCGCAAGTCGTCAACGAGGCCGAAGGTGAAGCCAGTCGCTTCTCTGCCGTTTTGGAAGAATATCTCAAAGCGCCGGAAGTGACCCGCAAACGTCTTTATCTTGAGACGATGGAAAAGGTCTTCGGCGATGTCGAAAAGATCATTCTTGATGAGGGTGCAGAAGGCTCAAGCGTCGTGCCTTACCTGCCGCTCAACGAATTGCGCAAATCCAAGCCGGAGCAAAACTGATGAACAAAGGTATATTAGCACTTCTTGTCGTCGTCGGCGTGATCTGGGTCCTGCTGCAATCTGTTTTCATCGTGGACGAGCGTGAAAAAGCGCTGGTGCTTCAGTTCGGCCAGATTAAAGCCGTGAAAGAAGAACCCGGTCTGGCGTTCAAAGTGCCGCTGATCCAAGAGGTCGTGAAATATGACGACCGTATCTTGTCGCTCGACACACCAGTGACCGAGGTCACGCCATCTGATGATCGTCGCTTGGTCGTCGACGCCTTCGCGCGCTACCGCATCTCGGACGTCGTTCAACTACGTCAAGCCGTGGGTGTGGGAGGTCTTCGCGCCGCCGAGGATCGTCTATCCGGCATCCTGAACCCGGTGATCCGGGAGGTTCTGGGTTCTGACGGTGTGACATCGAACACAATCCTGTCGGCTGATCGGTCCTCGCTGATGAACCGTATCACCACACGCGCCCGCGCGCAGGCGAAGCCTTTGGGCCTTGAAGTGGTCGATGTGCGGCTCAAGCAAACAAACCTGCCAGAGCAGAACTTGGAAGCCACCTTCAGCCGGATGCGCGCTGAACGTGAACGTGAAGCCGCAGACGAGATCGCGCGCGGTGAAGAAGCCGCCCAGCGTGTGCGCGCCCAAGCGGATCGTACCGTGGTCGAGCTGGTCTCGGAATCAACCAAGAACGCCAGCATCGCCCGCGGTGAAGCAGACGCTTTGCGCAACAACATCTTCGCTGAAGCTTTTGGCAAGGATTCAGAATTCTTCGAATTCTACCGCTCGCTCAGCGCCTATGAGAAAGCGCTGCAAGGCTCGAACTCGACCATGGTCATTCGGCCTGACAGCGAGTTCTTCAACTATCTCAAGTCGGATACTGGCAATTGATAGAACATATTGCACTGGCCATTGGTCTAGTGCTGGTGGTGGAGGGGCTGGTGATTGCACTGGCCCCTTCGCGCATGGAAAGCCTGCTCAAAGCAATCTCTGACATCCCACCGGAAACGCGTCGCACATTGGGGCTGATCTCGGTGGCGCTGGGCACCGTTTGTGTTTGGGTCTCTAA
>CAZCEW010000092.1:0-10423 GCA_964497775.1 uncultured Rhodobacterales bacterium
ATAAATATGCCTTTGGAATATATGAAATACTCATTTATTGCGTTTTGCCATATACTTACGAGGCGTTGTGCATTTCTCATAGCGATATGCTGATCCCCATGAAATCGGCCTACTTGCGCAGGCACACAAGCTGTGCACGCTCATAAAACTCGACAGCTCAGCTTAGTATGATAAGACGATTGAGCAAAATGAAGGTAGTTTGAATGACTTCTGTTCTGATCCTCAACGGCCCTAACCTCAATCTGCTCGGCACGCGACAGCCTGAGGTCTACGGCAAGGACACGCTCGCCGATGTGGAGAAGCTCTGTCGTGCCAAGGCGGCTGATTTGGGATTTGACGTCACATTTGAGCAGTCCAACCATGAAGGCGTTCTGGTCGATCTGATCCACGCAGCGAAGTCGCAACACGCCGGCATCATCCTAAACGCCGGCGCATATACGCATACGTCTATCGCACTGATGGATGCGATCTCTTCTGTCGAGCTGCCAGCAATTGAGGTTCATCTGTCGAACGTGCATGCCCGAGAGAGCTTTCGCCACGTCTCCTACATCTCTAAAGTTGTGATCGGTCAGGTCTGTGGATTTGGCACGGCAAGCTATACGCTGGCTCTGGACGGATTGGCGGCGCATCTGGGACGCATTTGATGGATGATCATCTCAACAAGGTCGTCGAGAGCAATACGATCGAAGACGCCTGGGCGCTGCATACCGACAAGATGGCCAGCTACGGCTTTGACCGGCTGATCTACGGCTATACCCGGTTTCGGCGCGGCACCACGCTGGGTGATCTGCAAGATGCGCTTATTCTGACCAACCATGACCCGGAATATGTCGATGTGTTCATTGGCGAAGGCATGTATTTTAAGGGTCCGATGGTCAGTTGGGCTGCTGAAAATGTAGGCGCATGTTCGTGGTCGATGATTATTGAACAAGTCCAACAAGGCAATCTGACGCCCGATGAGATGGAAGCAATGGCGCTGAACGCGCGGATGGATGTTGTTGCGGGCTATACAATCAGTTTTCACGATGTCTCGCTCAGGTCCAAAGGCGCTATTGGCCTCACAGCGCAACGCGGAATGACCCAGGCTGATGTTGAGGCCGTCTGGGCGTCTCATGGCGATGAGATTGAATTAGCCAATAAAATCATGCATTTAAAGGTCACTCAGCTGCCACATACGACCGGTCAGCGCCGAAAATTGACCTCTCGTCAGCGGGAAGTTCTAGAATGGGTGGCCGACGGTAAGACAATTCAGGACACTGCAACGATCATGGGACTAAATCCCGCGACGATCGAAAAACATTTGCGCCTGGCACGGGATTCCTTGGACGTAGATACCACGGCTCAAGCGATCCTTAAGGCGTCTTCGCAGAACCAGTTCTTCCTGATCGAGCGTTAAGCTATTGAAATAGAACGACTTTTAGGAAAGGTAAGGATTTCCTTACTAGGCAGGCAATCGCAATTCCTTCATTTGTGAAATGTTCCGTGAGTGGTGGCGAATGCCATTGGGACTTTTCGCTTTTCGTCTTCGTAATTCCGAGGGACGTCAGGCGGTCCGGTTAAACGGATTTTGTCGCGGCGCTCGATTTATTTCATCAGGCGCCGCGACAACACCAAGTTTTCAAAGGCTCCATACTCCCCAGCATGGACCCTTAAAAAAAGAGACGGTACGGATTGCTCCGCACCGTCTTTTTTTGTCTCTTGTCGGCCGCCCTAGCCTTTCAGCTGAGCCGCAACTTCTTCGGCGAAGTTTTCTTCTTTTTTCTCAATGCCTTCGCCGACTTCAAGGCGACGGAACCCGGTGATCTCTACACCCGCTTCCTTGGCTGCGGCTTCAACGGTCAGATCCGGATTAACCACGAAGGCTTGCCCCAGAAGAGTGACCTCGGCCATATATTTCTTCATCCGACCGACGATCATCTTTTCGATCACCGCTTCCGGCTTGCCACTTTCGCGCGCAATATCCATCTGAACGGTCTTTTCTTTCTCGATCACGGCTGGATCAAGATCAGCTTCCGACAGCGAGGCCGGGTTGGCGGCCGCAACATGCATCGCGACTTGCTTGCCAAAGGCTTCATTGTCGCCAGACAGCGCAACAAGCACGCCAATTTTTCCCATGCCATCTGTGGCGGCATTGTGCACATAGGACACAACACATGAGCCCTCGAGCTTCGACATCCGGCGCACCGACATGTTCTCGCCGATTGTTGCGATCTTGTCGGTGATTGTATCTGCCACGGATTTGCCGCCCAGATCAGCCGCCAGCAATGCGTCCAGATCCGCCGATCCAATCGCCGCGGTCGCAATGCCAGACACCATTTGTTGGAATTCAGCGTTCTTGCCAACAAAGTCAGTTTCCGAGTTCACCTCGACAGCCACGCCAACGCCACCATCGACTTTGACGGCCACTAGACCTTCAGCCGCAGTCCGGCCGGATTTCTTGGCGGCTTTCGCCAAGCCTTTGGTGCGCAGCCAATCGACTGCAGCTTCCATGTCGCCATCATTCTCTGTGAGCGCTTTTTTCGCGTCCATCATGCCTGCGCCCGTGCTGTCGCGCAGTTCTTTAACCATCGCAGCGGTGATCGCCATTTTGGTATCTCCTTTGGAAAATTTTCGGATAACCGAAGGCCAGCATTAAACGGCCTTCGGCAGTCATTCTAAGTCAGGCTCAGGCCTTCGCGTCTTCAGCAGGCGCTTCTGCTGCCGCTTCTTCTTTTGGCGCTTCAGCGACGGCTTCTTCAACCGGTGCCTCTTCGGCTGCACCAAGATCAACGCCAGCCGCACCCATCTGAGCCTGCATGCCGTCCAGTGCCGCACGCGCCACCAGATCACAATAAAGCGCAATCGCACGCGCTGCGTCGTCATTGCCCGGGATCAGGTAATCAATCCCATCGGGCGAGCAGTTCGTATCAACAACCGCAATCACTGGAATACCCAGCTTCTTGGCTTCGGCAATCGCAAGGTCTTCTTTGTTCACGTCGATAACGAACAGCAAGTCAGGTGTGCCGCCCATTTCGCGAATCCCGCCCAAAGAGGCCTGCAATTTGCCCTGATCGCGCTCCATTCCAAGACGTTCTTTCTTGGTGAGACCTTCAAAGCCCTGCTCCATCGCTTCATCAATGGACTTCAGACGCGAGATAGAATTGGAAACCGTTTTCCAATTGGTCAGCGTGCCACCCAACCAACGGTGGTTCATGTAATATTGCGCACATTTCTCAGCCGCCTCGGCGATTGGGCGCTGCGCCTGACGTTTTGTGCCGACAAACAGCACGCGGCCGCCTTTGGCGGTCGTGTCACGCACAACCTGCAAAGCTTGATCAAGCATCGGAACCGACTGTGTCAGATCCATAATGTGGATACCGTTCTTGGCGCCGTAAATATACGGCTCCATACGCGGGTTCCAACGCTGTGTTTGGTGTCCAAAGTGCACGCCAGCTTCCAAAAGCTGACGGAGCGAAAATTCTGGCAAAGCCATGTCCGTTTTCCTTTCCGGTTTAAACCTCGGCGGGGCTTGAGAACTGATGTTCAACCGGTGGACCGTTCAGGGATGTCTCCCCCGAGGGCCCGACCCCGCCTGTGAAGTACGCGCCTGATAGATCAAAGCCCCCTACCCTGCAAGCCTTATCCACATCTCCGCCACACTGTGTTTTCGCACAAATGTCATCACTGCTTCAAAAATATCCCCGCCGGAGGCACCCGCCCTTGCAACCGCCCCGCCGCCCTGCCCATAAAGCGCGCATGTTGAAACCAGATATCCTTTGCATCGGCGCCGTCTTATGGGACGTAATCGGACGCGCAGATGCGCGAATGCAAATAGGCACCGACATACCCGGACGCATCACACGGCTGCCCGGTGGTGTCGCGATGAATATCGCAATGGCGCTGAAAGCTTACGGCATGCGCCCGGCACTTCTATGTGCCATCGGTCGCGATGATGCAGGTGAAGAGCTCATGCGCGCGTGCGACAAGAAAGGCATGCTGACGCAGTATATCTACCGCTCCGCCGAGTTGCCGACAGATCAATACATGGCCGTGGAGGGTGAAAATGGCCTGATCGCGGCCATTGCTGATGCGCATTCGCTCGAGCTGGCAGGCGACAAGATCTTGCGCCCTTTGACCGATGGCCCGCTGAGCGGTTGGGACAAGATGATTGCTCTGGATGGCAATCTGACGCTTTCGCTTCTGACTGATATCGCAGCCAGCCCCGCTTTTGCTGCCGCAGACCTGCGCATTGCCCCTGCCTCGCCCGGCAAAGCCGACAGGCTCAGCGCTTTTCTCAGCCACCCCCGCGCAACGCTCTACCTCAATCTCGAGGAGGCAGGCCTTCTCCTAAACCACTCATTCAAATCAAGCTGGCTCGCAGCCCAAGCGCTGCTGGAGCATGGCGTCTTTCGCGTATTGGTCACAGATGGGCCGCGCACGGCAACTGTCGCCATCAAGGACGCGGCCCTCTCGCTCACGCCGCCTGAAGTCACCGTCACGCGCATTACCGGCGCAGGTGATACGTTCATGGCCGCTCATATTGCTGCCGAGGCGCAAGGCTTGAAAGACGAGGCCTCACTTCAAGCAGCCCTGAATGCGGCTGCCACTTACATCTCTTCAGAAAGCTATCGTTGATGTTTAAAATCACCCGGTCCACGGAAGTATCAAACGCCAAAAGACCTATCGTCGCGCTAGAAAGCACGATTATCACCCATGGCATGCCCTACCCTCAGAATGTCGAAACGGCCCGACTTGTGGAGCAAGAGATCCGTGACGCGGGCGCAGTTCCCGCGACAATTGCCGTGCTTGAGGGGGCCATTCAAATCGGCCTAAACGATGCGCAACTCGATAAACTCGGCCAAACAACGAGTGCCGCGAAACTGTCACGCGCCGACATCGCCGCTTGCCTCGCATCGGGCCAAACCGGGTCAACGACTGTCGCGGCAACAATGATCGCAGCCCATCTCGCGCGCATCGATGTCTTTGCGACAGGTGGCATTGGCGGCGTTCACCGTGGCGCCGAGACCAGTTTTGATATCTCCGCCGATCTGCATGAACTTGCACAGACGCCGGTAACCGTCGTGGCCGCCGGCCCGAAGGCAATCCTTGATATCCCGAAGACCCTTGAAGTTCTGGAGACACTTGGCGTGCCCGTCATTGCCTACGGCCAAGACGAGGTTCCGGCCTTCTGGTCTCGCAGCTCCGGCTTGCCCGCGCCTTTGCGGATGAACAGCGCCTCCGATATTGCGCGTGCGCATCTTATGCGTAGTGCGATGGGACTGCCGGGCGGACAACTCATCGGCCATCCGATTCCACAATCCTCCGAGATTCCCCGAGAACAGCTCGGGCCTATGATTGCGCAAAGCTTGGCCGAGGCAGAGGCGCAAGCGATCTCCGGCAAAGAGGTTACGCCATTTCTTTTGGGGCGCATCTTAGAGCTGACCGATGGCAAATCGCTTGACGCAAATATCGCGCTTGTGCGCAACAATGCACGTCTTGCGGCTGAAATTGCTCAAGAAATAGACGCTTTGCGGTAGAATTAACCCGCCAAGTCCACAGAAGCTTGTGTCATCGGCGTAGCCAACATATCTATCAGAGGTTGGTTTGAGGCAAGACTTTCCAAATGTTCGAAGACGACTCTACATCTGATCACCCTCGCCCGCGCAAGCCGGGTCTTTTCGCGCGCATGCGTGGCAACTTCCTGACCGGGCTTATTGTTGTCGCCCCAATCGCACTGACGCTCTATCTAATTTGGACCGTTGTAGGCTGGGTCGATAGTTGGGTCTGGCCGTTTGTGCCCTTTTACTGGCAACCCGACCAAGTCCTGAACCGCTGGCTCGGCTATACGGGCGATGACCGCATCACGGTCAATGTGCGCGGCATCGGTGTGATCATCTTCTTGATCTTCACCATGCTTGTTGGTTGGATGGCCAAGGGCATTTTGGGCCGTTCCTTCTTGCGTTGGGGCGAAGGTCTGGTCGACCGCATGCCTGTTGTCCGCTCGATCTATAGCGGCGTGAAGCAAATAGCCGAGACGGTGTTTTCGCAACGCGAGACCTCGTTTGAGAAGGCCTGTCTTGTCGAATACCCGCGCCGGGGCATCTGGGCGATTGCGTTCATCTCAACCGGCGCCAAAGGCGAGATCGACAGCGGCATTCCGGTTGAAGAGCAAAAAGTATCCGTCTTCTTGCCCACGACCCCCAACCCAACATCGGGCTTCTTGCTGTTCGTGCCGCGCTCCGATGTGATCGAGCTGGAAATGAGCGTCGAGGACGCCGCGAAATTGGTCATCTCGGCGGGGCTTGTTTATCCCAATGAGAAAGACCCTAGCCAGCCACCTGCGCTGGCCGCGCAGTAGTCGCTAGGCGGGCTCCAACCAGCCGCGGTAATGCACGATCAGGCCCACAAATGGCGCGGTCAAACGCACGTCAAAGCGAAACTGATCGCCTTGCACAAATTCTACCGACTCTGATCCCGGCAGCAGCCATTTGGGCATGGCAAGGCCCAGAAACCAGCCCTTTGTGACAATCATTTCCATCCGGGATTTGCGGACTGGCAAAGACATCTCGAATTGAAACGGTCCGAATTTTTCGCGGATACGGCCGGGACCGGCTGGAGACAAGGTAGAGCGAAACACCTGAGAGCCAAAACGGCGCTGCCACACCTCCGTGTCGCCATGACGCTCCATCGTGACTTCGACCTCTTCTTCTTCCGCCCCTGCAGGGAAGCGAAACGCCCAGCCGATCAAGCGTGATAAGATCGATCTGGAGCGGTAAATCTCTGCGCGACCCTTCAAGACATGGTGATCCCAGAGATCATGTGCAGCGCGCCATTCCGGGGCCATCTCATCCCATTGATCGGGCAATGCCTGCTGAAACAACGGGCGCATATCTTCTTGAGACATCTCGATCTCAGCATCCAGCAGGCTTAGCGTTTCTTCGGCTTCCGCCTTGGTAAAACACGCGATTGCCGGCCCCGCGCCTGAGGGGAGCGCATTATTTGACAAGAGCTCTACGCAAATGAGGCCGGGGATTGCGGGCACAAAAGGCCCCTTGCCGCCTTTGACGAACAGACGCCAAAACAGCGCCACGCCTTGGCCATCTGCCATCCGTCCGGCCAGCTTGACGACCATGCCGCCCGTATTGCTACCTTGGTGTTTCATCCGATCAGCGATCCATAGGAAGAAGCCTGCGAAGCGATCAAGGCGCGGTAGAAGTCTTAGGCTGCGCAAACGCCCGAAAACGCGCAAAGCGCGGTGCATAAGTCCCACCTCTAGCCCCGCGCGAAAAAGCACAGATCGCGCGTTGAAGGCTTCGGGGAAGAGCGTGAGATCAGGCGCGCCGATGAATGACGCGGACCGGACCTCTCCGGTTTTCAGTTTGACGCGGCTTTGGCCCAACCAGCCGCGCGCCTCTCGCCAAGCGCCACCGCGCCAAAGCCGCATCGGCTCGCCCACTTGTGCTAGGATCGCCTGCATCACCGATCGTCCACGCGGCGCGCGATTGCCCGGCAAGATTGTGGTCTCAATCAAAGTGATCTCTTCCAGCTCTCCCGCTAGATCGCTGACAATGGCAGAGCTGAGCGCGGGCACAGTCGACACACCTGAAAGCGCGGTTTTACCTGCCTCCATGGCCAAATCGTTCAGACCCACAATGCCTGTGGTGAAACTCGCATCATCGCTGAGATCTAGATAGTGACATCCATTGGCCAAGGCCGTTTTGACGATTGAATATTCAGCACCGTAAGCCTGAAACGGCCCTGCCGCGTCGACCACCAGTTCGACCTCGTGGACTTGAAGTGCGCGCGCAAGACCCTCTAGATCATCACGTTCCAAAGCCAGAGGCGTGCCGCCATGCTCGGCGCAAAACGCCTCTGCCTTGCTTAGCGTTCGGCCTGCGATGATCGTGTCATGGCCGGCAGGGATCAGCAGTTGCGCCAAACGTCCGCCAAACACACCGTAGCCGCCGAGGATAAGTACCTTCATTGGATCAGCCGTGCTTGAACATCAGGATCGGGCATGGCGCATAGATCCACGCGCCCAAGGAAGCGGTAGCGATTGCGCGCGATCCAGCCATAGAGCGCGTCTTGAAGCGGTCTTGGCAGAATTTTGAAAAGAAGCAGTCCACGTGATACCCCGCCCAACCGATTGCCGACACGCATGATCGCGTCGAGCGATGTGTAGCCGACCCCGTCGTCAATCAAAAGCCAAGATAAAGGGTCCTTAGGGTCAAGTCCGTAATGGCGCATCAGATTTGCGCCCAAGTCTGACTGCATCGGGATGATACTAAAAACGCGGGCCTTATCGCTACGCGCGATCCATCTGGCGCCGCGTGCACACAGACCGCAACTCGCATCCATCACACAAACCGGACCGTCATCTCGAAACGCACCGATATTGGTGACGTCGCGGTAAGAATAGGCCGGATGATCCAAGACTTGCACGTAAAGCCCCTTTCTTCTCAACCTATAGCTAAGCCTTTCAGCCCGAGGCCCAAGGGGCGGCAGTGTCGCAGGTAAGTGTTATTCTTCGATCCACCAGACATCTGGCAGATACCCGGGCCAGTCGCCATAGGCGGGCACATAGTCGGGGCGTTTGAGCTCTTTGGCATGCGCCAGCCGTGAGATGTTGGAGTACCAAATCGGGATCACGTAACGCCCTGATGTCAATATCCGGTCCAACGCGCGGACGGCTGCGACATAATCTTCGCGATCCTCTGAGGTCAGCATCGTGTTGATCATCGCTTCCGCCGCATTCGACTTCATACCCATCGCATTGCGGCTGCGCTCTGTGTCGGCGGCTTTGATGCCCCAATAGGCCAGCTGTTCATTGCCGGGGCTGAGGCTAAGGCCGCGCGTGTAATAGGTCATATCAAAATCAAAACGGTCGGTGCGTTCACGGTAGAGCGCGGAATCGACCTTGGTGACTTTGGCAAAAATCCCAAGCCGTTCAAGTGCTTGGGTGTAGATGTTGAGGATCGCTTGCACCTCGTCGCTGCCATTGCGCTGGACGATCTCGAACACAAACGGTTTGCCATCCTCGCTGGTCAGAACACCGTCTTTTACGATCCAGCCGGCCTCTTCCAACAGCCGTGTCGCCTCACGGATGCCTTTGCGGTTGCGCTCTGATCCGTCAGAAACCGGCAGCGTGTAGCCTGACAAAACGCCAGGCAGAAGCTCTGCCTTATGTGGCTCCAGAAGCTCAGCCACTTTGCCAGTTGCAGGACCCTTGAGCATGCCAAGCTCTGAATTTGAGAAATACGAGGTAATACGAGGTTGTTCGCCGCCGTTCAGCTTGTCGTTGATAAACTCGAAATTGAAGGCTTGGATCATCGCCTCACGGACGCGCCAGTCCTTGAACACTTCGCTGCGCGTGTTCATCACAAAACCCGCGATGCCCGAGGGACGCTTATGCGGGATTTCAGATTTAACGATCCGGCCGTCTTGGACTGCGGGGAAATTGAATTGCTGGTTCCATTTGGCTGAATTGCCCTCGCGGTGGCTTGTCAGCTCGCCCGCTTTGAACGCTTCAAACATGGCGGTCCCGTCGGCGAAGAACTCCATCCGCACTTCGTCGATGACATTGGTGCCTTTACGAAACGGGATGTCTTTGCCCCAATAGTCGGGGTTGCGCTTGAGCGAGACGAACCGCCCCGCCTCGAAATCATCGATCACATAAGGCGCCGATGCGATCGGGATCACATCAAGCCCGCTTTCCTCGAAATCAAGCCCGTCCCATTGCGCCTTTTTCAAAATCGGGCGCAGCCCCATGATCAGGGCCAATTCGCGATCTTGCACGTTGAAGGTGAAGCGGACTTTTCCGGGCGCGGGGCTTGTCGCACTGGCGACCTTTTCCCATGATCCACGGTAGCGGCCGTGGCCCTTGGTGCCGAGCGTCTCGTAGGACCAAAGCACGTCTTCGACCGTGACAGGGCTGCCATCGGAGAATTTGGCCTCTTTACGTAAGGTGAATTCGACCCAATCGCCTGCATCTGACACCTCAATCGATTCGGCCAAAAGGCCATAAAGCGAGAACGGCTCGTCGATGGAGCGTCCCATCAGGCTTTCATAGGCCAAGAAGCGCAACTGCCACGGAACACGCCCCTTTTGGATGTGCGGATTGAGCGAATCGAAGCTTCCCGTCTCGCCTGCGGCGACTTTGCCGCCAAAAGGCGCGTCAGGGTTGGCATAGGGCAGAGACACAAAATCCGGTGGTAACGCAGGGTCGCCATACATAGCTATGCCATGTTTTGGCTCTGCAATCGCAGCGCTGGCCGCCAAACAGAGAAGTCCGGCAATGCCGTTGCGCCAGTTTTGGAAATAATGAGATGTCATTTTGGAAACAGTCCCCGCCGCCCGTGTTATTGTTAACACCGACGTTAAAGAGGAGTTCCAAGCAATTCAAACTTTTAGCTTGGCCCTGCGCAATCAATTGCTTATAAACAGG
>CAZCEW010000093.1:0-10354 GCA_964497775.1 uncultured Rhodobacterales bacterium
TAATCATAAAACCCGCGCTCTGATTTGCGGCCCAGCCAGCCGGCCTCGACATATTTCGTCAAAAGCGGGCAGGGGCGGTATTTGGTGTCGGCCAGCCCATCATGCAGCACGTTCATAATCGCCAAGCAGGTATCGAGCCCGATAAAGTCTGCAAGCTCCAAAGGGCCCATCGGGTGGTTGGCGCCGAGCTTTAGGGACTCGTCGATGGATTTGACCGAGCCCACACCCTCATAAAGCGTATAGACCGCCTCGTTGATCATCGGCATCAAGATACGGTTGACGATGAAGCCGGGGAAATCCTCGGCGCTGGCTGCGGTTTTGCCCAAACGGTCGACCACGGCGAGGCAGGCTTTGAATGTCTGCTCATCAGTGGCAATGCCGCGGATCAGCTCGACCAGTTGCATGATGGGAACGGGGTTCATGAAGTGAAAGCCCATGAACTTCTCGGGTCGGTCGGTGCGCGATGCAAGCCGCGTGATGGAAATCGACGAGGTGTTCGATGTCAGGATCGTATGTGGCGCCAGATGCGGCAGGAGATCCTCGAAAATCGCGGATTTGACGGTTTCACGCTCTGTGGCGGCCTCAATGATCAGATCAGACGGGCCCAGATCAGCCAATGTCGTTGTTGTGGTGATCCGCGCTAGTGCGGCTTTGCGGTCAGCGTCTGAGATCTTCTCGCGGCTGACTTGGCGGTCCAGATTGCCCTCGATGATCTCGATGGCACTTGCTAGCGCTTCCTCGTTGATATCATTGAGCTTCACATCATATCCGGCCAGCGCACAGACATGCGCGATGCCGTTGCCCATCTGACCCGCGCCGACGATGCCGACTGTCTTGATCTCCATGATGACCTGCCTTTGGATATGTCGCTCTTTGGAGGCAGAATAGGCCGCGCCTGAATGTGGGTGCAAGGTCGGAAAACGCCTAAAAATTAGTGCAAATCCCCATCTTTAGTCTTTTGGCAATTCTATCGCGCCAAGGTGAGCCATGGGTAATCACAGAGGTGGGAAAATGGCCTACGAGAAAGTTGATCAAGGTCCTTTGGACTATCGTTTATGTCGCTATGGGACGTCGAAGCTGATGTTTCGGGGGCCAAAGCGGAACATTAAGGGCAAATACCACGCCTTCCTTGGCGGCACGGAGACGTTTGGCAAATATATCGAAAAGCCATTTGCCGAACTTCTTGAGGATGAGCTGAACATGCCATGCGCCAATCTGGGCGCGATGAATGCAGGTGTTGATGCCTATGTTGGCGATACGTCCTTGTTGGAGATTTGTAGCAAGGCAAAAACCACCGTCATTCAGGTAATGGGCGCGCAGAATATGTCCAATCGCTTCTATTCGGTACATCCGCGTCGTAATGACCGCTTCTTGCAAGCCTCCAGCCTGATGGAGACGATTTTTCGCGAAGTGGATTTCACTGAATTTTCCTTCACGCGACATATGCTCGGCACGCTCAGATCAATCTCTCCTGACAAGTTTGAGATGCTGGAGGTCGAACTGAAAGAAGCTTGGCTGGGCCGTATGCGTCATATGCTCAAGCAGATCAGTGGCCGGACCGTGCTGTTATGGATGTCGGATCATACGCCCGATGACGTGGAGGCCGTCAATGATTTGGCGCGCGATCCGATGTTTGTGGACCGTGCAATGATCGAACGTATCCGGCCTTATGCGACCGAAGTGGTTGAGGTCGTGCTGCCAACACCCGGTGGTGCGGAGGGCATGGAAGACGGGCTGGTCTATCCAGAGATGGATGCCGCGGCGGCCGCTGAAATGTATGGGCCGAGCGCGCACCGCATCGTGGCCGATAGGCTGCGCGACGTACTCTAATATCAAAAAAGCCCGCCAGACCCGATCGGTCGGCGGGCTTTTGAAGCAATATGCGCGAGGGATCAGAGCTTTTCGATCAGTTCTGGCACCGCGTCGAACAGATCGGCGACCAAACCGTAATCAGCGACTTGGAAGATAGGTGCTTCCTCGTCTTTGTTGATCGCCACGATGACCTTGCTGTCTTTCATGCCCGCCAAATGCTGGATCGCGCCGGAGATACCGACGGCCACATAAAGATCAGGGGCCACGACTTTGCCGGTTTGACCGACTTGCCAGTCATTGGGCGCGTAGCCGCTATCAACAGCCGCGCGCGAGGCGCCGACGGCGGCCCCAAGTTTATCGGCGAGCTTTTCGATCAGCGCGAAGTCCTCTTCCGACCCGACGCCACGACCGCCCGAAACAACGACACCTGCAGATGTCAACTCTGGCCGGTCACTGGCTGCGACTTTGTCTTCGACCCAAGAAGAAAGGCCCGGATCGCCCGCAGCCGAGATCGTCTCGACAGAGGCGCTGCCGCCCATTTCTGCGGCGTCAAAGGTCGAAACCCGCACGGTGACGACTTTGACTTTGTCGCCGGATTTCACCGTCTGGATCGCGTTGCCGGCATAGATCGGGCGCTCAAACGTATCGGCATCGACAACGCCGGAAACGTCCGAGATCACCATCACATCCAAAAGGGCCGCGACCCGAGGCATCACGTTTTTGGCGTCCGTCGTGGCAGGCGCTACGATATGGCTGTAATCGCCTGCAAGGCTGACCAGCAGCGCGGCGGTGGATTCGGCCATACGGTGGCCGAGGCTTGCATCCTCGGCGCAAAGCACTTTCGACACGCCGGCGATTTTCGCAGCCTCAGCCGCGGCGTCAGCGGCAGAACCGCCTGCGGCCAGCACAGTGACATCGCCCATGATTTTTGCGGCCGTGACCGCTTTTGAGGTCGCATCAACGTTCAATGCGCCATCGGTGACTTCGGCAAGAAGTAGAACAGCCATCAGATTACTCCCGCTTCGTCTTTAAGTTTCGTGACCAGCTCATCGACTGACCCAACCTTGATACCCGCAGCGCGGGCTTCAGGCTCAGATGTCGACACGATCGTCAAACGTGGGCTCGCATCGACGCCGTAATCAGCAGGTGTTTTTTCGTCCAAAGGCTTTTTCTTCGCCTTCATGATGTTTGGAAGCGATGCGTAGCGCGGCTCGTTGAGGCGCAGATCGACGGTCACAACCGTGGGCATGCTCACCTTGATCGTCTGCAAACCACCATCAACTTCACGCGTTACAACGGCGCTGTCGCCGTCAATGTCCAACTCGGAGGCGAATGTGCCTTGGCTCCAGCCCAAAAGCGCTGACAGCATCTGGCCGGTGGCGTTCATGTCATTGTCAATCGCTTGCTTGCCGCACAGCACCAGACCGGGCTGTTCTGCGTCGACGACACCTTTGAGGATTTTGGCGACGGCCAAAGGCTCGATATCAGTGTGAACATCATCGGCAGCCTCAACCAAGATCGCGCGATCTGCGCCCATGGCCAGCGCGGTGCGCAGTGTTTCCTGGCTTTGCTTGACGCCAATAGAGACGGCGATGACCTCTTCGGCCTTGCCAGCTTCACGCAGGCGGATCGCCTCTTCGACGGCAATTTCGTCGAACGGGTTCATCGACATTTTGACATTCGCCAGATCGACACCGCTGCCATCCGCTTTGACGCGGACTTTCACGTTATAGTCGATGACGCGTTTGACGGGTACGAGGACCTTCATCAGCGGTATCTCCCAAATTTCTGCGCCGGTTTGGCGCATGGTTGCTCCTGCATCCAATAGCCGAGCAGGCTTCACGAATACAGATCAAAATCGACATAGCACGACACCGTGACGCCGCGTTCGTGAAAAAATCGCAGAAAATTTCACGATTGCAAGTGTGATTGCGCTAGCGGTTCGCTCTTCCGGTCGCAAAAGCCCATGGTTTTTCCGGTAGTTCCTACCGGTTCGCTCCCGGAACCCAAAGCACGTCATCTTTGCCGTCATTATTGGCGATGCGGGAGGCGACGAAAAACCAATCTGACAGCCGGTTGAGGTATTTCACCGCCGCAGGGTTCACGGATTCCACCGTGGCCAGCTCGACCGACAAGCGCTCTGCGCGGCGCGAGACTGTGCGGCACAGGTGCAATTGCGCAGCCAAGGCCGATCCGCCGGGCAAAATGAAAGAGCGCAACGGCTCAAGTGCCGCGTTCATCGCATCAATCTCGTTCTCGAGCCGCGTGACTTGGGCATCGGTGACGCGCAAGGGTGGGTATTCGGCGTCGGCGTCTTTTTCCATATCCGGGCGACACATATCTGCGCCCAGATCGAACAGATCGTTTTGGATCATCGCCAGTTGCGCGTCCATCTCGCCAGTGGAGTGAAGCCGCGCCAGACCGACAGTCGCATTTGCCTCGTCAACCGTGCCATAGGCTGTGACCCGCATGGAATGTTTCGCAACGCGGGCCCCATTGCCCAAAGCTGTTTCTCCGGCATCGCCGGTTTTTGTGTAAATCTTGCTTAAAACAACCATGGCTTACGCGCCTCCCATGCGCCGGACAAAAACGAAAATCAGGATCAAAGCCACAGCGACGGCTTGCGCATAAATCCGGTAGCGCATCAGACGGTTGGCATGTTTGCGGTTGAAATCGCCGCCTTTGGCAAAGCCGCCAATGCCGATCAAAAGGATGATCAGAACGGCAAGACAGGCAATTGCGACCACAATAAACAGCGGATCATCGGCCATGGGGGATTTCCTTCGATTAATCTTTCACCAGACTTAGCGGGCGTGGCGGAAAAAGCGAACCCTAAGCCTTGGCCAAAACCCAGTCCAGCGCCCGCGTGGGCAAAATCCGGCGCAAAAACCCCATCACATAAGTGGGCGTTGTGACGTAATAGCGCGGCTTGGGATTGGGATGTTCCAGCGCATGGATCAGCTTTTGCGACACGGCAGAGGCGGGGAGTTCGAACTGATCGGGCCCGTTATCGTCGTAAAGCCGGCTCAGAAGTTCTGCTTCGTATTCACGCGCGCGTGGCGAGGCTTTCCAATCGATCCAACGCTCAAAATGCGGAATGGAATTGACGCGTATATCCGAGGTGATGGGGCCGGGCTCGATCAAGATCACCTTAATGGGTGTCTCGCGCATCTCGATGCGGAACGTATCGGTCAGCCCTTCCATGGCGAATTTCGTCGCATTGTAAGACCCGCGCCATTTCAGCGTGACCAGCCCCAACACCGACGAGCAATTGATGATCCGCCCGTAACCTTGCGCGCGCATGATGGGTAGAACTTGCCGCGCAAGCTCGTGATAGCCAAACAGATTGGTCTCGAAAATTGTGCGCAGCGCGTCCGTGGGCAGGTCTTCGACCGCGCCGGGGATGCCGTAGGCGCCATTGTTAAACACTGCGCCCAATGTGCCGCCCGTGCGGCTCAGACATTCGGCCACTGCGGCCTCGATTGAGGCTTGATCGGTATAATCGAGCCGGAAGCTCTCTAGACCTTCGCTGCGTAATCTTTCGCAGTCGGCCTCGGCGCGGCATGTTGCAAAGACCTGCCACCCGCGTTTGTGCAAGCAATGCGCTGCGTCATATCCGATGCCCGACGAGCATCCCGTAATCAGGATAGATTTTTCAGTCATAAAGCTGTGGCTACGGCAAGATGTTGTGTAATGCAAATCCGGCTTTACGACCCCCAAACCCTTGAGTACATACATCATATATGTCCGACACAACCGACAGCCCCCAGATAGACCCCGCCATGCTGGCCGAGCCGCTGCGCCGCGCCATTGGTGACCGCTATCTGACCTATGCGCTGTCGACGATCATGCACCGTGCCTTGCCTGATGCGCGCGATGGGTTGAAACCTGTGCATCGCCGTATCCTTTATGCGATGCGCGAATTGAAGCTGGCCTCGAACGGCGGCTTCCGCAAATCAGCGAAAATCTCCGGCGATGTGATGGGCAATTATCACCCGCATGGTGATCAGGCGATTTACGATGCGTTGGCGCGGTTGGCTCAAGATTTCAACGTGCGCTATCCGCTGGTCGACGGGCAGGGGAATTTCGGCAATATCGACGGCGATAATCCGGCCGCCTCGCGCTACACCGAAGCTCGCATGACAGCCGCTGCCGAGGCATTGCTGGAAGGTCTCAACGAGAATGCGGTCGATTTTCGTGACAATTACGACGGCACATTGCAAGAGCCCGAAGTGCTGCCCGCGACCTTCCCGAACCTTCTGGCCAATGGCTCCAGCGGGATTGCCGTGGGGATGGCCACGAATATCCCGCCCCATAACATTGAAGAGCTCGTCGGCGCCTGTCTGCATCTGATCAAAGCGCCCAATGCACGCGACGAGACGCTTCTCGATTACGTGCCGGGCCCTGATTTTCCGACCGGCGGCGTCATCGTCGAGCCACCTGAGAACATCGCCGAGGCCTACCGCACCGGGCGCGGGTCCTTCCGTCTGCGCTCGACATATGAGGTTGAGGATCTGGGCCGCGGGCAATGGCAGATCGTCATCACCGAAATCCCCTATCAGGTCCAAAAGTCCAAACTGATCGAGAAAATCGCCGAGCTGATCCAGACCAAGAAGCTGCCTATCTTGGCGGATGTGCGCGACGAGTCTGCCGAGGATATCCGGCTGATCCTTGAGCCTCGGTCGAAAAATGTCGACCCGGATGTGCTGATGGGGATGATGTTTCGTAGCTCTGATCTTGAGGTGCGCTTCTCTTTGAACATGAATGTGCTGATCGACGGGCGCACGCCGAAGGTCTGCTCGCTGAAAGAAGTGCTGCGCGCGTTTCTGGATCACCGCCGGGCTGTGCTTCAGCGCCGCTCCAAACATCGGCTCGACAAGATTGATCACCGTTTGGAAGTGCTCGAAGGCTTCATTATTGCCTTCCTCAACCTCGACCGTGTGATCGATATCATCCGCTATGATGATGATCCCAAATCGGGCCTGATGTTTGAGGATTGGAGCGCGACGCATGCGCGCGCCATGTCGGAAGACGACTACATACCGCCCAAGTCGCGCGAGGGCGAGCCGTCTTTGACCGAAGTGCAGGCGGAGGCGATCTTGAACATGCGCCTGCGGTCTTTGCGGCGTCTTGAAGAGCTGGAGCTGAAGCGCGAACAAGATGAGCTGATGCGCGAACGCGCTGAAATTGCTGATCTTTTGGACAGTGAAGATCTGCAATGGAAGCGGATTGCCGACGAGTTGCGCGAGGTGCGCAAGCTGTTTGGTAAGGGCAGTGAGGGCGGCGCGAGGAGGTCTCAGTTTGCTGTGGCGACCGAGGTCGAGGACGTGCCGCTTGAGGCGATGATAGACAAAGAACCCATTACCATTGTCTGCTCGCAAATGGGCTGGATCCGCGCCATGACGGGCCATATCGATCTGGCGCGCGAGCTGAAATTCAAAGACGGCGACGGCCCGCGTTTTATCTTCCATGCGGAGACCACCGATAAGCTGTTGGTCTTCGGCTCTAACGGGCGGTTTTACACGCTGGGCGCGGCGAACCTGCCCGGCGGGCGCGGCATGGGCGAGCCTTTGCGCCTGATGGTCGATCTGCCCAATGAGGCGGAGATTGTCGATCTGTTCATCCACGATCCGGCGCGCAAATTGCTGGTCGCGTCCAGCGCGGGTGATGGCTTTATTGTGCCCGAGGCGGATGTCGCCGCGCAAACCAGGTCCGGCAAGCAAGTACTTAATGTCAAAGACAAAACCGTAGCTGCCGCGTGCCAACCTGTGATGGGTGATCACATCGCGGTGGTTAGCGAGAACGGCAAGTTCTTGGTCTTTCCCGTTGCCGATTTGCCCGAGATGGGGCGCGGCAAAGGCGT
This sequence comes from uncultured Rhodobacterales bacterium, assembly GCA_964497775.1. Taxonomy (GTDB): domain Bacteria; phylum Pseudomonadota; class Alphaproteobacteria; order Rhodobacterales; family Rhodobacteraceae; genus Litoreibacter. The sequence goes on from CAZCEW010000093.1 coordinate 7,676, forward strand.
GCGGATACAGAAGTACAATATGGCGCGAGGGCGTCAGGGCGCGTTGGAGCTTGATGGCGGTTTGTCTGATATCACGACGTTCAAATGGGATGACGGCCTGACATGGGAAATGGGTGGCGGCAAAACACGCCACGAGCCCGACCTGACCGAGTGGCTCGGCAAACGCGCGGGCGTGGGCAAGCGGCCGCCATATGGATTTCCGAAGAACAATAAGTTCGGCTAGGCGCGCTTAAGTTTTAACGTGGCGGGCTGTGGAAAATCCGGCATGTGGCTGCGGGGCACCAAATTCACCAATCAATGCTTAAAAACAAGGGAGTTGCGGTATGTGTATTGCATGCGGCAATCGTATGTATTTCATGCGCATGATTTCACATACTTGTGCGGTTCAGGCTGCGTGCGGGTGGTGGAAGAGTTAACGGCGCGTGTAAATTGGGGGTTACTTACGCGTCCTCAACCTCCAACCAAACGCCGCCCTCAGGCCTAAGCGTCAAGATCAGCACGGGTTTTGGGTCTTTGCCTTTCACGCGGGTGAACTTGTAGCGTGCGAGCAGTGAGGCGAGGATGATGATGGCCTCTTGCAGCGCGAAACTGGCGCCGATGCAGATACGTGGCCCGTCGCCAAAGGGCAGGTAGGCGTAACGGTTTATCTCGGTTTTGCCGTCGAAGCGGTCGGGATTGAACTGATGCGGATCGTCCCAGAGCAGATGCGAGCGGTGTAGCGCGTAGATCGGCAAAGTCACCGTGTCGCCGCGCGCGATCTTGCGCTCGCACAGCGTGTCATCCTTTTGGGCTGAGCGCGACAGGAAGGCTGCGGGCGGATAAAGCCGCAAGGTCTCGTCAATCACCTGCCGCGTATAGGGCAGGTTCGGCACGTCCTCCGCCGTCGCGATCCGATCGCCAAGGACCGATTTCGCCTCCGCACGCAGCTTGTCTTGCACGCCTTGATCAAATGCCGCGAGATAAAGCGCCCAGCCCAAAGTGAGCGCCGTCGTCTCGTGTCCGGCGACGATGAAAGTCAGAAGGTTGTCGCGCAGCTCCGCCGTGTTCATCATCCGCTTGGTTTTGGGGTCTTCTCCGGCCAAAAGCAGATCAAGCAGATCAGGGATATCGCCGGGACCTTTGTCGCGGCGGTTGTCGATCACCTTGTCCGACATCGTTTTCATATCGCGCATAGCCTGCGTCGAGCCCATGCGCGAGACACGCGGAACCCATGTCGGGATGCCCAAGATATCAAACAGAGAGACCTTGGCGGTTTGATCGATGTAATTATCAACGGCCCGGTGCACGGCGGCGCGGTCGAAATTCTCGTCGCCCGAGAAGGTGACATCGGAGATGACCTCGAATGTGGAGGTGACCATCTCGTCATACATATCGGCAGCCTTACCCTTATGCGCGCCGATGCGATCTACCGCGCGCTGGGCCGCGGCAGACATGATCGGGGCCAGAGCCGTCACGTTGCGGTGCGAAAACACAGGTGCCGCCGCGCGCCGCTGCCAGCGCCAATGCGCGCCTTCGGCCACAAACAAGCTCTCGCCGATCGCAGGGCGCAGGATGTTCTTGGTGACGTCAGATTTCGGATAATCCTCGACCGCCTCCAGCAGCACATGGCGCAGGCCTTCCGGGTCCATCAGCATATGCCACGGCTTGCCCATCTTGCCCGAGACAATCGGCTGATGCAGCGCAATCTCTGGGATCAGCTCCAACACGTTGCGCTGGGCTGCGCGCAGCGATTGCAAGATGCCCCATTTCTCGGTCACCAGCTTCACGCGCGGGGGGTATGATACCGCTTGATCCATATTAACCAGATATATGTGCCATTGTCGCCACGGCAATGGCAGGGGTGATTGCGTCGCACCTGCGACTTGGGTAACACATTTGCAAAACAATAGATGGGGGTTTCGGCAGATGGCGTATTTCAAAGCGATGCTTATCGGGGTTTTGTGTCTTGGGCTTTCGGCCTGTGCGGTGCCTGATCCCGAGACCGAAGAGGTCGCAAACTTGGGCGATTTTCGCCTCGGCCATAATGTTGTGGTGACCAAGAACGCCAAGCAAATCGGCCCGTCCCGCCAAGCAAGCCCTGAGGAGTGGGAGACGCTTTTGGAAGGTGAAATGGCCAAGCGATTTGGTCGCTATCAAGGCGAAAAGCTCTATCATATCGGGATCAATCTTGACGGCTACGCATTGGCCGTGCCCGGCATCCCGCTGGTCTTGTCGCCGAAATCCGCCGTCGTGGTCAGCGTCAATGTCTGGGATGACGCAGTAGGTAAGAAGCTGAATGAAAAGCCTCATCAGATGACGATTTTTGAGCAGCTTGACGGCAATACCATCGTGGGCTCCGGTCTGACGCAAAAGCGCGAACAGCAGATGGCCAATCTCGCCGCAAAGATGACTGCCGCCGTGCAGCGCTACCTTGAGGCCAATGCCGAATGGTTCGGCGTGGGCGTCACGGAAGAGGCCAAAGCCGCCGCGGAGGCCGATGTGTTAAAGGTCCCTGAGGGCACAGAGGCGCCAGAAGCGGCGGCTGCGGCCAACTGAGCCTTGATTTTTTCCGCGCCCGCGCATAGGTAGCGCGCGATGTGGAAACGGGGGCGGTAGAGCCCCATAATCATAAAGGCGCCTTCGATATGGCTAAGGAAAAGTTCGAACGTAATAAGCCGCATGTGAACATCGGCACAATCG
>CAZCEW010000094.1:0-10333 GCA_964497775.1 uncultured Rhodobacterales bacterium
CTGCCGGGGTCGCCACTGAATTAGGTGTATGTAATCTGTGCAGCAAGGGTGGGTATTTTGTGCGCACGGTTTTGAGATCACTCCATTCGGATGGCTTTGGGCTCGACTGCCAGAACATATCCTTTGCGGGAGATGTTTTTGATCAATAGCTCGCTGATCATCTGATTGCCCAGATGGTCACGCAGGCGTTTGATGCGGGTGGCACCGGCGGCCTCGTCGCATTCTATTTGGGGTTTGCCGGAAATCATCGCCTCTATTTCAATCCCTGACAGGATGTCGTCATCAAGACGCGCCTCGGCGAGGATCGACAGCGTCTCAAGCGCGGCTTGCGTCAGTTTGAATTCCATATCGTTGATCTGCACGATCCGTTCGTCGCGGCTGACCACAAGCGACGAGACTTGGATGCCCGTCTTCTCGATCTGGCTCATGCGGCGCGATAGCACGACGAGGAATACCAGAAACACCAAAGTCGCAATCAGCAGCGCAGTCGCGAAAACCATCAAAACGAAGATTATGAAGCGGTAGCTCGTTAAGGTCTCGGAAAAGGCGGTGCCTGATTGCGCGAGAATTTCCAGAAGGCGGATTTCGCCGCCTTGGGTCAGCGCGTCGTTTTCGACGAAGATCTGCTCGACCCGCGCGTTGAAGGCGTTGGCGTCGGGTAGGTTCATAAACAAGACCAAAGCCGCAAGCCCGAGGATGATCACAATCGCAACGACGCCCCAAAGGATTACTTTGGTCGGCGCGATGGTGCGCTCAGAAGCGGAGGAAGTATCGTCCGGCATTCGCCTTTCTCCCCTCAAGACCATCCGAGCCAAAAACCGACAGCACCGACAAAAGCGTCCAGCCAGAGCGTTGCAGGCGAGGCGCAATCGCGGAGGCGGCTGCATTGCGTGAAGCACATGCAGCGTCTGGCAGCTCGACGACACCGTAATGCAGCTGCAAAGGATTGTCCTTCTTGGCTTTGTAATCGGCAAAACACGCCGCATCGGCCGATTGTGCGCTCAGGCTCAGCACCAAAGCGGTCACACTATATATGATCAAGTTTTTCATGGAGATAACCATGCGCTTTCGGCCCGCGTTATTCAATAACATCGCGCCGTCATTGAGCGACACGCCACCACCCGTCCAGTCTGATCCCATCGCAGTCATCTGATTGCTGTCGTCTTACAGAAAGGACACGATATGAAACGCACTTTTCTCGCATCGCTTCTCAGTGCTGCATTGGTTTTCACGCCAATCACGGTCACGCCCGCACAAGCGGATGAGGATGTCGCGAAGGTTCTGGCCGGGATAGCCTTTTTCGCGATCCTCAATGAGATCTCGAAGGATAATCGCGACAAACGGCGTGCAGCGCCTGTGACACGCCGCGTCGATCCACATCCTGCACCAACAACGCGTCGCATTTATCCGCGCCACGAACCGCGCGTTAAACGTCACAGCAAAGTCGCGCCACAAGAATGCCTGCGCCAGCAATGGACCCATCGCGGCACACGTCATGTCTACGGTGCACGTTGTCTGCAACGCAAAGCCCGCGTCGCTCCACCTGCCGCCTGCCAGCGTCAAGCCAACACCAATAACGGCCCACGCCGTTTTTACACAAAGCGCTGCCTGCGCAATCACGGCTGGCGCGCCTAAGAGGTCCCTGATTAACGAGTAAGAGCAGTAGGGGGGTGATCTTCGGATTGCCCCCTTTTTTGCCTTGCGCTGGGCGGGTCAGCCGGGCGAGATGTCGTTTATGCCTTCATCCCCGAACTTTGAACTTGAAACCAAGCTTCTATCTTCGGGGCTTTTCCATATTGCAGGCGTCGATGAGGTCGGGCGCGGCCCGCTTGCAGGCCCTGTCGTTGCTGCGGCGGTTATTCTTGACCCGAACCGCATCCCCGAGGGGCTCAACGATTCCAAGAAGCTCTCTGCCAAGAAGCGAGACGCCTTGTTCGATGTGATCAAAGCGCAGAGTATCTATTGCATTGCCGAGGCCAGTACCCAAGAAATCGACAGGCTCAACATCTACCACGCCTCGCATCTGGCCATGTGTCGCGCGGTGGCGGGTTTGGCGCAACTGCCGTGCCATGTGCTGGTTGATGGCAATAAGATCCCCGGCGAGTTAAACAGGCCCGCGACGGCTGTGATCAAGGGTGATGGCAAGTCTCAGTCAATTGCTGCGGCCTCGATCATCGCGAAAGTGACGCGCGATAGGCACATGAGTGCATTGGCGCAACAGCACCCCCAGTATGGCTGGGAGCAAAACGCCGGATATCCCACAAAAAGCCACATTTCGGCATTGGAGCAACACGGGGTTACCCCACATCATCGTCGTTCCTTCAAACCGGTCCACAATATCTTGTGTCGATAGAATTTTTCTAACTATCTGAAAATTAAAGGGGTTTACGGCGAATCACCTTTGACTCATCCTTAGGCCAACAAAACGAACAAGTGCGAAAAGCACATAAGACGAGGCATGGATGGGAAAAATTACCAAGGTGGAGCGCGAGGCGCTGCCGCTAAATTCAATCCTTGATGGCGATTGCGTAGAGGCCATGAACAGCCTGCCCGAGTGCAGCGTTGATCTGATCTTTGCCGATCCTCCGTATAATCTGCAATTGCGTGGCGATCTGCACCGGCCCGACAATTCCAAAGTCGATGCGGTCGATAATGACTGGGATCAATTCGCCAGTTTCAAGAAATACGACCAGTTCACGATGGCCTGGCTGACAGCCGCGCGCCGCATCCTGAAGCCCAATGGCGCGATCTGGGTTATTGGTAGCTATCACAACATTTTCCGCGTCGGCTCCGAGCTTCAAAACCAAGGCTTCTGGATGCTCAACGATGTGGTCTGGCGCAAGTCGAACCCAATGCCGAACTTCCGCGGCAAACGTCTGACCAATGCGCATGAGACGCTGATCTGGGCGTCGAAATCGGAAGACAGCAAATACACGTTCAATTACGAGGCGCTGAAGGCTTTGAATGAAGGTGTGCAGATGCGGTCCGATTGGGTCTTACCGATTTGCACCGGCCATGAGCGGTTGAAGAACGAGGCAGGCGACAAAGCGCACCCGACGCAAAAGCCTGAAAGCTTGCTGCACCGCGTGTTGCTGGCCACGACGAACCCGGGCGATGTGGTGCTCGACCCGTTTTTTGGCACTGGCACAACTGGCGCTGTCGCCAAGAAGCTGGGTCGTGACTATATCGGGATCGAACGCGAGAAGTCCTACCGCGCCGTGGCCGAGAAGCGGCTCAAAGCGGTGCGCAAGTTTGATCGCACCTCGCTGGAAGTCACGCAATCCAAACGCGCCGAGCCGCGTGTCGCTTTCGGTGTTCTGGTCGAGCGCGGCATGTTGCGCCCTGGCGAAGAGCTGTGGAGCTCGAACGGTCGTCACAAGGTCAAAGTGCGTGCTGACGGTTCGCTGATTGGTGATGACGTCAAAGGCTCGATCCATCAAGTCGGCGCCGCGCTGGAAGGCGCGCCAAGTTGCAACGGCTGGACCTATTGGTGCTTCAAGCGCGAGGGCAAGAAAGTGTCCATTGACGTGCTGCGCCAACAAATCCGGGCCGAAATGAACTGATCCAAAATTTTTAAAGTTACCGCCTGTGCCTGCGGCCTATCCGCAAGCACATAACTTTGCCCCGCGCTTACCCAAGCCGCGGGGCTTTTTTTGTCTGGCGCTAGGTCTAGCGCGGCAATGGATTGGAGGCCGCTTTATAGGCGGACCAATCGGAAATCTCCGGATAATAGGTCGCGCGCCATTTGCGGACCTTCGGGTTCATCATGCGCAAGAAAGCCGGCGGATACATCGCGACCATGGTCATCACCGGATAAGAATAGGGCAGCTGAGGCGCGTCGGTTTGGGTGTAGTTTTGCAGCAAAGGAAAGCGGCGGTCGGGTTTGTAATGGTGATCGGAATGGCGCTGCAAATTGATCAGCAACCAGCTCGACACCTTTTGCGCGGCGTTCCACGAATGGCGCGGTTTGACATGTTCATATTTGCCATTGCCCAGATGCTTACGGGTAAGCCCGTAATGTTCGATGTAATTTACCAACTCCAATTGCCAGATCGCGACAAAGGCTTGGATCAAGAAGAAGACCACACCCATCCAGCCACCAATGACAAAGGCGAGGACGATAAAGCCAAGCTGCAACGCGCCGTAAGTGACGAACGGGTTCGACAAGTCCGTGGCGGGTAAATCCTTGCGCGCTAGCATGCGTTTTTCAGCACCCCAAGCGGACTTGACGCTCTGTTTCAAGACGCGGGGGAAGAACTGGTAGAACCCTTCATTATAGCGCGCCGTTACCGGATCGCGCGGGGTCGCGACATAGCGGTGATGGACCAAAAGATGCTCGGACCGGAAGTGGCTATAGAGCACCGAGGCCAGAAGCAGATCGGCCAGCCAACGCTCTAGCTTGTTCTTTTGGTGCATCAGCTCATGACTATAGTTGATCCCGACAGTGCCGGTGATGACGCCGACGCCGAAAAGCAGCCAGAATTTCTCAAACCCGTTCAGCGTATCAGTACGGGTCGCAAAATAGATCGTGCCGAAAATCACCACCAGTTGGATCGGAAACCACAGCAGAGTGATAAGGCGGTACCAATACAAGTCATCCTCAGGCGTTTGCGGATCGGCATTTTCAAAGTTCATTCCTGCGAATTTATCGAGCACCGCGAACAGTCCCCAAGTGCACAGCGGCACCAAAGCCAGCCAAAGCCCGCCTTGCCACGCTGCAAACATCAAGACCGGAAGCAACAAGAGCGATAGCCAAAACGGCAAGGCTGAATCGATTGCGGAGAAATCGTAGTTGGGTTTTTGCGACATGGAGTGTTCCTAAGCCAAGACCTGCGCGAATGCTAACCGCGCGAAACCCGTTTCTCAATCACTCAAGGCGAGGTCTTTTGCCGCGTCAAACACCTTGCGCATCACGGTGGGTAAATCGGCGGGTCGAAACGCATGGGGCGCGATGAACCCGCCTGAGGCAGGCTTGGCACTATTCTCCACATGCGCGACATGGACTGTCAGGATCAGGTGAAAATGCGTGAACGTATGGCGGACTTCCACAGGCGAAACTGCCCAGTCTGCCTTTAATGGAGGGGCAGCTTTCGGTGCCTCCGACCAGTCGCTTCCGGGCCATCCCAACATACCGCCCAACAGGCCTTTCGCGGGCCGGGTTTCCAGCAACCAAGCGCCATCGCTGCGCCGTGCGACATAGGCCATGCCCTTGCGCGTGGGTTTGGGTTTCTTGGCCAGTTTGCGCGGCAGATCAGCGGCGCGGCCGGAAACACGCGCGCGGCAGGGATCGCGCCACGGGCAAATCCCGCATGCGGGCGATTTTGGCGTGCAAATCGTAGCGCCTAAATCCATCACCGCTTGGGCATAATCCCCTGCGCGCAGCTTGGGCGTCAGCGCGCTGGCCAACTCGGTCAGCTCGGGCTTAGAAGTCGGCAAAGGGGTCTCGACCTCGTAGAGCCGCGACATGACACGCTCCACATTGCCATCAAGAACGGTCTCCGGCAGATCAAACGCGATCGAGGCAATGGCCGCGGACGTATAAGGCCCAATGCCCGGCAGTTTCTCCAACGCCTCGCGATCCGGCGGGAAAACACCGTCCAATTCAGCCTCAACAACCCGCGCGCATTTCAGCAAATTGCGTGCGCGAGCGTAATATCCAAGCCCCGCCCAAGCGGCCATGACATCGGCATCCTCGGCGTGGGCAAGATCACTGACAGTCGGCCACAGCTGCGTGAATTTGACGAAGTAGTCGCGCACAGCGGCCACGGTTGTTTGCTGCAACATCACTTCGCTGAGCCAGATGAAATACGGATCCGGCACGCGGCCAGCTTTGCGATCAGCGGGGCTGACACGCCACGGCATCGCGCGCGCGTGGCGATCATACCAAGCCAGCAAAGCGGCGCTTAGATCAGTGTCACGCAAAGTTTATTGCCCTAACTTACGGTTTCATGGTGGCATGCCCTATCTCGTAGGGTAGTATCCGGCATCCCTCAAGAGGACGAGATGGCCCAGAAAACAACCCAATCGCAAGCCACAAAACGACCGCGTCGCGGGCGGGGTTTCAGTGCGATGGGGTCTCTTATCGGCACGCAAATTCGCAGCGCGGGCGAAAAGCGCGGCTTTGCCACGATGCGTCTTTTGACCCATTGGGTCGAGATTGTCGGCGAAGATATTGCCAAAATCGCGCGTCCCGTGAATGTCACCTATGGCCGCCAAGGCTTTGGCGCGACCTTGACGATTTTAACCACTGGCGCGCAGGCTCCGATCTTGCAAACGCAACTGCCGCAAATTCGCGAGAAGGTGAATTCCTGCTACGGCTATTCCGCGATTAGCCGGGTCAAGATCACGCAGACCGCCCCTACCGGGTTTCACGAGGGACAAGTGGCGTTTGAGGCTAAGCCAGAGGCGCCCGCCAAAGAAATTCCCGCCGAGATCAAACAAGCCGCGCAAGATGTTGCGGCCGATATCGAGAATGACAGCCTGAAACAGGCGCTCACCGCTTTGGGGCAGAATGTTCTGACCCGCAAGACCAATTGACAAGGACGACCTTACAATGAACCGGAACCTATTGCTCGCAGCCATTGGCGTCATCGCAGTTGCCATCGGCGCTTTCACCTTAACCAATCGCGGCACCGAGACGACGCCTCTCGCGGCAGTTGCTCAAAGCACGGAAGGTGTTGATACGTCGTCGATCATCGACATGACTTTGGGCGCGGAAGATGCGCCAATTGAGATGATCGAATACGCATCGTTTACCTGCCCGCATTGCCGCACGTTTCACGAGAACGCCTTTAAGGACCTGAAACGCGAATACATCGACACGGGCAAAGTAAAATTCGTGCTGCGCGAGGTTTACTTCGACCGCTACGGTCTTTGGGCGGGCATGGTCGCGCGCTGTGGTGAAGGCAAACGCTATTTCGGCATTGTCGATCTGATCTTCGAGAACCAGAGCGAATGGACCCAAGGCGAGCCGGTGCAAATCGCGGGTAACCTGAAGCGTTTCGGCAAACTGGCCGGTATGGATGACGCGACGCTTGATGCCTGTCTGCAGGACCGCGAAAAGGCGACAGCGCTGACGGCTTTCTACCAAGAAAACGCGACAGCCGATGGCATCCGCGCGACCCCATCATTCGTGATCGATGGCGTGACGATGGACAATATGAGCTATGCGGATCTCAAAGAAGTGCTCGACGCGAAGCTGAACTAGGGTTTAAGCGCATCCAGCAGATGATCCAGTTTTGGATCGTCTGCCACGCTTAAACGCACCGGCAATGTCAAAACCTCGGCTCGGTAGGCTTTCGGCAAGCGTACGGCGTCTTTTTCCGTTGTGACCAATTGCGCGCCTGCGGCTTTCGCCTCGGCAGACAAACGCATCATCAGCGCATCGCTGAGCGGTTGATGATCCTGCAATGCCTCCATCCGCGCAATGTCGGCACCTAGATCGCGCAAGGTCGCGAAGAATTTCTCTGGATGGCCGATCCCGGCAAAGGCCAGGACGCGCAGGCCGTCCCACTCCATTCCGGTAGGCAAAGGTGCTAGGTGGCCGCGCAGATGAGGTACTTGAATCGCGTGAGCCCACCTCTCCGAGAACCGCTTCTGCGCTGCCTCTGAACCGATGGACAAAACCGCATCCGCACGCGCAAGGCCAATCTCTACCGGTTCGCGCAAAGGGCCGGACGGCAGCACGCAGCCATTGCCAAACCCGCGATGCGCGTCGACGACAATGAGGCTGAGATCCTTGTGCAAGGCAGGGTTCTGAAACCCGTCATCCAGCACGACGATATCCGCGCCCGCATCAACTGCCGCGCGCGCACCTGCAAGTCTGTCACGCGCGACCCATACGGGCGCAAAGGCAGAAAGCAGCAGCGGCTCGTCACCCACTTGCGAGGCTTTGTGCTGCGCCTCGATCACCCTCAATGGACCGACCTCCGAGCCGCCATAGCCGCGCGAGACGATATGAGGGTTTAAGCCGCGTGCCACCAGTTTCTCAATGAGTGCGATAACGGTCGGCGTTTTACCTGTGCCACCGACATTGATATTGCCGACGCAAATCACCGGCACATCAAGGCGCGTCGGGGTGGTCTGGTCTAACCTGCGCGCCGTTCCATTCGCATAGAGCCATCCGGCAGGCGCCAGTAGGGTCGAGGCAAGCCCGCGTTCGCGATACCAAAACGCAGGTTCCCGCATCACCGCGCTCTCGTCTTGTCGAGCAAATCAAGGATCGTCATCAGCGCATTATGCGCAGGCTCTGCTCCGCTAGAGCTGATTTCCCAAGCCGCATGCGCCAAGGCGGCGGCGCGGTGAGGTTCCAGCAATTCAATGACGGCTGGGCCCAGTTGATCGGCAGTTTCAATGCGCCGCGCACCATCGGCATCGTCGAGCCTGTCATAGACCTCCTGCGCGCTGGCGACATGCGGTCCGTGAATGATGGCAGAGCCTAAAGCGGCGGGCTCGAACGGGTTGTGGCCGCCAACCGGCACCAATGATCCGCCTAAGAATGTGACCGGAGCCAACCTGTACCAAAGCCCCATCTCCCCCATCGTGTCGGCGAGATAAATATCCATCGTGGCGTTGGGCTGCTGACCCTTAGAACGCACACCAACTTTCCAGCCGTCGGCCTGCAAGGCTTCCAGGATCTCGGGGCCACGTTCTACATGGCGCGGTGCGATGATCAGCATCAGACGCGGGGCTGCGCGGCGAGCATGGCGATGGGCCTCAATGGCGGCTATTTCTTCGCCTTCATGTGTAGATGCAGCGAGCCAGACGGGGCGGGTTTCCAACAGCCCTGCGATCTCGAAGCGTTCATCTTCATCATGGGGCAACGCGCCGGAGCTTTGCTTGATCGACCCGTTGATGCGCAATTTCGACTTCGGAGCCCCAAGCTGGCGCAGGTAAGCAGCCGAGGTGTCATCTTGCACAAGGATGCGGTCGAACCGGTTCAGCAACGCGCCCGCAAAGCCCGGAAGCCAGCGCCATTTCTTATGCGACGCACTCGACATCCGCGCGTTCAAAAGAAGCATCGGTATGTCGCGCGTATGGGTCTCTACGATCAATGCAGGCCAAAGCTCGCTTTCCGTCCAGACCGCCAGATCGGGCTTCCAGTGATCCAAGAACCGGCGCACGTAAGACACGACATCGACGGGTACAAACTGGTGGATTGTCTGATCCGGCAGACGCTTGGCCAGCAACTCGGCAGAGCTGCGCGTGCCGGTTGTAATCAACATATTGGCGTCGGGCTGTTCCTCAAGAAGCGTCTCGATCAGGTCCAGAAGGGACAGCGATTCGCCCACGCTGGCCGCATGAAACCAGACAAGCTGACCTTCAGGTCGCGCTTGCGACGCGACACCCTTGCGCTCGGGCAGGCGGGCCTCATCTTCTTTGCCCACCGCAAGGCGCGCTTGCAGTTTACGTTCCGCATAGCCTTCCAGCCGCTTAGAGACGGCCAGATAGATCGACAAGGGCAGGGAATACCGCATGCCAGCGGCCCCGGATCAACCCAGCTCTTCGGTAGAGCTGGCTTCGGTTTCCTCATCACGCAGGCGGTGAATATGCGCGATGAAGTAGCGCATATGCGCGTTGTCTACGGTGCGATGCGCCTCGGATTTCCACGCATCATAGGCGCTTTCATAATCGGGAAACATGCCGACGAGATGAATGTCATTCACGTCTTTGAAGGCGTTTTTGGTGGGGTCGACAAGCTCACCGCCGAAGACCAGATGCAGGCGTTGGGTCATGTGTCCGCTCCGTATTTGCTAGTTCAATTCGGGGGCAATGTAGGCCAATGTGCAATAGGGGGAAAGGCTAGATTACGCCCGGGGTTTCAGGGTTTGGGCGCAACGGTTAGCTGCGCCATCAGACCCTCATGCACGCTATGCCCAGAGGCCAGACAGCCCGCGGTTTTCGGGTGCGGATTGTTGAACATCAGCGCGCCGTTATGGCGATCCGTGACGCAGCCGCCGGCTTGGCGCACGATCAAATCTCCCGCCGCGATATCCCATTCCCAACAATCGCGCAGCGTGACCATCGCATCAAACCGCCCTTGGGCCACGAGGCATAGACGATAAGCAAGCGAGGGTCGGAAATGACGCTTGATGGCAGGCACTATACCGCCCCAATGCTCTGGCTTCAGGTTCGATTTGGTCGCCAGAACTGTCGCCCCTTCGGCGCGGTCATGCGCGCTGGCTTTGATCGGTACGCCATTCAGAAGCGCAGGCGTGTCTTCCGTCGCGGTATAGAGCAGATCAAGCATCGGCAAATACACCGCCGCCGCTGTCACGCGGCCATGCTCGGCAATGGCGAGCGAATGCGAAAACGTCTTCTCGCCCGCAATGAA
>CAZCEW010000095.1:0-10283 GCA_964497775.1 uncultured Rhodobacterales bacterium
AACTGCCTAAAAAATAGGCAGTTTCCTGTGGATAACTCACACCGACATCTTCTTAAAGATCGGCTCAGGGATCGACTTGATGATGGTCATGATCAGCCGCCAAAATCCCGGCGTGTAGATCGTATTCTTCTTCTTTTCCACGGCCTTAAGGATGTCAGAGGCCACCTTGTCTGGCGTCGCCACCAAAAACATTCCCTCAATTCCCCACGTCATCGCAGTGTCAACGAAGCCCGGTTTGACGGTCACGACATGGCCACCCGCGCGGGTCAGGCGGTTGCGTAACCCACTGAGATATGTGTGAAATCCGGCCTTGGCCGCACCGTAGACGTAGTTGCCGATGCGGCCTCTATCGCCCGCCACTGATCCAATGCCCACAACCGTGCCACCACCGCGCTCCTCCATCTCTGGCGCAATCGCTTGCAAGAAGGCTGCAGGGCCGGTGAAGCTGTCCATCACCGTGCCGTCAATCAGGCTTGGGTCGGCGTCGATTGCGTCTTGCGGCGGCATGGAGCCCACGAACACGGCGACATTGATCATTCCGTCCTCGCGCGCTACCCGCTTGATAATGCTTGAAAATCCGTCCTGTTTGCGCGCATCAAAAGCCACAGCTTCCGCCAACTCTGCGCCGCGCGCTGCGCAATCCGCAGCGCTCGCTTTCAGGTCCACCATATCGCGACCCGCAAGAAAAACCCGAGCGCCGTCTTGTGACACCGCCCGCGCAAAGGCGCGCGCCATCGATGAGGTTGCGCCTAAAATGATCCAATTCTCGCTCATGCGTGGCTCCTGATTTTCAGTCGTTTCGTCAGGTCGGTCTCATAGCCGCCCTTCGGATCCTGCTTGGCCGCAACTGCGGCAAATTTGGACAAATGAGGATACATATCGGCCAAGTGTTTGGCGTCGAGCGTTGCGTCTTTTGCCAAATAAATCCGACCCTTAGCTGCCACGCACATGGTTTCTAACTCGGCAATCAGCGCCTCTGCGCGGCCTTTGTTGGGGAAGTCGACTGCCAGCGTATAGCCTTCCATCGGGAAGCTCATCAGCCCGGCATGACCCGGCCCCATACGTTTCAAAACGGCCAGAGGAGAGGCCAGACCGGAATGCGCGATCTTTTCCAAAATCGCGCGCAGGGCGGGGGCCTGCGCAATCGGAACCACGCATTGAAATTGATGAAACCCGCGCTTGCCATAGAGCTTGTTCCAGTCGTGGATCTTGTCCAAAGGAAAGAAGAAATCGCTGATCGGCTTGACGACAGTGCGGCCACGTTCAGGAACGCGCTTGAAGTATAAGCTGTTGAAAAGTTTGACGATTGGTGCGGACAAAGCCCAGCCGGGCGCATTGAACGGCACGGATTTGGACCGTTTCGGATCGGGCACCAACCCGTAATCTGTCTCGGCTTCTTCCAACACGCCGCGGCCCAACGCCTCCCGCTTGGCGGTCGCGTCGATCCAGCCGACGGTGTAGGTGGAGCGCGAATTGTCCAGCGCCTCGAGGAATTCTTCAAACCCGTCGATGCGCCGCTCGGTGACGATCATCACGTCACCTTTGCAAGGTAAGAGTTGCAGTTTCGCGGAGACAATCACTCCGGTTTGACCCAAGCCGCCAATGGTCGCTTTGAAAAGGCCTGCGTTTTTCTGAGGCGAAATTTCGGTGGCTTTTCCGTTGTTTAGAAGCTTCAAGCTGATCACATGCTGGCCGAAAGAGCCGATGCCATGATGGTTTTTGCCATGCACATCATTGGCAATGCAGCCGCCGATTGTCGCAAATCCTGTGCCGGGCATGACCGCAGGCAACCAGCCTTGCGGGGCGTAGATTTTGGCGATCTCGCCGACGCAAAGCCCGGCTTCAACCTCGATCACGCCGGTTTTCGCGTCAAAGCCCAACACGCGGTCCATCCGCGTCATGTCGATCACGTCGCCGCCATCGTTGAGGCAAGCATCACCGTAAGAGCGTCGCTGCCCGATGGCTGGCGCAGTTGTATCAGCCAGAACGGAGCTGAGCGAAGATGTGCGCTCAGGACGCGCAACACGGCCCGTGGCAGAGCGTACACGCGCCCAGCCTGAATAGGTTAAACTGTTCCAAACCATAGGCTTCAGCCCCTTTTTGAATGTTGTTCGGCGACAGGAAACAGCACGACGCCGATAGCAATTGCGAACCACAAGGTGGTTAATCTGATGACTGCCGTCGCAGGCACTGCGATTTCCAGCGGCACGCCGTTGAGGCCCAAAAGGACGACCATCGCGGCCTCGGCGCCGCCAATACCACCCGGCGCGCCGGTCAGCCCGCCTGCGAGTGTTGAGAAGGTGAAGATGGTGATGGCCATGGCCAGTGAGATGTCAGCGCCCATCCACATCAGCAAAAGATACAAAGCGTAGCCCTCTGCCAGCCAGCCTATGACCGACAGGCTCATCGACGATATCGCAAGCCCGGGCGAGCTGAACGCGCCCATCGAGCTTGCGGCTTGGCGCAGGCGCACGAAGAACCGTGGCGCTTTGCCGATGAGTTTCCAAAGCCCCGTGACGAGGCGATCAAGCAGGGCTGGGCGCGTCACGACAACGGCGCTGGCAATGGCCAAAACCGCCACGGGGACAGCACCCACTGTGCCGGTTTGCGACATCACCGCGCTGCCCGCCAAGACCAGTCCCATCGCCGCCAAATCATAAGCGCGGTCTGCGAGAGGGAGCGGGGTCAATCGTGCGAAACTCCAGCCCGAGAGGCGAGACATCCAGCGCAGGCGCACCAGCTCTCCGATCCGGCCCGGCGTGATCGACATGGCGAAACCGCCTAAGAAATGTAGAAAATTCGTGCGAACTCGTAATCCGGTGCCAAGTTTGGTGCCCAAGAGATGCCAGCGCAGCGCGCGGAAGAGGTAATTGACCAGTGACAAGGCCAGCAGGCCCAAAACCTCTGGCACGGTGAGTTTAGACAGCTGCGCCATCGTCTCTTTCCAACCGGTGGCAGTGACGAGGCCAAGAAGGCCCACCGCAAATAGCGCAAGCAAGCCGCCAAGGATGAGACGATCCCTGCGCCTGTTGGTCGGTGCGGTTGCCATTGGCTCTGTCATTGCGCTGTTCATTACCCGTGCGAATAGCAACAAAATAGGGCAGGAATATGGAACTGTTTCCAATTCCTCAACACTGTTTTGTGCTTTGCTCAGCGGATACGCAAGAACTGCGACTGATCTGTGTCATTCTTGAAAAATGGCACGCTTTCGGGAGGGTTTTTCGTTTTCGACAGTGCTTCGACCTCGGCCAGAACGACCTCGGTGATGAAGGGCAGGTCGAGCGCGCGGGCCTCGCTGATGGGGACCCAATGCAGATGGCTCAATTCGTCAGAGGCGCGCGAGAAATCGTCGAGATCGCCTTGCAAGGCGCTGGCATCGGCCAAAAAGAACCGCGCGTCGAAGCGGCGTGGCCTGCCGGGCGGCGTGATGGCGCGGAAAATGTAGCGCAGACCGCGTGCAGAAGGGGTGAAACCCGCGTCAAAGAAGCCTTGCCAATCAGGCGGGGGTGTCGCGTCTTGGCCCTGCGCTGGCTCTCCCAAAAACAGGCCGGTTTCTTCCCAAACCTCGCGGATGGCGGAGGCTAGAAGTGCGGGCGTGCGCTTCGGATCAGACAATTGAGCCAGACGGGTCAGACAAGCCGGATCAGGTTGGGCCGCGAGCGCTATATCTGCGTCACCATCATCCACAGCGCCGCCCGGAAAGACGTATTTGTTGGGCATAAAGACCGCAGATTTGCCGCGCTGCCCCATCAAGATACGCGGCGCGTCTGGCGCGTCGCGCACGATGATCACCGTGGCTGCGTCTCGGATCGGGGTATCAGACATGCCCGCCAGCTTGGCCTCGCTCGGCGCGGGGATCAACCGGTTTTCGCGTCACCAAAGCCATGCATACGTTTGGCCCATTGGATCGCGACAACCACGCCTTTGAGGCGCGGCAACAGGTAAAGCGACAGAGCTACTGCCGCGACCGAGAAGAGGCCAGCGACGACCAGCGGGTCAGGCTCAAACTCGGTGAATGTCCATAAAAGCGTCGGCGCAATCAGATGGCCCACGATCAGGATCGTCAGATAGGCGGGGCCATCATCGGCGCGGTGGTGGTGCAGTTCTTGCTGGCAGACCGCACATTCTTTGCGCACGTTGAGATAGCCGTTGAACAGCGGACCGGTGCCACAACTTGGGCAAACACGACGCCAGCCGCGCAGCATGGCGGGCTTCATGCCGCGATCTTCATCACTCACTACGTTCGTATCATTTGCCATTCTCTGGGCCTCGCATCCGATCAGACGCCCTAACTATGACACTGCGCGCCAAATTGCACCGCGACAGGCTGTCTTGCGGCGCGATGTCGCAAAGCCTGCCTGCAAATTATTTTCGACGGAACGGCACCGCTCGCCCGTTTGAGTGGTCAGAAGGGCGCTGAGAGGCAGCGTTTGAAACCGAAAAATCGAGGAAGAAAAACATGACTGATAAAACATCTTTGAAGGCCGTACTCCTGACTTTGGCAATTGGTTTGGCGGCTGTGCCTGTCGTTGCAAATGCCAAAGGTGGGCATGATCGCGGCCAAGGCCAGCGCGCAAGTTTCGAGCAGCTTGATCTCAACAGCGATGGCCAGATCACCCAAGCTGAGCTGCAAGCGCAACGAGCCGCGCGGTTTGCGGCAATCGACACGGATGGCGACGGCTTCGTGTCCAGCGAAGAGATCGCTGCTCATGCAGATGCGCGACGTGCCAAGCGCTCGGAACGGATGATCTCACGCATGGATGCCAATGGCGATGGCAAGTTGAGCGCTGAAGAAATGGCGCCGCCCGAGGACCGTATGGCCAAACGGATGGAGCGGATCGATACCAATGATGATGGCTCGATCAGCAAAGAAGAGTTCGATGCGGCCTCTAAGGGTCGTGGCGGACGCCATCGCGGGCGCAACTAAGCCTGAGAGCTCAAGAGCAGGAGGCCCGCAGCGCTCAGATGTTGCGGGCCGATTGCGGGCCAAGCAAGGCTCGCGTAGCTGTTGCATTAGGATGGATATGGCACTCGACCAAAGCTCTCAGATCAGCGATGCAGAGCTGCTCGCGCGCTACGCGCAGGGCGATGCCCAGGCCGCTGGCGTTTTGACCGCGCGGCTTAGCCCGCAGGTTTTGGGCTTTTCGATGCGTCTGCTGGGCGATCGGGGCGAGGCTGAAGATGTGGTGCAAGAGGCGTTTTTGCGGCTGTGGCGCATGGCCCCTGAGTGGCAAGAGGGTCAGGCGAAACTGTCGACTTGGCTGGTTGGTGTCGCCAAGAACCTGTGCATTGATCGGTTGCGCAAGCGACGCAGCATCGGGCTGGGTGAGATCGCGGAGCCGCAAGATGACACGCCCAGCGTTGAGGCGCAGATGTTTGCCTCCCAACGCGCCAAAGCTTTGGATGACGCGCTTTCGCGACTGCCAGAGCGCCAAAGGATCGCTGTGATCCTGCGCCATATTGAAGGCATGGCGAACCCTGAAATTGCCGAAGTGCTGGAGATCAGCACCGAGGCCGTCGAAAGCCTGACCGCGCGAGGCAAACGCGCATTAAGTGCCGATCTGTCGGCACGGAAAGAGGAGTTGGGACTATGAGCTCTCACAACAATAATTCCGGATCGGACGATCAGATGCTTGATCCGTTCTTTGAGGCTGCCCGGTCTGAGACGCCTGTGCCGTCAGAGGATTTTCTGGCGCGGCTTGCCCATGATGCGGCCGTTGTTCAGCGCGCAGCTGCACGGCCCAGCGCACCCTTGTGGAGCCAAGCGCTCAGCGCGATTGGCGGATGGTTTGGCGCAGGCGGTTTGGCGGCAGCGACCTTGGCAGGCTTCTACATCGGCTTTGTCGATGCCGATGTGACATTGGTGCAAGGGGCCAGTGACGATCTGGTCGAATTTGTCGGCGTCTTGCCCGATGATATGATGTTCTTTGAGGAAGGGTAGGGCGATGGCGTCTACAGAAACAGGCAAAAAGCGACTGCCTTGGGGGCGGATTGTCTTGGCAGTGTCGCTTGCGTTCAACCTATTGATTGCGGGAATGTATGTCGGTGCGAAGCTCTCCGGCAAGAACCCTGATAAGCGGGGCGACCGCTCTCAGATCAGCGCTTTGGCGGGCGGGCCATATGGGCGCGCGCTGAGCCGGGAAGACCGTAAGGCCTTGGGCCAGAAATTCCGCGAACAACGCCGTGCCGCGCCTAACGGGCGGCGCGAGATGCGTGAGATCGGATTGGAACTGGCTGCTGCGATGCAGGCCTCTCCGTTTCAAGCAGAAACTGTCACAGCCTTGCTCAAGCGCCAGTCGGAGGTTGTGGGGCGGGTTCAGGCGCGCAATCTCGACGGGTTTGCAGACTATCTTGTGGCGATGACGCCCGAGGCGCGCATGGCTTACGGCGCCGAGTTGGAGAAAATTCTGACCCGCCGCAAAAATCGCTAAGCGCTTAAGCGGCGCATTGATCCATGCGCACCGCGTTGCGCCCATCCGCTTTGGCGGCGTAAAGCGCGCGGTCGGCGGTTTGCAATGTCTCGTCAAGCTCCTCCGCACCATCGCTCATCGCAAGTCCGATGCTAAGCGTGATCGTGAAGCGTTGTCCGTCGGGGCCGGCAAACCGCAAACCCTCGACGCTTTGGCGCAGCCTGTCGGCCAAGGCCAGCGCACGTTCAGGCGCGTAGCCGGGCAGGGCGATCAGAAATTCCTCGCCACCCACACGCGCGATCAGGTCTTGGGCGCGCAGTTGTGATTTCAGCGAGTGCGCGATCTGCATCAAGACCGCGTCGCCTGTAGCGTGGCCGTAGCGGTCATTGATTTGTTTGAAGTGATCAATATCAAGCACCAGCGTCGCGAACTCGCCCGCGCTGTCGCGCGCGGTTTGTGAAATCTCGCCCAGACGCTTGGTGGCAAAGCGGCGGTTATGCAGCCCCGTCAGCGGATCAACAGAGGCCAGTTGCAGCCCTGCCAGAAGCCGCGCGCGCATTTGATCTGCGCGCAGTTTGGCGCGGATGAGAAGCTCTACCCGGGCGGCAAATTCATCTTGGCTGACGCCTTCCAACACCACATCATCAGCGCCCATATCGAGGGCAGTTGCGGTTTGTGCGGATTGGCTTGCAGGGAGCGTCATCAGGATTTGCGCGCGCCGCGTAGGCCGCCTGCTGCGCAGATCTGACATCAGTTTAAGCCGTCGCTCAACCGGTTCGGGGAGCGTGGCGATGATGATCACATCGGCCGTATCAAGCGCTTTGCAGCCGATGAGCGAGCTGCCATAAGCCAGAGGCGTGATCTGGCAGTCGAGCCGGGTCGCAAGACAGCCTTGCCACGCCTTCGCCAGCGCCACTGATTGCGCAACGATGGCGATTTGGCCTTTGGCAAGATCGAGCTTTTGCGCGGATTGCGTCAGATCACCCAGTTTCAAAGCGGCCATCTTATCGCGTGCGCGCAGAAGTTTTCTGAGGCGTGAGAGCATGATTTGCTCGTCAAACGGGCGCACCAGCACGTCATCGGCTCCGGCCTCAAGTGCGGCCACAGCACCTTGCGGGTCGGTGGTGATGATGACGGGGACGTCGCGGGTTGTGGCTGTGGATTTAAGCTCTGCGCAGAAATCCAGCGCGTCAGTGCCGCTATCTTGCGAGGACAGAAAGATCAAATCCGGCGCAGGGCCTTGCATCGCATCGCGCGCAGCTTTGATGTTTTCGGCCAGTGAGATTTCATAAAAGGCAGAGCTCAGCTTGGCTTTCATCACGATCCGGTTTGTGCTGATCGCATCGATAATCAAGAGACGTTCGCGCATGTTCCCCAAAACTCCGAATTGTCTTTCATCTGCTTTAGTCTTTATGCACGATCCTTAACAAAGGCTTACTAGAGGGCAGGAAAATGAACCAAGCACAGGCGGAAGAGCTGGCGTTGAAGGCCTTGGGCTGGCTTGCGGCGTCAGATGATTTGATGGGGGTTTTCATGGGCGCGACTGGTGCGAGCGTCGAGGATGTCAAAGCGCAAGCGAGCGATCCGGCTTTCCTTGGCGGTGTGTTGGATTTTCTGATGATGAATGATGACTGGGTGCGTGGGTTTTGCGATGATATCGAGGCCGACTACATGGCACCTAGCCAAGCGCGCCAAGCTCTGCCCGGTGGCGATTTGCCCAATTGGACCTGAGGCTTAGAGGTCGATTTCCAAGATGCCGCCCGGCTCGGCTGCGCGCGATTGGCACAAGATGATAGCACTTTCGCGGTCTTTGTTCGACAGCACGAAATCGCGGTGCTCGGGCGTGCCCGAAATCAGCGCGCATTTGCACACCCCACAAAGCCCGTCGGAGCATTTCACATCGATGGCAATGCCAGCCTCTAGCAGCGCATCAGTGGGGGATTGATCGGCAGGGACCAAGACATCCTTGCCGGATTTGGCCAGCCGCAAAGTGAAGTCGTGATTTTCGTAATCGGGCTGCTCAGGTGTCGAGAAATATTCCAGATGGCGGCTCTCTTCGGGGAAGCCATTGGCGGTTGCTGTGTCAATCACCGCATCCATATAGGCCTCTGGCCCGCAGGTATAAACATGCGCGCCTGTGCGGTGTATGAGGGTCTTGGACAGATCGCAGCGCGTGGCCTCATCTGAGATATGCAGATGGACTTTGCTGGCCCAAGCCACCTGATCGAGGTCGCTTAGAAAGCCTGCGGTTTTGCGCGAGGCACATGAATAATGCAGCGCGAAATCGGCGCCGATGGCGTGCAGACGATGCGCCATTGCGATCATCGGGGTGATGCCGATGCCGCCGCCCATCAGATAGGTGAAAGAGGCGTCCTCAGACAGCGGGAAGTGGTTGATCGGCTTTGAGATATGTACGCGACGACCGGGCTCGAAAATGCGGTGCATCAGCTTTGATCCGCCCCGGCCTGCGTCCTCACGCAGCACGGCGATCTGGTAGCTTGCCCGGATCGCGGGATCGCCTGACAGCGAGTATTGCCGCAAGAACTCAGGCGCCACGACCACATCAATATGCGCGCCCGCGGTGACAGGCGGCATGTCGGAGCCATCGGGCATGGAGAATTCATATTTCGTGACGCCCTCGGCCATATGCTCCACATGGCTGATCACGGCGCTCATGACGGGGCTGTCTTGTGTGTCGGCGGTATAGAGATGCTCGGGCGAAAGACCTTGAGCGCGCCGCGCGCGGTGCTCGGAAGCGGGGATCATGTCCTTGTAGGCTTTGATGCCTGCCTCGCGGTCCATCGGATAGGGGTAGGCAAAAGGCGGAGGCGCGAGCGGGGCGGGGTAGACCGCCAGCGTTTGATCCTCGTATTTCAGGTCGAGCTCTTTCGAAAGCCCGCGTGCGTTCACATCATGGGACGAGGGCTTATAGGCCCCGTCATCGACCATCTCCAGATCCCACCACCATTTCTTGGCTGTGTTGATCTCTCCATTGCCGAGCATGTCGTCGAGCTTGGCCAGCGCTTTGGCGGCTTTGGGAACCGTCATGGCAAGTTTGCGAAACGGGGCCTCAGAGAACAGACCTTCCAAATTCCAAGGGCAGGTCTTCATGCAGCGGCCACACATCGCGCCGTTCTTCTGGCTCACGCGGTAAGTGGTGCATTTCTGGCTGTCGGACTTCCAGATCTCGTAGCCATTGAACATCAGCTTCGGCCCTGCGGTGATCGCGCCCGAGGGGCATTCGCGGGCGCATTTGTTGCAGGCTTCGCAAAAGCTCTGCAGGCCGAAATCAATCGGCTTGTCGTGGGTCATCGGCATGTTGGTCGTCACCACGCCGGATTTTAATCTTGGCCCCAGAAACGGATTGAGGATCACCTCGCCGATGCGGCTGACTTCGCCCAAGCCTGACAGCAACAAAAGCGGCGGGTGCAGGACCTCGTCATCCATCACAGAATGGACCCGCGCGGTGTAGCCTAGATTGCGCAAGTGCTGCGCCAGCACGCCGCCCAAAAGCGAAAAGCGCAGGTAAGCGCGCATGGATTGGGCGCAGGCGATCCAGTCATCGCCGCTGGCACCTTCCATCGTCTCATGGCCTTGGTCGATGATCATCGAGATGGCATTTTCATGGTAGGGCGTGATTGGCTGGCCAGCTGCGTCATGGCTGTAATAGGTCCAGTCAGGACAAGCACTCAGCCCGACCGCATCAACGCCGAGCCAATAGAGCGCGCCTTTGATATTGGCGGCATTGGCATTGGCGTCATAGGTTGATGGGTGCACCTCGGACGCCTCGCCATCTTGGAGCAGCACGAACGCGCCCAGAGAGGGTCGAAAGGCGAAAGCAGAGGCGGATTTGCGGACGTAATTGCCGTTCTT
>CAZCEW010000096.1:0-6064 GCA_964497775.1 uncultured Rhodobacterales bacterium
CTGCACGGCCTCGTGCGCGATGCCAAGGGCAAGAAGATGTCGAAATCCACGGGCAATGTGATCGACCCGCTGGAAATCATTGACGAATACGGCGCCGACGCGCTGCGCTTTACCAATGCGGCGATGGCCTCGCTGGGCGGTGTGCTCAAGATCGATATGGCTCGCATCGCGGGCTATCGCAATTTCGGCACGAAGCTTTGGAATGCGGTGCGCTTTGCGGAGATGAACGAGGTCTATACGGGCTCAGGCGCGGCACCCACGCGCCCCTCGCCCGAGTTTACGGTCAACCGCTGGATCATTGGCGAGACCGCGAAAGTGCGCGAGGAGGTCGATGCGGCGCTTGAGGCGTACCGGTTCAATGACGCGGCCTCGGCGCTTTATGGTTTTGTGTGGGGCAAGGTCTGCGATTGGTATGTGGAGTTCTCGAAACCCTTGCTGCTCGACGGCTCGGAGTCTGAGAAAGCCGAGACGCGCGCGACGATGGCGTGGGTTTTGGATCAATGCATGATCTTGCTGCATCCGATTATGCCCTTCATCACGGAAGAGCTTTGGGGCGTCACCGCCAAGCGCGACACGATGCTGGTGCACAATGATTGGCCGGACTACACGGCGGCGGATCTGGTCGACGCAAAGGCGGATGCGGAGATGAATTGGGTGATCAACCTGATTGAGGCCGTACGCTCGGTGCGCGGTGAGGTTCATGTGCCTGCAGGGCTGAAAATTCCGCTGGTCGAGGTTGAATTGGATGCAAGCGGCAAGACGGCCTTTGCCAATAATGAAGCGCTGATCTTGAAGCTGTCGCGGATTGATAGCGTGACCAAGGGGGCCGCGCCCAAAGGCTCGGTGACGATCCCGGTTGCGGGCGGGGCGTTTGCGCTGCCGTTGGAAGGTGTGATCGATATCGAGGAAGAAAAAGCGCGGCTGGACAAGACCTTAGGCAAGCTGGCCAAAGAACTTGGCGGCTTGAAAGGACGGCTCAACAACCCCAATTTCGTGGCCTCTGCCCCTGATGATGTGGTCGCGGAAGCGCGTGATAATCTGGCGGCGCGCGAAGAGGAAGAGGCCAAGTTGAAAGCCGCTTTGGCGCGTTTGGCAGAGATCGGCTGACGCTTAAAAGCCCAGCTGGTCGAGCCGCCAGATATAGGCGTCTTCGATACATAAGATATTGGCTTTGCAGGCGTTGCGCACGGCGAGCCAGTCGCGCTGATCTCCGCGATATTGCGCGCGCATATCGGGCTGCATGCGTGACAGCCAGAACTTGTAGACCTCGGTGAGTTTGAAATCGAGCTGCGAGAGGCGCGCGTCGGCGCAGATTGTCTGCTCGGCCAGCATGCTGCCAGTGGCGCACCATGCCGGTCGCTCATGGCTGGCCGTTTGCGCACTTGCAGAGGCGGCAGATAGCACAAAGGCCAAAAAATATAGAGGTTTCAAAGCATTCCCTCCCCCAATTAAAACACGAGGTAGCCTAGGAGTTGGCGGGGCGGTTGTATAGCACCCGAACCCAAGCTCTGCGGAATTTGGGCGGAGTTTTGCTTTTGGGGGAATAGAATTCTACACGTTGCTTGAGAGGTTTTTATTTTTAAATCAGAGCTTTGGAACAATCTTCTCAACTGCGCGCATCATGCCCAGTGATTTGTCATAAACGAGCGTCAAAATCCGGCGCGTCGCGGGTTTGGACGCGATTTGAGGCACGGAACGCACGGTTCCAGCGGCGATTGTGGCCGCGATAAAGCCTCGTCGGGTGAGGTTGGAATTGGTCATTTTGCGCCCTCCAGTTGCGAGCCATTCTCAATATGGGGCGCGCGCGCCGCAATTTCAACCCTTGCCCCCGCCCTGTGGCCCGCTCATGAATAGCGCTATGACACAGTTTCGCTTCGCGCCTTTGATCGATGACCTGCCCGCCTCGGTCCCATTTGTGGGGCCAGAGACGCAAGAACGCGCACGCGGGGCGGCGTTTGACGCGCGGCTTGGGGCCAATGAAAGCGGGTTCGGCCCCTCGCCCAAGGCCATCGCCGCGATGGAGAAAGCCGCGTCTGAGACGTGGATGTATCCCGACCCTGAAAACTACGATCTACGCCACGCTTTGGCGGGCCATTGTGGCGTGCACCCAGAGGCGGTGATGATCGGCGAAGGGATTGACGCGCTGTTGGGCTATCTGGTGCGGCTATTTGTAGGGCCGGGCGATGCGGTTGTGACCTCGGACGGGGCGTATCCGACGTTCAATTACCATGTCGCGGGGTTT
This sequence comes from uncultured Rhodobacterales bacterium, assembly GCA_964497775.1. Taxonomy (GTDB): domain Bacteria; phylum Pseudomonadota; class Alphaproteobacteria; order Rhodobacterales; family Rhodobacteraceae; genus Litoreibacter. The sequence goes on from CAZCEW010000096.1 coordinate 2,243, forward strand.
GGCGGCATGTTGCATAAGGTGCCCTACCGCGATGATCACGAAGATCTGGACGCGCTGATTTCAAAGGCGCGCGAGACGCAAGCCAAGCTGATTTATCTGTCCAACCCGGATAATCCGATGGGCACGTGGCATGACGCAGAAGCCATCCAAGCGATGATCGAGGCGGTCCCTGAGGGCAGTGTCTTGGTGCTTGACGAGGCTTATCTGGAACTGGCCCCCGATGGCACCGCGCCTGCGATTGACGTCAGTGATCCGCGCGTGATCCGGATGCGGACCTTCTCGAAAGGCTACGGCATGGCCGGCGCGCGTGTGGGATATGCGATTGGTCAGGCTGAACTGATCGCGGCATTCAACAAGATCCGCAATCATTTCGGCGTCAACCGTATCGCGCAGGCCGGGGCTTTGGCGGCTCTCCACGATCAGGCCTATCTGAGCGATATTCGCGCGAAAGTGGACGCCGCGCGGGTTCGAATAGGCGAGATTGCACGCGCGCAGGGTCTCAGCCCCCTGCCCTCGGCCACGAATTTCGTAACACTCGATTGCGGACGTGACGGCGATTTCGCGCGCGCGGTTTTGGCGGAACTGATAGCTTTGGGCATTTTCGTGCGCATGCCGTTTGTCGCTCCGCAAGATCGCTGTATCCGGATCAGTGCTGCCAGCGGACCAGAGTTGGATTTGTTCGAGGCCGCGCTTCCAAAGGCGCTTGCGCGTGCGGCCTCGCAAAAGTGACTTTGCTTTTTGGCATATCTCGGTAGTCTTGGGACACGTTATCAGTTGAAAGAGCTCCGTTCATGCGATCTCATCCGCGCGCCGTTGAAGACTTCACCAACCCGTTTTTGGTCAGCTTCTGCCTCGTCCTATTCCTCGGACTGATGGTTCTTTGGATGAATTACGGCTACGGCACAGCACTTGTGGGCGGGTTTTTCAGCTATATCGCGATCACCCGTGTGCCGCGCAGAAACTAGCGTCCCGCCTCGGCGCAGATTTTCGACGCGGCCTCCAGCGCACCTGCGCCATGCTCAATATCCAGCGCCTTTAGCCCTGCATCGACAGCGCCCAGCGTGCCCATAATCATATGCGCGTTGACATGGCCCATATGGCCGATGCGGAAAAACCCGTGCCATTCGGGGCTGTCAGGCGGCGCCATGCCAAGGCCGATGCCCAAAGTGACGCCCGCCTGATCTGTCAGCCAGTCGCGCAATTGCGTGCCCAAAGGCGCCCCGATGCGCACCGACGTCACAGCATGAGAGCGATGCGCCGGGTCCGCCATATTGATCTCAATCGGGCCTTGCGCACCCCATGCATCCAGCGCAGCCCAGACCGCACGCGCGAGCGTTGCGTGACGCGCCCAAACGGCCTCTATGCCTTCTTCATGGACGATCATATTGAGCGCCTCGCGCAACCCGTAAAGGTGATGGGTCGGTGCGGTGCCGCAATGATATTGATAGTAAATCTCCGGCCGCGAGCGAGGCCGCCAATCCCAATAGCTCGACACGCGGGCCACGCCATCGCGCGCCGCATCCGCCTTGTCATTGAAGAACACGAAACACATGCCGGGCGGCACCATCAGCCCCTTCTGGCTGCCGGTCACGACCACATCGCAGCCCCATGCGTCCATATGCAACTCGTCCACGCCAAGGCATGCAATGCAATCGACCATCAAAAGCGCGGGGTGACCGGCGGCATCCATCGCACGGCGCAAGGCTTGCATATCGCTCTTGGCGCTGGTTGCGGTGTCGGTTTGGACGGCCAGAACGGCTTTGATTTTATGCGATTTATCGGCTTTCAAGGCGTCCAGAACTTGATCATTGTCAATCACGCTGCGCTTGCCGAAATCGATCACCTCCGCCTCGCAGCCCAGACGCCGCGCCATTTCGGCCCAACCATGGCTGAAATTGCCCGTCGCAGGCACCAAAACCAGATCGCCGGGGTTCAAAACATTGCTCAGCGCAGCTTCCCACGCGGCATGGCCATTGCCGATATACATCGCAACATGACCTTCGGTGCGCGCGACCGCTTTCAGGTCAGGGACAAGCGAATGGGTCAGATCAATCAGCTCGCCCGTGTAGATATTGGGCGCGGCGCGATGCATGGCCTGCAAAACACGGTCGGGCATGACCGAGGGGCCGGGGATTGCAAGAGTGTGACGTCCATTGGCGAGGCTCATGGGAGGGGCTTTCTGATCTGTGCTGGATCAGAGGTAGAGCCTTGGTTGGGGGCCGTCAATTCTGCGCTCGTGATCGCAGCGATCACCGCTTGTGATAGCTGCGCGCCAGATCATCTGGGTCCGCGCCTGCCAGATAGCGCGCCAGCGTCCATAGGTTACGCGCACCGCGTTTGATCCAGCCTTGCGCCAAGTAGCGATCAGGAGAGGTTTCCGCATAGCACTCCAGCAACTGCAGCCGAGATTTCAGCGCCCGCGCGATGGCCACGTCTTCCATCAAAGCAATATCAGGGTAGCCTCCGATTTCGTCATAAAACGCGCGCGAGATCAGAAGGCCTTGATCACCATAGGGAAGCTGAAAGACGCGCGACCGCAGATTGGCCCAAGCAGCCACGATGCGCGGGGCCATGCCTTTGGCCGCAAAGCGCAACCTGAACGCCGCAGCTTTCTCTGGGCGCGCGTCGATATGCGTGCACACCGCGCCCACCCAATCAGGCTCCAGCACTGTGTCCGCATGCAAAAACATCAGCCAAGGCGATTTCGCAAGCTCCGCGCCGCGCCGCAATTGCCCACCCCGCCCGGGCGGGCCCGTCACGATCTCAGCGCCTGCATCATCTGCCAATTGCAACGTGTTATCGCCACTGCCGCCATCGCTGATGATCACTTGCGCAATGACACCCGCGCCTACGCCGGGAAGCAAACTGTCCAGCGCTGCGGGCAGCCGCGCGCCTGCGTTCAGCGTTGGAATAATCACCGAGAGTTTCGCCGCCACGCCCTGCCCCTTGTTCGCGTCCCTCTTGCGGTCCTATATGACATCCAAAGCCATCCCAAGGGGGAGAGATCATATGACAGGCGAAACAGCGCCGGATCGCAGCATCTTGCAGGTCACAGGCGAGGAGGCGGCAGGGTTCTTACAAGGGCTGGTCAGCAATGATGTCAAAGGCTTGGAAAACGGGCTGGTCTATGCCGCACTCCTGAGCCCGCAAGGCAAATATCTGGTCGATTTCTTCCTTGTGCCCTCGGAAGATGGCATTTTGATCGATGTGGCCTCGAGCTATGCCGCTGACCTCAAGAAACGCCTGACAATGTATAAACTGCGCGCGAAAGTGCAGATCGACGCGCTTGATATGCCTGTCACACGTGGCCTTGGCGCTACGCCCGATGGCGCTCACCCCGATCCGCGCCATGACGCGTTGGGTTGGCGCGCTTATGGGGCAACTGGCAGCGCACCCGAGATCGATTGGGACGCGCTCCGCATCGAACATCTCATCCCCGAGACCGGTATCGAGCTGATCGCAGATCAAACCTATCTGCTAGAGGCCGGGTTCGAGCGTCTAAACGGCGTTGATTTCCGCAAAGGCTGCTATGTCGGCCAAGAGGTCACCGCGCGGATGAAACACAAGACCGAGCTGCGCAAAGGTCTGGCCCGCGTCACCGTCTCAGAACCAGTCGCACCGGGCACAGAGATCACGTCTGACAGCAAACCGGCCGGCACGCTCTACACCAACAAAGACGGCGCAGGCATTGCCTATCTGCGCTTTGACCGCGCCAAGGGCTCTCTCAAAGCCGGCCCCGCCACGCTCACCTATCCCGCTTAAGTGCGACGCCCACTTGCTTCATTGTTCCAATCAAACCTCGGGGTGTGGGGCAGAGCCCCA
>CAZCEW010000096.1:6164-10191 GCA_964497775.1 uncultured Rhodobacterales bacterium
TGGGGCAGAGCCCCAAACAACCATTAAGCTCCGCGAATAACCTTCGAGAATTGCTCGAAAATCTCGCCATTTCCTGCGATCATATTGCCGTCTTCTATGATGTCTGCGCCGGCATCCAAAGGCTCGACCAAACCGCCTGCTTCGCGCGCGATCAAAAGCCCTGCGGCAATGTCCCAGCTTTTTACGCCGCGCTCCCAATAGCCGTCATAGCGGCCTGCCGCGACATAGGCCAAATCCAGCGACGCGGCGCCAAAGCGGCGCACACCTGCGCATTGCGGAAGTAACGCGGCCATCTCGCGCAAGGATGCAGGCAGATGCTTTGAGCCACCAAAAGGCAGACCGGTGGAAAACACGGCCTCAATTAGCCGATTGCGGCCCGAGACGCGCAAGCGGGTCTCGTTCATCCATGCGCCTTGGCCTTTTTCGGCGAAGAACATCTCGTCGCGATTGGGGTCATAGACGACGCCTGCGACGATCTCCCCTTTATGCTCGAGCGCAATGGAAACCGCCCAATGCGCGAGCCCGTGCAGAAAATTCGTCGTCCCATCTAGCGGGTCGACGATCCAGCGCCGTGTCGGGTCTTGGCCTTCTACGGGCTCGGATTCTTCACCCACCCAGCCATAGGTCTTGCGCGCGCTGGTCAGTTCTTCGCGCAGGATCTCTTCGGCCGAAATATCGGCCTTGGAGACAAAATCGCCGGCACCTTTCATCGACACTTGCAGGTTCTCGACCTCGCGGAAATCTTTCGACAAGGATCGCCCCGCCAACCGCGCGGCTTTCATCATTACGTTGAGATTGGCACTGGCTTTCATCGGTCTCGCGCTCCAAGGGGGTCAGGCGGTGCGTATAGACGCGGGCGGGCCGGAGGGAAACCCCTTGCGCGCGCCAGCCGCCCCGCCCTAGCGTGACCCCATGTCTGCTGATCGCCCTTTGCTTGGAATCTTACTGATGCTTGGCTTTTGCGCGCTGGCCCCGATGGGCGATGCGTTGGCGAAAGTTCTGGGCGAAACGATCCCTGTGGGGCAGTTGGTTTTGGTCCGCTTCGGCGTGCAAGCAGCGATCTTGGTGCCGCTGGCATGGCTGACAGCGCGCTCCTTGCGGCTGAGTGCGCGGGTGTTGCGGCTGACGGCGTTGCGCACAGTGCTTCATATCATAGGCCTTGGTGCGATGTTTTCGTCGCTGCGCTTCTTGCCGCTGGCCGATGCGGTGGCCATTGCCTTTGTGATGCCGTTTATCTTGCTGCTTTTGGGCAAATACATATTGGGCGAAGAAGTCGGCGCGCGCCGCTTGGCGGCCTGTACCCTTGGTTTTATCGGCACGCTTTTGGTGATCCAGCCCAGTTTTGCCGCTGTGGGTGCTCCGGCACTCTTACCTCTGATCGTTGCCGTGGTCTTCGCGCTTTTCATGTTGGTCACGCGCCAGATCGCCAAAGAGGCCGACCCGATCAGCCTACAAGCCGTCTCTGGCGTCATGGCGACGGTGTTCTTGGGTGCGATTTTTCTGATCCCTGGCACGGGCCCCGTGCAAATCTTCGAGCTGGTGACGCCCGACAGCCGCGAGCTTTGGCTCTTGGCCCTCATCGGCATCTTGGGCACAGGCGCGCATCTGTTGATGACGTGGAGCCTGCGCTTTGCGCCTTCGGCCACAGTCGCTCCAATGCAATATCTGGAGATCCCGATTGCCACGCTGATCGGCTATCTGGTGTTTCGCGACTGGCCCAACGGGCTGGCGATGGTGGGGATTTGCATCACGATCGCCTCGGGGCTTTACATCGTGTTTCGCGAGCAAAGACTGGCGCGCGCTTCCTAAGCCCCTCTTGGCCCTGTTTTTGCAAAAATGCACAAGACTTGCGCATTACGCACATGGGGTGCGTCACCGCCCTGAACCTCTCGTGAACCCCATAAAAATAAGGGCGCGCACGAATTATGGCAGAACAGTGGGTAAGCGTGCAAATTTCTGTGAGGTCATGTGAGCGGAACGTGTCTTTCATTTTGGCCCCGAGACCACGATCTATGGTTCATCACAACAGGCATAACACCCGTGCCGAAAGCCGAGAAAGGACCATGACATGAAACCTATCATCATCGCATTCACACTAGCTTTGGGCCTTATGGCAGGCCCCGCGCTGGCCCAAGGATCAGCGCCCGCGTTTGATCTGACAACCCTGTCGGATGAGCAACGAGACGCCTTGGTCGCAATCCTGTCGGGATTGCCGCGCCAATAAGCGCAGGCCAAGCGTCACCCGCCTGCTGCGCTAGTCCCCTCGCGTGGCAGGCGGGATGCAAACACCGACGATTTACAACTGATCACTTGCATTGTGGCAGACGCTTTCGTAATCAGCGTGGAACACATGCAGGGGCTTAGCTCAGTTGGTAGAGCATCGGTCTCCAAAACCGAGGGTCGTGGGTTCGAGTCCCTCAGCCCCTGCCAGTGTGAACCGAATGTTAGGCATCAGGGTATAGCGCTGGCTTGTGATGAAATGCGTCTCTGATATCGTCTACGACCCAGACAATGGTTTGGCGTTCGATCTTTTCCTTCCAGACAATCTGAAGGCCGATGCGTGTATTCTATTTGCGCATGGTGGCGGATTTCGCCGGGGCAGTCGCGAGACGCCAGAAGCGGGCCATTTCGCTGACCGGCTGACGCGTGAAGGTTTTGCCGTGGCCTCTGTCAGCTACCGGCTGCGCACCGGGCTCGATGCGTTTGATGATGAGGACCGCCCGAATATCGAGGCTTACATGGCGCGCTCCAAAAAGGTGGGGCTGAGCTTGTCGCCCAATCTTTACGGTCCGGAATTTATTGCCGCGATGGAGGATCTGTCCAAGGCCATCGAATATCTTTGGGTCGAGGGCATGGGGCTTGGCATTGCCTCGCGCAAGGTCGGCGTGCTTGGTGTCTCGGCAGGCGGGATCGCGGGGCTGGCTTTGGCCTACCCGCCAATGCAATGGACGCGCCGGGTTTCCAAACCTGACGCGGTTGTCGCGATTTCCTCGGCCATCGTGCAACCTTGGCGGCTGGAAGAAGATGGGCCCACTTGTTTGATGCTGCACGGGCCACAAGACCGGATCATTGATCTGGGCAATGCGCAATTGGGGGCCGCGCGCGCCGAACAAGTCAAAGCCCCGGTCAAACTGATCAATACCGGCGTCAAAGGGCATATGACGCAAGTAGATGCCGCCCTTGATGGCAGCTATGAGGACGGCACGCCTTATATGCAGATGATCATCGATCAGTTTGCCAGACTGCGTGACGACTAGGCCTATTTGGGGGGCCCAAAGCCTCTATATCTTGAAAACCTAATGGACTAGCGTGGCGGTCTGCGCGGGCTTTGCGGCGCGCGATTTCAAGAGAGGTGGCAGAACATGAAAACCCTTGCAGCAGTTGTCTTTCCGGGCTTTGAGACGCTGGATTATTTCGGCCCTATCGAGATGCTGGGCGGGTTTGGCAAGGAAACCGAGATCATCACGGTGGCCCAGACCTCTGATCCCGTACCCAGCTGTCATGGGCAGCGCATTATGATCGACAAGACCATCCAAGAGAAAAATGACTACGATCTTTTGCTGATCCCCGGCGGCGATACGGCGCTGATCGCGGGCGAAGATCAAGAGTTTCTGGACTGGCTGCGTGAGGCCTCCGCATATGCGGAGCGCGTCATGACAGTGTGCACAGGCTCGATTTTGCTGGGCATGAGCGGCGTTTTGGATGGGCGCAAAGCGACGACCAATAAGATCGACTTCACCCAGACGGTCGGGCTTGCACCTAATGTGGATTGGGTCAAAGAGGCGCGCTGGGTGGAAGACGGCAAATTTTTCACCTCCTCGGGCGTCTCAGCGGGCATGGATATGGCGCTGGCGGTGATGGCGGATTTGTTTGGCATGGAGATGGCCGACCGCTTGGCTTTGGGCTGCGAATATGAATGGCACAAGGATGCCAGTCGTGATCCGTTTGCGAAGCTGGCGGGGCTGGTCTGAGTGCCCCTACCCGCGTTGCAGCTTCACTGGCTCGGTGCGGGCCAATTTGATCACGT
>CAZCEW010000097.1:0-10055 GCA_964497775.1 uncultured Rhodobacterales bacterium
TGAGCCCATTCCGGTTATTGTGGTTTCGTGCTGCGTGCACTCGCAGCGCTAAAAATGCGGCTTGGGCGGAGGATTTCATGCCGACGTTCAGCGCAAGAAGCGGCTATTCGTGCAAGTCGCAGCAGGAATTGGGCGCTGAGTTCCTTGATGACCGTGCGGCCTTGTATCTTAAATTCACGTGGCGGGCTTGGAAGGCGGCGCTCTTTTTTGTCGAGATATTCAAATCTCAGTCGTTCTCCTCGTAACTTGGGGCGAAACCACTTGTTTCCTTCAGAGCCAACATGAAGGACATCGAACTCCCATTGTGTATGCGTCCGAAAAACCATTCTATGGATGGGCGGGGTCGGCGTGGAGGGGTGATGCGAAATATCGAAAAAATGGAGGGAAAGCGGTGCTGCACGCCTGCGAGGGCTGGATCTCTTACGCTTACACAGGCTGAATTTGAGCGAAGTGGCGGTCGCAGCTACGCAGAAATTGTGGAGATCCCTGGCGGCACAGCCACGGTCGGCACAAGGTCCCCGCAGATCCCAGATGATGGCGAAGGGCCAATTCGTCGTGTCGTGATCAAACCGTTTCGAATGGCTGTCACCACTGTCACAAACCAAGAGTTCCGCGCTTTCGTTGAAGCCACAGGCTACGTGACCGAAGCAGAACGATTTGGTTGGTCTTTCGTGTTTTGGAGCGAGGTACCCATGAGTGTCGGTCCCACACAGGCGGTGTCTGAGGTTGAATGGTGGCGACGGGTTGATGGTGCCTGCTGGTTCGCTCCGAACGGTCCTGAGACCGAACATGATTGCCAGCCCGATCATCCTGTCGTGCATATTTCTTGGAACGATGCGCGCGCTTATGCCTCCTGGGTCGGTGGGCGACTACCCACCGAGGTCGAATGGGAACATGCGGCGCGTGCGGGCCAAGGCGACGTCCGGTTTCCCTGGGGAAACGCAGAGCCGAATGATACGGACATCACTCCGTGCAACATCTGGCAAGGCGACTTTCCAAAGGTGAACACTGCGGCAGATGGGTTTGTAACGACGGCCCCGGCTCGATCTTTTGAGCCTAATCCCTGGGGGCTCTACAATCTGGTCGGCAATGTTTGGGAATGGACCGCCGATCCCTATCGCGTCCGCTCGCTGAAACGCGCGGTCAAAGATCGATTGTCGGGAATGAAGGGGTACAAGCTGTCAAAGGGCGGCTCATTCTTGTGTCACCGCAGTTATTGCTATCGCTACCGCATTGCCGCCCGGTCGGGAACATCGCCAGACAGCGCGACCACGCACCATGGCTTTCGCGTGGTTTGGTCTGACTGAGGCCTAGCTGATCTCGGTGTAAAGCGTTTGAAATGGTGTCAACTCCGCCGGGATGCTGTCAATTCCCAGGCCAGGTCCGTCGCTGCAGCGCCACTTGCCGTCTGACACAGGCTCACGGTCGCCAAAGAACATGGTGCGCAGCGGGTTTTCGTTGACATCAACTTCCAAGAGCCCGTCGCCGCCTGCACCAGCCAACAGTTCCGCCGAGGCGGCTATTCCAATGCCTGAGCCAAGAAAATGCGGGAAATAGCGGCGATCGTTTTTAAGCGCGTTGCGGGCCACGGCAAAGTTGCCTGTGATCCCTCCCCATTTTGCGACGTCGGGCTGAATCACGGATAAAACGCCTGCTTTGATGGCGAGATTGAAATCGGCCAAACCGATGATGTTCTCTCCCCCCGCCAATGGGACGCTTGCGTGATCCGCGAGGCTTTGCCACTCGGCGGCATGGTTGAAAACCGGCAGAGGTTCTTCCAGCCAGTGAAGCGGCACGCCTTTGATACCGTTCAGAAACGCCTTCGCCTGTTCCAGCGACCACGCTTGATTGGCATCACAGGCGATTAACTCGTTCTCCGCCAACTCAGATTGTATGCGATGCACGGCAGCAATGTCGGAGGCCATGTCAAAACCGACCTTGAGCTTGAACCGGCGGTGCCCATCGTTCCGCGCACGGGGCATCAGATCGGCGGCGGCTGAAATCTGAATGCCGCTTGCGTAGGCTGGGACGCTTTCAGGCGCATCCTCCCGGATCAATCGGCGCAGCGGCAAGCCTTCGCGTCGCGCGGCCAAGTCCCATAGCGCGACGTCCAGCCCGGCGATGACCTGAGCGAACGGCCCGACCTCGCCACATTGCACAGCACGTATCCGGGTTTGTGCGTCAAGCTTGTGAAAGAAATCGGTAGGCGAAGCGAATTCAACACCCAATACCAAGTGCGCGACATCCATCTCCAACAAACGCAAACGGTGTTCTGCCCCGGCAGCGGGCCAGTTTGCCCAGATCTCGCCCCAACCGAACGCGCCGTACCGATCCTCAACGCGCACAAGAACGGCTGGGCGGTCGTGCATGACGCCAAAGGATGTGGCGACGGGTTTTTTCGTCGGGCTGCGAAAGGCCCAAGCCTGAATGCGCGTGATCGTGATCATGACAGAAGGTCCATTTCCAGACGCACAAAGTCGCTGCGATAAGTGACATCAGCGAGGTAGATGACTTGATCCCGGGCGTCACAGATGACGCGGCGCACCTCTACCACCGGATCGCCGACGGCGAGGCTCAACAACCCCGCGGTGTCAAAATCACATTTGCCGATGGTCAGCGATTGGCGTGCACGGGCGACATCAATATCGTCGGAATCAACGAGCACCGGCAAGGCAAGCTGCGTTCTGAACTCTGCCTCGTGGCGGGCAAAGACTTCCTTTTCAAAGTAAATCGAAATGACGCAGTAGGTCTCGCCCCCGCGGGTATGGGTGCGGCGTAACAGATGATAGCCGGTGTCCGACGAGGTGCCGATCAGCGGTTCACCCGGCACCTCGGCGTCGCGGTCTTCCAGAAGGTCTAGCGCCGGTTTGTCACCGCGATAGTGATCCGCCAAAGTAGACAGACGCGTGCCCAGATGCAGGCGATCCCGCGCCGGTGGGGGCGGCAGAACGGTTGTTCCGCGCCCGCGCCGCGATTCCAGCAGGCCTTCCTCTTCCAGTATCTTCACGGCTTGACGGACGGTGATCTTTGCGACGGCGTATTCTGCTGAAAGGTCTGAAATTGTTGGCAAAAGATCGCCTACCTCCCAGACGCCACGATCCAGATCCTGCCGCAGAATTTCAGCGATCTGAAGGTAAAGCGGAGAACGGCTTTGCCGAAGCGTGTCTATCATGGTCCAGTGGTTCCCGATTAATCCTAAAGTTCTATATATAGATTTTTTGTTGCACGACCAGAGTTTTTCGATTAATCCCATGTTTAGAACTTTTGGGGGCTGCATGACAGGCTTTGACTACATCATCATCGGATCGGGCACGGCAGGGTCAACGCTGGCAGCCCGTTTATCCGAAGATGACGCCGCGCGTGTGCTTGTTCTCGAAGCGGGCGGAGCAGACCGTGGTTTCTGGCTGAAGCTTCCGGTTGGCTACTACAAATCCATCTACGATACGCGCGTTTCGCACCTATATCGCGGTGATCCAGATCCTGGCATTGGCGAGCGGCAAATGGACTGCCCACGGGGGCGTGTGGTAGGCGGATCAAGCTCGATCAACGGGTTGATATATATTCGCGGGCAGCACGCAGATTTCGACGACTGGGCGGCACTTGGCGCGCAGGGATGGTCGTTCAATGATGTGCTGCCGCATTTCAGAGCCTTCGAGACATATGCTGGCCCGCCGTCGCAGTATCGCGGCGCGCATGGCCCTTTGCAGGTGTCTGATTTGCGCAATGACAACCCGGCCTGCAATGATTGGCTGCAAGCTGCTCGCGCGTACGGCCTGCCGCGCAACGATGATTTCAATGGGGAAAGCGCCTTTGGTGTCGGTCGGTACCAGCTGACGCTTCGCGGTCGTTGGCGCGATAGCGCGGCGACGGCTTTTTTACACCCCGCATTGCAGCGGCCTAACCTGACGCTGGAGACAGGCGCACAGGTGACAGAGATTATTTTCAGCGGCTCCCGCGCGACCGGTGTGCGCTATATTCAAAATGGCACGACGCAAGAGGCGCGCGCCGATTGCGAGGTGATCCTGTGTGGCGGGTCTGTCCAGACACCGCAGCTTTTACAGCTGTCAGGCATTGGTCCAGCCGAACTTTTGCGCGAGCATGACATCGCCGTGCGCGTCGATGCCCCCGAAGTGGGTGAGAACCTGCAGGACCACTTACAAATGCGCACCATTGTTGAGCTGGAGCAACGCGGCGCGTCGCTGAACGATCATGTACGAAACCCTGTCAGCTTGGCCAAGATGGGGCTTGAGTGGTTGATTGGGTCGCGCGGGCCGTTGACCGTCGGGGCCGGTCAGGTGGGTGGCGCGGCTTGCACACAATACGCGACAGGCGGGCGCCCCGATCTGCAACTGTTCGTCATGCCGCTGTCTGTCGACAAACCGGGCAAGCCCTTGCACCGCTATTCGGGTTTCACCACTTCGTTCTGGCAATGCCATCCAGAAAGCCGTGGGTCGATCCGCATTGCAAGCTCTGATCCTTTCTCCGATCCGCGCATTCGCACCAATTATCTTTCAGCCGAGAAGGACCAGAAGGTTATCGTCGAAGGCATCCGAATGGTGCGCGAACTCTACAATCGCCCTGAGTTTCGCCATCGTTGGCGGCGCGAGGTTATTCCCGGTGCCGAGCATCAAAGCGATGTTGAGGTTCTGGCCGCAGTGCGCCAAATGGCTGGTACGGTGTACCACCTTGTTGGCACCTGCCGCATGGGGTCAGACACGCACGCCGTTGTGGACCCTGAATTGCGGGTCAATGGCGTGGAGGGGCTGCGCGTGGTTGATGCCTCGGTCATGCCTAAAATCACATCCGCCAACACAAATGCTCCCACTTTTATGATTGCCGAAAAAGCCGCCGCAATGATCCGCGCCGACGGCTCCGGCACAGCACAGGACACAACACATGCTCATTGAAATCCGCAACCCTGCCGCTCCCGAACAGATCGTGGCGACCTTTGATGAAACGCCATTGGACGCCTTGGATGACTGCGTCGCCCGTGCAGGCCTGGCGCAAGCGGGTTGGGCTGCAAAACCACAACCAGAGCGCGGCGCGCTTGTCGCCAATTTCGTGGACGCGTTAGAGGCGCGCGCAGAAGACATCGCTATGTCAATCACCAAAGAAATGGGCAAGCCATTGGCCGAGGCACGCGGCGAGGTCGCCAAGGCCGTCGGCGAAGCCCGTGCCTGCATCGGTCGCGCAAACGCACCAATTGGCGAGGTTTTCCCGTCGCAAATCCCGGGCACTGTCGCCTATTCCACCCGTCGCCCGCGCGGCGTGATCCTTGGCATCAATCCCTGGAATTTTCCGTTCAGCACGCCGATGCGCAAGGCGATCCCGGCGCTGGTCTATGGCAATGCAATCATCCTCAAGCCCGCGTCTTTGACGCCCGGCGCCATCGCTTTGATGGCCGAAATCGCTGATAAGGTGCTGCCTGCGGATCTCGTCCAGGCCGTGATTGGCGGCGGTGCCTTGGGGCAGGCTTTGTCAGAGCACATTGGCATTGATGCAATCAGCTTCACAGGCTCTGTCGAGGTTGGCAAACGCGTAGCGATAGCAGCGGCGGGTCATCTGGCGGAAGTGTCGCTTGAATTAGGTGGCAAGAACCCTGCAATTTTGCACGACGCTACCGATCTTGAACCCGTCCTTGATCAAATTATGGCATCGGCCTTCGCCGTGTGCGGCCAGAGATGTACGGCCGTCAGCCGCGTAATTGTGAACCGGACGCTCGAAGCGGAGGTGGTTGCGGGTCTGGCCGAACGCGCCGAGGCTATACAGCCAATGGACGGCACAGCAGATGGTGCAAAGATTGGACCACTCGCCAGCCTGCAGCAGCTTCAGGACGTGGATGGCTTTGTTTCCCGTGCAAGGGCTGCGGGTGCGACGGTCTCGGCGGGCGGTGAGAAACTCAAGACAGAGACGGGCGGGTACTTCTACGCGCCAACCATTCTGTCGGACGTCACTCCAAACATGGAAGTTGCGCGTGACGAAGTGTTTGGCCCGGTTCTGTCGGTGATCGCCTATGACACGGTGGACGAAGCCCTCAACATCGCCAACGACGTGGCCTTTGGCCTGTCGTCCTGCCTCTATTCAGAGCGCACGGACGTGGTCGAACGGTTTGTCGCGGAAAGCGAAAGCGGTATGATCCATGTGAACTCAGGCAGCTTCCCCGAAAATCACCTGCCGTTTGTCGGGGTCAAGGATAGCGCCATGGGGGTGGGTGGCTCGAACGGCCCATCGACGATCCAGTTCTACACGACTGAGCATACGGTGTATCGCCGGGCAGCGGTTTGAACCGATGACCAACAAGCCAAACATCTTGGTAATCATGGCCGACCAGCTGGCCCCGCAGGCCTTGTCGTTTTATGGAAACCCAGTCTGCAAAACTCCGCATCTTGACCGGTTGGCCGCCGACAGCGTGGTGTTTGACAACGCATATTCCAACTATCCACTTTGCGTACCGTCGCGCGCGTCAATGATGTCGGGTCGGTTGACGCCTGCGATCAAGGTTTGGGACAACGCCTGCGAACTGCCAAGCAGCCGGCCGACCATGGCGCACCATTTGCGTCACCTCGGCTATCACACGGTGTTGTCAGGCAAGATGCACTTTATCGGCCCTGATCAAACGCATGGCTTTGACGAACGCACTGTGACGGATGTCTATCCCTCAGGGTTTGACTGGGTGGCGGACTGGCAGGCTGGCCCGGCCTACGTGCCCTCGGCCACAGGGCTGAACGGTGTCGTCGATGCCGGGCCAGCAGCGCGGACTTTGCAAGAGGATTTTGACGAGGAAGTCGCCCACGCCACAGTGCAGACGATCTATGATCTTGCGCGGCGGGGCGATGATACGGGGCCTTGGTTTCAGATTGCATCCTTTACAAGCCCGCATACCCCCTTTGTTGCGGACCAGAAATACTGGGATCGCTATGATCCAGACGACATTGATGTGCCACAGGTCGGTGCCTTGCCGTTCGAGGATCTCGACTATGCGTCCCGCGCGCTGTTCTTTGCACATGGGAGGCACCGTCACCGCGTCACGCAGGACGATCTGCGGCGCGCGCGGCATGGGTATTACGCGATGATCTCATTCATCGACGACAAGGTCGGAGAAGTTCTCGATGCGCTGAAGGCGAGTGGTCAGGCTGACAACACAGTTGTGATCTTCTGCGCAGACCACGGCGAGATGCTGGGCGAGCGCGGCATGTGGTTCAAACAGAGTTTCTATGAATGGTCAGCGCGCGTGCCATTGATGGTCTCAGCGCCCGAAAAATATGCGCCGCGTCGTGTCAAAGACTGCGTCTCGCTGGTTGATTTGTTGCCAACGCTAGTAGGTATTGGCGGCGGCGAGGTGAGCTTGCCGTGTGATGGCGAAAGTCTTGAGCCTGCTTTGAACGGCGCGGCGACGCGTGATCTGGTGATATCGGATTACTACGGGATTGGGCCTTGCGTGCCCTACCGCATGGTACGTCAGGGCCAGTTCAAGCTGATCTATACCCATGGTCATCCAGATCTGTTGTACGATCTGAAGGCGGACCCGAATGAGCTGCAGAATGTTGCGGACAATCCTGCGCACGCGGACATATATCAGCGGTTGAAAGCCATTCTGTTGGACGGATGGGATCCGGCAGAGATCGACCAACAGATTCGCACCAGCCAGGCCGAGCGACTGTTTTTGAAGACCACACCCGGTGTTCCCGAAGATTGGGATTTCATTGCGCGCAAGGGTGACGAGACACGTTACGTGCGCCGCGGTTCCGGCGGCGTGGATGGCACCAAGGCCAATCGACGGCTGCCAAAGGTGGAACCGATCGCACCGCATTTTCCTGAGCTTTCACAAGAAGATGTGGCAGCAATCATTTCGGGAGACGCAGCGTTGCCGGCCTATCTTTCAACGGACGGGCACGATGCCGTCAACTGATAGAAACCGAACAGCTGAGCATGAAATGTTTGACAGACCTTGCGCGCCATCATTACAAACTAACAGATGGTTAATAAAGAATCATCAAGCTCAACCCCAGCAAGTCTGCGTCGCACGCACCGGGGGCTCATGCTGAGCCGCATTCAGGCAGAACCGGGAGTATCGCGTGCCGAATTGGCCCGTCGCTTTGGGTTTTCCGAGATGGCCGCAACCCGCATCGCGCGGGATCTGCTTGGGGCCGAGATCATCGAAGAATTCGAGCTTTCCGAAGAAAACTCGAGTAGTCAGCGTCGGCTTGGTCGTCCGCGCAAGGGCCTGCGGATCAATCCCAAAGGTGTTGTTGCCGCTGGCATCACCGTCTCGGCCTATTTCTCAGAAGTGTCGATCTGTGATGCAAACGGGCAGACGATCGCCCGCAGAGAGGTCAGTAACAGCTCTTTTGAAGACGCGACTGAAACCGCTCGGATTTATTCAAATGCTCTGCGCGACCTGATCAAGGATACAGGCATCAACACAAGCCGGATCGTCGGCGTTGGCGTGGCCCTGTCCGCCAAAACGTCGCCGGATCGCAGCAAGATTATCCGCTCCGAGTACTTTGGTTGGGACAACGACGGGGGTCAGTTCTGGGACGAAGTGCGCCACAACACTGGCCTGCCCGTCGTGATTGAAAACATTGCCAACGCGCTTGCGCTTTCGGAAATGCGGTTCGGTGCCGCACAAGGTGTTTCGGAGTTTGCGTTGGCCCACGTCGCAACCTTTGCCGGTGTTGGTGTCGTGTCCGAAGGGCGCGTCGTGCGGGGCGCTACAGGTGACGCTGGGCGAATCGGCCATTTTCGGTCTCATCGCCGGCCACTGCGCTGCACATGTGGCAGAGATGACTGCCTAAACCTTTCGGCCACGGGCTTTGGGTTGCTGGCAAAACTGCGCACGCTTGATCACGATACGTTTGAGCGTTCGAAACTTCCGGTCTATGCAACGTCGCTTTCGGATCTCGTACATAACGACGCAAACACGGTACATCTGAACGAAGCAGGTGGTCTTCTGGCCGAAGCGCTAGACCCGCTGACGAAGCTCCTTGCGCCCCAATTGATTATCCTAAGCGGAACGCTTGGGTCCAATAGCGCCTATTTCAACGGTGCCGAAGAGAAGCTGAACGCCGAATTTGGATATGGTCCCGACAGTGGTTTCCGGCTGGTAAAAGGTGAGGTGTCCCCCGCCGAAGCAGCATCATTACTGGCGCTGCACACATTCTGCTACTCGGACCGACTGGATTTTGAACGTCTGAACGCACATGCGTCGGATCATGACAAAGGGGCGGCTTATGCTTAACGCGTTGCCAGAAAAGGTCTTTGACTGGGCCATCGGCATCGTGTCCGTTCTGCTGGTCGGCCTGACGCTTTATACGGCCTATTTCGGGGTTTTCCCGGACGGGCTACAGCGCAGCGCGCATTTGCTTTTGGTCATGGCACTGGTCTATTTTGCGGCCTTGCGCACGTTGGTAAGGGCGGACGGGGTGAGCGGACTGAGTGCCACCCTACAAAAGCTCTGGATCCTTGTCGTATTGGCCGCAGGCATCATCGCCACCGGGCACCACATCGTCAATTTCGACGCCATCAATGACCGCTGGGGCGAGATCACGGATTATGAGATCATCTTTGCCGTAATTCTGGTCATCGCTCTGTTCGACGCCTGCCGTCGAACCATTGGCTGGCCTATCGTTATTCTGGCGGCAATCTTCATCGGCTACGGCCTGTTGGGTGCCTATCTGCCCGATGGGCTGGCGCATCGCGGATACTCTCTGAAACGCGTAACGGCGCAGTTGTATCTTGGCGGCGGCGGTATCTTTGGCACGCCACTTGGGGTCAGCGCGACATTCGTGACCGGCGTTGTCGTGCTGGGCGCTCTATTGGAAAAGACCGGCGCGGGACAAGTGCTGATGGATTTCGCCAAAGGTCTGACGGGCCGGATGCGCGGGGGGCCAGCAAAGGCCGCCGTTGTCGGGTCCAGCCTGATGGGAATGATTTCGGGCACTGCGGTTGCCAATGTTCTGACAACCGGGCCGATCTCGATCCCGCTGATGCGAAAGAGTGGCTATCGCAAAGAAGCGGCCGGCGCGATTGAGGCTGTCGCCTCGACCGGGGGGCAG
>CAZCEW010000098.1:0-10051 GCA_964497775.1 uncultured Rhodobacterales bacterium
GAGTACTTGACTACGAATCAAGGGGTCGGGGGTTCGAATCCTCCCCAGCGCGCCAATATTTTCAGTGACATGATCAAGAAGCCCGAATTTTACGCGGGCGCCATTTCAGACCACTGCTGTCACATTCTCACGTCATAGACCGCGGGATGAGGACTCTTACGGCGAGACCTCCCAAAGCCTCGGATTGGTTCAACGTCAGGCTTGCGCCATAGGCTTGCAGCAAGTCTACGGCGATGGCGAGGCCGAGGCCGGTGCCGGGTTTGGAGGTATCGAGCCTGCCGCCGGAGCGGAGCGCGTCGCGTTTGGCCTCATCGGGGATGCCGGGGCCGTCATCTTCTATTGAGATTTTGATGAATTCTTCGGTTTGGCTCGCGGTCAGGCGGATATTTTCCTCCGCCCATTTGATCGCGTTATCGACCAGATTGCCGATGACTTCTTCAATGTCTTGCGTGTCCATGCGGATCGAGATGCCATTGGCCGATTGCGTTTCCAGCGATTTGCCTTCGCGTTCTGCAATGATCGAGAACAGTCGCGACAGGCGGGCAATGGAGTTCGAAAGGTTGGTGCGCGCATGCGTGGTTTGCGCGGAGTTGGCCGCGCGCATCCGTGCCAATGATCGGCTGAGCTGCGCATCTACACGCTCCAGCGCGTCCTGAGCGTCAGAGACCTCCGCGCCATTTGAGGAGAGCGCTTCAAGCTCGTTGCGCAGGATTGAAGTGGGCGTCTTGAGCGAATGGGCCAGATCGGCGGCCTGTCTGCGGGAGCGATCAACGATGTCGCGGTTGCGGTGCAGCAATTCGTTGATGTCTTCGACCAGCGGCGCGACCTCTTCGGGGTAGTCTTCGGGTTTGATCTCGTCACCGCTTTTCCAGCGCTGGGTGACATCTTCTTGCAGCTTTCTAAGGGGTCCGTGAATAAAGGACACCAGCAGCAAAGTGCCGCCAAGCCCGATCACACCCACAAGCATGAAGGCCAGCGTCAGGCTGCGGTGTGTTTCATAGCCTTCGCTGATCAACGCGGCTTGGGTTTCGGCCACGCTCACGCCCCAGATGCTGCCATCTTCCAAAGTGATCTGCTCAAATGCGCCGCGCAGGGCTTCGCCTTCGGGTCCGATCATGTTCCAAAACGTGATAGCGGTGCCGGGGCGCTGCGGCTCGGGCACCGAGGTGCCCATCAGCGATGGCGAGGTGTAGGTGTCGCCGTTTTGGCTGGAAAGCTGCCAATACCGGCCAGAGCGCGGGGTTTGATAGGCCGGATCGAAAATCAATTGTTGCAGGCGATCAGGGTCTTGGTTGGCCGCGGAAAGGCCAACAACCAGATGGGTATGACGCTCCTGCAAGGTCCGATCGAAACGCTCCAGGACTTTGCGATCAATGTAGGAAGACAGCGCAAGCCCGCCGATGATGATGGACAATGCGGCCGAGACGGCGCCGGCGATAAGCGCTCTGCGCCGAAGCGATAGCATCAGGCGGCGTCGATCATATATCCGCGACCCCGGATTGTGGTGATCAGGTCTGATCCGAGCTTTTTGCGCAATCGGGTGACGAAGACGGCGATGGTATTGCTGTCGCGGTCGCCATCATATTCGTAGATATGTTCTGACAATTCGGTGCGCGAAATCATCCGCCCGCTATTGTGGAACAGGTAAGACAGCACGGCGACTTCCTGCGCCGTTAGATCAACGGGTTCGCCCCCTTGCGAGACACGGCCGGATTTCACATCAAACACGATGTCTTCTTTCTCGAAAACCGGGTTCACATGGCCACTTTGACGCCGCAGCATTGCGCGCACGCGGGCTGCTAGCTCTGGCATATGAAATGGCTTGGTCATGTAGTCGTCAGCGCCTGCATCAAGCCCATCGACGCGTTCGCTCCACCCGTCGCGGGCGGTCAGGATCAGAACAGGGGTCGCAATCCCTTCTTCGCGCCATTCGCGCAGCACCGAGATGCCGTCACGCTCTGGCAGGCCGATATCGAGGATGATCATGTCATAGGGCTCGGTCGAGCCCATAAAATGCGCCTCGACGCCGTCATTGACGACATCAACCACTCGGCCCTCGGTGGTGAGCAGTTTCTTGATCTGCTCACATAGCAGAGGTTCATCTTCAGCAAGTAGTATTCTCATAGAGCGCAGATTTAGCCGCAAAATCTGGAAATTTTATGGCGATTGGGCGGTTTTGAGAGGGATTGAGGCCCCAAAAGCAAAGCGCCGGCGATTTCAGAGGAAAATCGCCGGGCTGCTTAATCGGAGGGATTTTTCGACCCCCTTCCAGCTGTCGGAGAGCAGGAAGGGGGTCGGCGCTTGCGAAAAGCGGCTTTTGGAGGGAATTTACTAATTCGGCCGTCTTAACTTGAAACAGGTATAGCGCGTCCAACATGAACCGAGGATGAACGAAGATTAATATTGGGCGCGCAGGGTGTTGCGTGTCGCCTGTTATGCCTTCTATCGTGGGCGCAGAGGCTTCTTTCAGACATTCAAAGGGCATTGCATGAAACAGACTTGGCGTTGGTTTGGCCCGGATGATTCGGTGTCTTTGGCAGATATGCGTCAGGCCGGTGTCGAGGGTGTTGTGAGCGCCTTGCATTATATTGCTGCGGGCAAGGTCTGGCCGCTTGAACAGATCAAGCAGCGTCAGCGCGAGATTTCGATGTATTCCGACGGCTCGGCATCGGGTCTGAGCTGGGATGTGGTCGAAAGCCTGCCGGTGTCGGAAGATATCAAGCGCCAAACAGGCGATTGGCGCGCCCATCTTGATCACTACTGTGACAGCCTGCGCAATCTGGCAGCGGCTGGGATCGAGGTGATTTGCTACAATTTCATGCCGGTTCTTGACTGGACCCGCACTGATCTCGCCTACCGCGTTGAGCACGGTGGCACCTGTATGCGGTTCGATCTGATAGATTTCGCAGCCTTTGATCTGTTCATTTTTGAGCGTGCTGAGGCGCCGGATGATTTCCCAAAAGAGATTTGCGAACAGGCCCGTGCGCGGTTTGACAATATGTCTGGGGACCGAAAGGCCGAGCTTGCCGCCAATATCGCGTTCGGCCTGCCCGGCGGGGCGGATAAGATGAGCCTCGACGATCTGCGCCGCGAGGTATCAGCTTATGCCGGGATCGATGCGGCGCGCTTGAGGGCTCATTTGATTGCCTTTCTCGAACATGTCGTCCCCGTCGCAGAAGAACTAGGCCTACGCCTGTGCTGTCACCCCGATGATCCGCCATTTCCTCTGCTCGGTCTGCCACGCATCATGTCATGTGAGACCGATTACGCAGCGATTGTGAGCGCAGTCGACAGTCCGGCAAATGGGATCACGCTCTGCTCTGGCTCGCTGGGCGCGCGGCCCGATAATGATCTGGCTGGCATGATGGAGCGCTTGGGCGATAAGGTGCATTTCTTGCATCTGCGTAATGTTGCACGCGAAAGCTCCGATATTCGCGGCTCTTTTCACGAGGCGGAACATCTTGAAGGGGGCACGGATATGGTGGCGTTGATCGCAGCCGTGACCCGTGAGGAGCGCAGGCGGGCCACAGAAGGGCGCAAAGACGCGCAAATTCCGATGCGGCCTGATCACGGGCAGGATATTCTTGATGATCTCACCCGCAAAGGGCAGCCCGGCTACCCCGCGATAGGACGCCTGAAAGGTCTGGCAGAGCTGCGCGGGATCATGACGGCTTTGGATCATCCGGTGGAAGGGTTGAACTCATGAAAAACAAGGGTTTAATGAGTGTCGAGCCGCGAGGGGGCATGTCATGACGAACAAGAAATCAACGCCTCTACGGCCTCGCTCTGGTGGTCAGATTTTGGCGGATCAGCTGGCGATTTTGGGCGCAGAGTTTGTCTATTGCGTGCCGGGCGAGAGCTTTCTCGACCTGCTGGACGGGCTGCACAATCATCAAGATCAGATCCGCACGATCACGTGCCGCCACGAATCTGGCGCGTCTAATATGGCCGAAGCCTATGGCAAACTGACAGGCAAGCCGGGCATTTGTGCAGTGACGCGCGGCCCGGGGGCCACGAATGCCTCGAACGGGGTGCACACGGCTTTCCAAGACAGCACGCCAATGATTGTTCTGATCGGCCAGGTGGGTCGCGACATGATCGACCGCGATGCGTTTCAAGAGATGGATTATCGCCGGATGTTTGGTCAGATGGCGAAATGGGTGGCGCAAATTGATGATGCGGCGCGGATCCCCGAATATATCTCGCGCGCATGGCATCTGGCGCAATCGGGGCGCCCGGGGCCTGTGGTTCTGGCCTTGCCAGAGGATATGCTGACCGATGTTGTGTCTGCCGCAGACCTTCAACCAGCAGCTTTGGCGCAATCCGGTCCAACTTCGGCTGCGCTGGAAGATCTGTCAAAGATGCTGGCTGAGGCGCAAAAGCCGATGCTGGTTGTTGGCGGAGCAGGGTGGGACGCTGAATGTGCGGCGCTTGCGGCTCGGTTTGCGGAGACGTTCAATTTGCCGGTGGCGACCGCGTTTCGGCGTCAGGACTATATCGACAATGATCATCCGAATTTTGCCGGTGTCATCGGCATCGCGCCGCCTCCGTCCTTGCGTAAGGCCTTGAAAGAGGAGGTCGATCTGCTGATCGCGCTGGGCCCGCGTTTGGGCGAGATGACGACCCAAGGCTATGATTTAATTGATATTCCGACGCCGCAGATGCGGTTCGTCCATATTCACGCGGGCAGTGATGAGCTGGGCCATGTCTATGCGCCCGATTTGGCGATTGCCTCGCCCCCCAAAGCGTTTTTACAAGCTGCCTTGGATCAGATTAGCCCTGAGGTCAAAACACGCGCCGCTGACTGGGGCACGAGCCTGCACTCAGACCTCACCGCGTTTCGCAAACCTGTGGAGGTGCCCGGCGCAGTGAATATGAGCGATGTCATTGCCCATATGAGCTCACATTTGCCTCAGGACACGATCTACACCAATGGGGCGGGTAATTATGCCGTTTGGCTGCACAGATTTCACAGCCATCGCAGCTACCGCACGCAGTTGGCACCCACCAGCGGGTCGATGGGCTACGGTGTCCCGGCGGCGGTCGCGGCCAAGCTATTGCACCCGGAACGCGAAGTGATCTGTCTGGCGGGCGACGGCTGCTTCATGATGACCTCGCAAGAGCTTGCCACGGCTCACCAATTTGGCGCACCCGTTATTTTTGTGATTGTAAACAACGGGATGTATGGCACGATCCGCATGCATCAAGAGCGCACATATCCGGCGCGGGTGATGTCGACGGTGTTAGAGAATCCTGATTTTGTTGCTTATGCCAAGGCGTTTGGGCTTGGAGGAGAGAAGGTTGAGAAGTCGGCTGATTTCCCGGCGGCTTTGGAGCGCGCGAGGGCGGCCAAAACGGGCTACCTGATCGAGCTTGTCGTTGATCCAGAGGCTTTGACACCGGCGCAAACTCTCTCGGAGGCGCGCGTGCAGGGCGAGAAGAGTAAGTCTTAGCGCCAATTGGTCTCAATCGGCACCATGATTACCCCATTTCGCCCAGAATTGGCCGCATAATTTTCGTTCCCTACGTCCCGTATTTGGAACGAAAAGTGGGATTTCTTATGCGATTGATGCTTCTTCTTAGAATGGCTGCAGCCTTGTGTATGGTGGTTGTCGTGGCCGCCTATGTCACGGCCCCACCCGAAGCGCCGTCTCAAGGCGCGAAGTTCGTCTCGACCAGTTCGAAGTCACAAAAGGCCCCCCAAAAGGGCATGTTGGAGCGGGTTTTTGACTATGCCAAATCGATGTCGGGTTCAGGCGAGACCGAAGGATCAACCTTGGGCGCACTTCACGCGCGTCGCGCGGCAGAAAACGACCCGATGGCAAATTTCTCATTTTGGGATATGATCGACGGTGTGAAAGCCTCCTTGGGTATGGCCAACGAAATGGGGGTCGCAACCGGGCCCACCTTGTTTGACCCCTATATTGACGCTCAGAACAACGCGAATGACCCGATCAAACGTTTGGGACGAAACTAGCACGTGAAATTCCTGAGCGCTCTTTACAAGAAGATCCAGCTGTTTTGGCTGGGCTTTATGCTGGCTTTAGGGCTGATGCTGGGCGTTGCTGTGCGCAATGGCGACGTCAATATTGCCGAGTACCGCGCGAAGTTCACACAATACTCCTTTGACTATGTTCAGAAAAACCCAGAGGCACTGGAACGTGTCATGGGCTATTATTCCAGCGTTTTTGGTGACCCGACCGCTCCGGCGGGCAGCCCATCGATCCAAAATGGCAAGCTGAGCTCCGGGGTCAATTCGCTGTCCGCTTTGAAAAACAGACAGGCCCAGCAAGTCTTCACGCCGGGTTTACAGTAGCGTTAGAAGTTGACGTTGACGCCCGGCAGGTTGAGAGCCTTCATCAAATCACGCAATTCCTGACGCGCCGCAACGTTCGAGATGTTGAGGTTCTTGACCCCGATCTCAGACAAATCAAGCAAGGTCAGGCCGCGTGGGAAGAGCTCTCGGAAGATCACACGCTCGGAAAATCCGGGGGCGACGCGAAATCCGATCCGCGAGGCCAGACGTTCGACCGCATCCGTGATCTTACGCTTGTTATGCATGCGCTGTGTGCCGACACGGTTGCGCACGACAATCCAGTCAATCGGGGTGAGGCCAGCCTGAGCGCGCAGCTGACGCGCTTGCCAGACCATCTCTGAATAGACCGACGGCCCCAGAATTTCCTGCGTCTCGGGATCCATTCGCGCCAGAAGATCAAAGTCGATGAAGCTGTCATTGAGTGGCGTGACAAGCGTGTCAGCCAGCGAATGCGCCACTTGGCTCAACCGTGTATGCGAGCCGGGGCAGTCGATGACGATGAAATCAAAGCGGCCTTCCATGCCGGCCACGGCCTCTGACAAGCGGCGGTCATAGATGTTCTCGCCCGGTGCGAGTGAGGCGCGATCAACGTCTGGCAGCGCCACAACTTCCGGCCATTTCAGGTCGAGATCGTTTTTCTGCGAGAAGCGCTTGCGGTTGTCGCAGTAGCGCGAAAAGCTCTTTTGGCGCAGGTCCAGATCAAGGGCGCCAACCGTGAACCCCATGCGCACAAGCGCCGTGGTGACGTGCATGCAATTGGTGGATTTGCCCGATCCGCCCTTCTCGTTGCCAAATACGATAATATGCGCGGCCATAGTTTCTTCCCGTTACTGTCTCGACTGGCCTCTTGAGGGCCTTCAAGCGGACTATAGAAGGCCACATGCGTAAGCGGAAGCGAGCGTTTGTCTTTGGAGGTGTTTTTCTGTCGGTCGTTGCGAAAACGGCAACTCGCCCTCGCGGGCGGCGTTGAGGCTGGTTGCCTATGTGCCGCCGCGAGGCCAGGTGTTTTAGGCTTAGATCAGAGGGCTGCGCCTTCAAATGATGTCGCCGCACGGTGCTTCAATGTGCGCTGCATCACGAGATAGAACAATGCTACGCCGGTCAGATATGCGGCCGATACAAATGGCTCTGTGCTCAGAGCGAGAACTGTAGTGATCGTTTCCATTAGATGTCCCTCATTAAGGTTAGTACGATGATTGTTGAGTATTTTCGGACTAAGGCGGCTTTCTGGCGAGATACGGGCTGAAATCTGGCCCGAACCCATGGAGGGCATTGATTTGGGGGTGTCATTGGGTGTTTTCGGCAGGTAGTTGCCGATTTTCACCTGAGGGGCCATTTCTAACCCATTCAAGCTCTTGGCTAAATTGCACTCGCGCTCAAACGAAAAGCGCCGCCCTGAGTGACAGGACGGCGCATAGATTGGTTCCAAAGGAGCGGCTGATTAGAAGCCCAAACCTTCGTACTTGTTCTTGAACTTGGAAACCCGTCCGCCGGTATCCATCAGCTTTTGGTTGCCGCCGGTCCAGGCAGGGTGAGCGGATGGATCGATGTCCAATGCCAGCTGGTCGCCTTCGGCGCCCCAGGTTGATTTCATCTGCACAATATCGCCATTGGTCATTTTGACATTGATCATGTGATAATCTGGGTGCGTGTCTTTCTTCATGACAGCTCTCCTTTACGCCTTGGGCGCTTTGTAATTGGTGTCTTCTGCGATACGTGCGGATTTACCACGACGCGAGCGCAGGTAGTACAGCTTGGCGCGACGCACACGGCCGCGACGGATAACGGTGATGCTGTCGATATTTGTCGAATGCAGCGGGAATACACGCTCCACGCCTTCGCCAAAGGAGATCTTGCGGACGCAAAAGCTACCAGCGATGCCAGTGCCGTTATTGCGCGCGATGCACACGCCTTCGTAGTTTTGGACACGGCTGCGCGTGCCTTCGGTCACTTTGTAACCGACGCGGATGGTGTCACCCGCTTTGAAATCCGGGATGTCATGTCCCAGTGCGGAGATTTGTTCCGCTTCAAGTTCTGCGATCAGATCCATCTGAAACGCTCCTTATATATGATCCCGGTTTGCCCGGTGAATATGTCTCGCGTCCTCAGAGCTCTTGGTCTTCTTCCGGGTCCGCATGATGCGCCCGCCAGAGGTTAGGTCGACGTTGCTTTTGAGTGCTTTTGTTTCGCGTCCCTGAATGCGGCGAAGAAACCGCGCGGGATCGTCAATAAAACAAAGGCTCCGGTCAGTGTTCTGATTCCAGATTAGCGGGGTATATGGGGGTTTGCGCGATGGATCAAGACCTTGCATGCGCGCGCGTGTCTTATCGCGCTTTCCACAGGTCTGGGCGGCGCTGTTTTGTCACTTCTTCCGACATCTCTTGGCGCCATTGTTCAATCTTGCCGTGATCGCCCGAGGTCAGCACATCTGGCACGCTCAGCCCGTTCCAATCCGGGGGGCGCGTGTAATGTGGATGCTCTAGCAAGCCGTCGGAGAAACTTTCCTCCTCGCTTGATGCCTCATTGCCCAAAACGCCTGCGCGCAGGCGCACTGTTGCGTCGATCATGGCTTGGGCTGCGATCTCTCCGCCTGTGAGGACGAAATCACCGAGCGAGACCTCTTCCACCTCGTAGTGATCGAGCACGCGTTGATCGACGCCTTCAAAGCGTCCGCAAAGCAGGGTGATCCCTTCGGCTTTCGCCCAGCGCGCGGCTTTGGCTTGCGTAAAAGGCGTGCCACGTGGCGAGAGGTAGACCACAGGCCATTTGGCGCGGTCATCGGTCGTGCCTTGCGCCGCGTGATCAAGGGCTTTGCCGACTACATCGGCGCGCAGGACCATGCCAGCTCCGCCGCCATAAGGCGTGTCGTCGACATTGCGATGCTTGCCGATGCCAAATGAGCGCAGATCGATGGTTTCAAGCGACCAGAGGTCATCTTTCAACGCCTTTCCGGTGAGCGACGCGCCAAGGACGCCGGGGAAGGCTTCAGGGAAAAGGGTGATGATCTTCGCGCACCACGCGCCTTTCAGCCGCTGCGGACCTTCGATCAGATCGCGCGGGGTGAGCGAGGCCGAGATAGATTTGCGACCATGCGACAGGTTGGGTTTGTCAGCCATCATCCTTGCCTGACGTCTCTTCGGGCGGATCGATGATCACGCGGCCAGCGCTCAGATCGACGGTCGGCACCGCGTCGCGTGTGAAGGCCAACAAAAGCACGTCTTTGATGGCGGGCCCGTGGATTTCGATGATATCACCTGCACCGTGATTTTGGACGTCAGCAATCCTGCCGATAACTTCTCCGCCTGTGTCGAGCACGTCTAGGCCGATCAGATCTGTGTAGTAATATTCATCATCGGGCAGGGCAGGCAGCAGTTCGCGATCGGCATAAAGCTTGGTGCCGCGCAGATTCTCCGCCTCGTCGCGAAACCGGATGCCCGACAGGCGCGCGGCGAACCCGCCTTTGACGGCGCGATTGATCTTGATGGAATATTCTGTGCCATCTTCCGCCTGAAGCGGCGCGTAATTGGCGATGTCGCTAGGCTCGGCGCAGAAGCTTTTCAGCCGCACTTCGCCTTTGACGCCAAATGCGCCTGCGATGACACCGACAACAATCCGGCTCATAGCGCGCCCCTTGAAGTTGAAATATCGTGAAGGTGAGATGCTGTCAGGGAAGCGCTAAGGCTCCCCTGACGCAAGTGCCAATTACTCGGCTTTTTCTTCAGCAGCGTCCTCAGC
>CAZCEW010000099.1:0-9943 GCA_964497775.1 uncultured Rhodobacterales bacterium
AGCCACATCCGTGCCTGCCCAACTGGGAGGCGGCATCCGCGACATGGCCACGATTGAGCGCTGGCTCGATAAAGGTCTGGCGCGCGTGATCTTGGGCACGGTCGCGGTTGAAAACCCCGATCTGGTGCGCGAGGCCGCAAAAGCTTTCCCCGGTCACGTCGCCATCGGGCTGGACGCGCGTAACGGCATGGTGGCCACCCGCGGCTGGGCCGATGAGACGGATATGGAAGTCACCGATCTGGCCCGCAAGTTCGAAGATGCCGGCGTCTCGGCGCTGATTTACACCGACATCAACCGCGACGGCGCCATGCAAGGCCCCAATGTCGAGGCCACAGCCGCCCTTGCGCGCGCCGTGTCGATCCCGGTGATCGCATCTGGTGGAGTGTCATCGCTTGATGACTTGCGCGCGCTCAAAGCCTCAGGCGCGCCGCTGGATGGCGCAATTTCAGGCCGTGCGCTTTATGATGGCGCGATCGACCTGAAAGAGGCACTCGATGTGCTAAAGGCCTAATTCGCGGCCTTCTCGGTCAGCTTTGCCAAAGCGCCGGTCATCATCTGAACGTATTTGGCATCCGCAGGAATGCTCAGATCGCCCAGCATATCGGCAGGCGCTTCATAAACGAACATCACGCCTCCCTCGGGTGGGGAAATGGCTGCGACTTTCAAAGGCAGATAAAGGGCTGCACGGATGTCGTCATTCATCGCAGGCGTGCCCAGTTTCGGGTTGCCAAAGATCAAGGTTTGCGCGTCATCCATCGACAGCCCCGCGCTCTCGGCGCCTGCCGTGTGATTGATCCGTGCAAACACAGTCGCACCCGCGCCTTCCACGGCCGCGACCAATGCGTCCATCGCCTCTGCCACGGATTTATCCGTTTTGACCGTTACCAAATCACCCGCCATTGCTGCTCCGCTTGTCATTGCAGCCATCGCTGCGGCCATAATCAATCTCTTCATGTAATAAATCCTCTCGCTCAGGTTTGTCTCCCACTCTGGTCTATGCCAGCTTTTGGCATTAGGTACACGCACAACCCCGTGAGAAGAGGCCAGCATATGCTCAAAACCCGCATCATCCCCTGTCTCGACGTCAAAGATGGGCGTGTGGTCAAGGGCGTGAACTTCGTTGGTCTGCGCGATGCGGGCGATCCGGTGGAGGCCGCGAAAGCCTATGATGCAGCAGGCGCGGACGAGCTGTGTTTTCTCGATATCAACGCCACGCATGAAAACCGCGGCACGATGTTTGATGTGGTCACCCGCACGGCCGAGGCCTGCTATATCCCGCTGACCGTCGGCGGCGGCGTGCGCACCCATGACGATGTGCGCAAATTGCTGCTGGCGGGGGCCGATAAAGTCTCGTTCAATTCGGCGGCAGTGGCTGATCCGGATGTCGTATCAGATGCTGCAAACAGGTTTGGCAGCCAATGCATTGTGGTGGCCATTGATGCCAAAACCGTCTCGCCCGGCAAATGGGAAATCTTCACCCATGGCGGGCGCAAGGAAACCGGAATAGACGCCGTAGACTTCGCCAAGACCGTCACCGCCAAAGGCGCGGGAGAGATCTTGCTGACCTCGATGGACCGCGACGGGACCCGCGCGGGCTTTAACCTACCGCTGACCCGCGCGATTTCAGATGCAGTGCGCGTGCCGGTGATTGCCTCAGGCGGTGTCGGCACGCTCGATCATTTGGTGGAAGGTGTGACGAAAGGCGGCGCGGATGCGGTGCTGGCAGCATCAATCTTTCACTTCGGAGATTTCACAATTGCCGAGGCTAAGGCGCATATGGCCAAGGCGGGCTTGAATATGAGGTTGGGCGCATGACATTGGACGATTTGGAAATGACGATTGCCACGCGCAAATCAGCCGATCCGGAAAGCTCTTGGACCGCAAAGCTTCTAACCCAAGGCCCTGAGAAATGCGCCGAGAAATTCGGCGAGGAGGCGGTGGAGGCCATTATCGCCGCCGTCAAAGGCGACCGGGAAAACCTGCGCAATGAGGCGGCAGATGTGCTCTATCATCTGATGGTGATGCTGGCGTCACGCGATGTGGCGCTCAGCGATGTCATGGCAGAACTGGAACGCAGACAAGCCCAATCAGGACTGGCCGAGAAAGCCGCGCGCAACTCTTAAGTTTCATCCTGGCCAAAAAACCTCGGGGAATTTCGGGCGTCAGCCCGAAAGGGGCAGAGCCCCAAATCTCACCGCATCCAAAGCCGCGCTTTCTTGATTTTGTTGCGCAAGGCTTGCTCGCGTCTTGGCAGGTTGTCGCGATCAAACATCGCGCGCACTTTGTGGCCGCGACCTTGATAGATGATCCGTTTGAACGGGTCATATTGCTTGAGCACTTTCTTGATCTTATTGGGCGCCGTCACGGTCTCTAGCACATCGACCACGTGATCGCGCTCGCGCGCATAAAGCAAAGGCAGCACGCGGTAATGGCACGTCACATCGTGATCCATCAGATCGGACACGCCGGCATCCCGCCCGCCGCCCAGCGCATGGATGACCAACGGCAAAGCCACTTGGTCAAGCCAAGGCTTCATTTCCTGACATACCAACTCCTTAGGCGGGTCGTCACGGATCTGATGGGCGAAGTTCAGGAAAATCCGGCCAAATTCATGCGGGCAGCGATAGTGAAAGAAGCCCGCGTTGAAATAGAGATAGCGCTTCCAGAACTCATCGGGCTGATCCAGATCAAGCGAGCTTTCAAAATCGAGCCCGAATTTGTCATAAAGCGAGCCCCAGATCGCGCCGTAACCCGGACCGTAAAGTTCCAATTGAGGCCATGTGCCTTCGCGCTTCATTGATGCGGTGGGGCGGTTGAAATCAAACGGCACACGGCTCAGATCACCGGTGATCAGCGTGTCGGTGTCCAAAAACAAGAACGGCTCGCCTTCGGGCATAGCTTGCAGCATCTCGATCTTATTGCCGTAAGGGTAGCCGCAGCCGAAAACTTCGTTTTCAAACGGCACGATCTCCGCGCCCAGCATCTCGAGCGCGTCACGCACCGCACCATTGCCCATGACGGGAGATTTGTCCCAGCGATGGTTCATCTGCGGCTCGGCAATCAACACGCGGCCTTTGAAATCCGGGTTGGTCTGGCGCAAAGACGCCACCATCAGCACCGCCTCATATTGCAACCGCCCGCCTTGGCCCACGGCCACGATATTGAACACTTCGCTGCGCATTGGTGGGGCAGGTATTGGCGTCGCGGCCTTCTTGCGGGGCGCGGGTTTAGCCTTCGCCTTAGACTCAGGTTTAGCCTTGGCCGCCTTTTGGGAAGCGGCCTTCTTGGAGGGGGCTTTGGTTGCGGTCTTAGATGCCATGCTCGATCTGTCCGTGGCCCTCTTGCGGGGTCTGATATGACCCTACAAAATCCGAGACATGCGCGAAAGCCAAAGACGCAGATCGCCTCAGATTTGTTGCCATCGCGCATGATCTGGGGTGATACTTGCCCCACAACACCTTACCCGGAGGCTAATCTCATGCGTATTTTGACCGCCCTCGCCTTGGCCCTGATCCCGCAGCACGCGCCAGCACAGGGCTTCACGACCGCAGCCGAAGTCAAACCGATCCTAGAGATGATCAAGCCGCAATGGGTGGCAATTCGCCCCTTTGACGGTCAAGACCTGCTCTATTTCACGACCCTGCTGGTCTATCGCTGCGGCATCACGCAGATCAATTTCAGCTATAATGGCAGCCCGCTGCAAACGCTTGATCATGAGCCGTGCCACCGCGACGAGGCAAACCCCTCGGCCCTAAAAACCGAGACCCATCTGCCCTATGTCGTCGCGCCTTTGGACAGCTTGCAGACGATCACTGTTCAGCTTCTCTTCGACGACGGCTCCGCACAAACGGCGAGCTACAATCGCAAGGAAATCCAGATCAACTGAGAGATACGGCTTCTTCCGGCTGTTATGAGAGGTGAAGTGGTGGGCGACCCTGGAATCGAACCAGGCGTGCGTCTCCGCGAGGGAGTTACAGTCCCCTGCCACACCTTGCGGCCTGTCGCCCACTAGAGCGGTGGGATATAAGCCAACCCCCTCCCCGTCAATATTAAAATCCGCCCGCAAACAATTCCATACAAGTCGTAATTCACAAGCTATCTATTTTGATGTGCCAGCGAACATCTTGCGGACCATCTGCAAACTGACCCTTGGCACCAGCGCGCCTGAGCGATAGGTCAAAGGCCCGATCCGCCAAAAGGTGCGCAGCGCTATGAAAAAGCCCAAATGGGTCGTCCAGAAAGAACGTGACCGCCGCGCAAGTGCGGCTGAAACCGTCTGGCTGTTTGGCCTGCACGCGGTGCGCGATGCGTTGCGCAATCCGATGCGGGTGAAGCTGCGCTTGATCGTCACCAAGAACGCCGCCGACAGGCTGGCCGAGGATATTGCAGCCTCCGAGATGGAGCCGGAGCTGTCCGATCCGCGCAAATTTTCGGCCCCGCTTGATCCGCAATCGGTTCATCAAGGGGCAGCTCTAGAGGTCAAACCGCTCGATTGGGGCAGCTTGAGTGATCTGTGTGCCCCGCGCGGGCAAGCGGCCCGAGTGATCTTGCTCGACCGGGTGACCGATCCGCATAATGTCGGCGCGATTTTGCGCTCCGCAGAAGTGTTCGGGGCGCGCGCCGTGATCGCGCCGCACCGCCATTCCGCCCCTGAAACGGGCGCTTTGGCAAAGACCGCCTCGGGTGCGTTAGAGCGCCAGCCCTATTTGCGGGTCAAAAACCTTGCCACCACGATGGGTGCTTTGCGTGAAATGGGATATGCCCTGATCGGGCTGGATGGCGAGGGCGATGTGACGCTGGAAGAGGCCACGCGCGGCATGGATGGCGCGATTGCCTTGGTTTTGGGCGCGGAAGGTCCGGGCCTGCGCGAAAAGACCAAAGAAACCTGCGACAGATTGGCGAAAATCGACGCATCAGGCGAGTTTGGCTCGCTCAACGTCTCGAATGCGGCCGCCGTGAGCCTATATGCTGTCAGAGGCAACACCTAACCCCGAGGCCCTATGGCGCATCCCACAAAAATCGCGACCTGTTGTTATTGCAGCGCGCGCACGATGTTGAAGCCCACAGCGCGTGGAGGGCATGAGCTGGCCTGTGGAGCCTGCGGCGCGCCGCTTCACGAAATGAAATGGCTCAAACTGCCTGAGCCGCGCGCGCCCAAAGCCGCCCCTGTCCGCCAGCCAAGACAATTTGCGCGCCTGCCCAATCGCAAACGCAAAAAGCGCAAAGAGCCGTTCTTGCGCCGCGCTTTGGAATGGCTTGATGATGCATGGGATGAGGTCGAGGATATTTTCGACTGAACTGATCCGTTCACATCTTCGTAACCCGGTCTGGAAGGATTGAGATGGCACCCTAAGTCGAAATGAACAAAGGGTGCTTCGGAACCGTGCCTTTTGTTTTAACTGTCCCTCGTTCCGTGACTGGCGCCCGTAGCTTGATCTACGGGCGCTTTTTTATTGCACCGCTTGGCCAAGCCTCTATCCCTTGGCTCCATGACCTATTCCGACGCGCATCTCAGGGACGTTTTGAAATCCACCAAAGTGGTGGCCTGTGTCGGCGTGTCGATGAACCCCGTTCGGCCCAGCTATTATGTGGCCCGCTATATGACGCTGAAGGGCTATACAGTGATCGGCGTCAATCCGGGCCATGCGGGCAAGGAGCTGTTTGGCCAGACGATCTGCGCGAGCCTTGCAGATATCCCTGCGGAGGCGAAGGTCGATATGGTCGACATCTTCCGCCGCTCTGACGCGGTGCCAGCGATTGTTGATGAGGCAATAGCCCACCTGCCCGATCTGCGCACGATCTGGATGCAAATCGGCGTGATGCATGACGCGGCTGCGGCCAAGGCGGAAGCCGCCGGGCTGACAGTCATCCAAAACCGCTGCCCCAAGATCGAGTATCAGCGCCTCTTTGGCGAATTGCGTATGGGCGGGTTTAATACCGGTGTGATCAGCTCGAAGCTGTAAGCGTGATTGAAGCCCGCCGAGAGTAAGCCTAGGGTGAGCTCAAGATCTGCCCTTCAAGGAGAACCCCACAATGTCCGACACTGAAAGCTACGGCTTCGACACGCTTCAAATTCACGCAGGCGCACGGCCCGATCCGGCCACAGGCGCGCGCAACACGCCGATTTATCAAACCACCGCATATGTGTTTCGCGATGCCGATCACGCGGCGGCGTTGTTCAACCTGCAAGAGGTCGGCTACATCTATTCGCGCTTGACCAACCCGACGGTCGCCGTGTTGCAAGAACGGATCGCGACGCTTGAAGGCGGCGTGGGGGCTGTATGCTGCTCGTCAGGGCATGCGGCGCAAATCATGGCGCTGTTTCCGCTGATGCAGCCGGGCTGCAATGTGGTGGTCTCGACCCGTCTTTACGGCGGCACGGTCACGCAATTTTCTCAAACAATCAAACGCTTCGGCTGGGAAGCTAAGTTTGTCGATATGGATGACACGGCCGCCGTCAAAGCCGCAATCGACGACAAAACCCGTGCGGTGTTTGGCGAGGCGATTGCCAATCCGGGCGGCTATATTATGGATGTGCGCGCGATTGCCGATATCGCCGATGCCGCTGGCATTCCGCTGATCATCGACAACACAACCGCCACACCATATCTGCACCGCCCCATCGAGCATGGCGCGACTTTGGTGGTCCATTCAACAACCAAATATATGACCGGCAATGGCACGGTTACTGGCGGCTGTGTCGTCGACTCGGGCAATTTCGACTGGAGCGCATCCGATAAATTCCCGTCGCTGAGCCAGCCCGAGCCTGCCTATCACGGTCTGAAATTCGCCGAGACTTTCGGCCCGCTGGCCTTCACCTTCCACGGCATTGCCATCGGGCTGCGTGATCTGGGCATGACGATGAACCCGCAAGCCGCGCATTATACGCTGTGTGGCATCGAGACCTTGTCGCTGCGCATGGAGCGTCATGTCGACAATGCCGAAAAAATCGCCAATTGGCTGGAGAAAGATAAACGCGTCGATTTTGTCACCTATGCGGGGCTCAAGTCTTCGCCCTATTTCGAGCGGGTCAAAACTGTCTGCCCGAAAGGTGCGGGCGCATTGTTCACTTTCGCCGTAAAAGGCGGCTATGAGGCCTGCGTCAAACTGGTCGACAGCCTTGAGATCTTTAGCCATGTCGCAAACCTTGGCGACACCCGCTCGCTGATTATTCACTCGGCCTCGACCACGCACCGTCAATTGACCGCAGAGCAGCAAGAGGCCGCAGGTGCTGCACCAAATGTGGTGCGTGTCTCGATTGGGATTGAGGACGCGGATGATCTGATTGCTGACCTCGATCAAGCCTTGGCGAAAGCCGCGGGCTAACGAGGGATTCTGTGGGGGCGGCGTAGCCCGCCCCCGCTAACCAAAAATTTAGGCTTTACGTCGCACTGTGCCCAGCCGCAGTTTGCGCCGATTCTATCTATATTTGGCGTGGCAGTACAGAAAACCTACTATAGATGGTCTCCTGCGCCTTCCAACCCGTTAACTTTTAGAGTAGTTTGAAGGCTCTAGGCGGACCCTGCTATATAGGTCCCGACACGAACCACAGGCATGCTGGCAGACCATGAAACCCAACTTCGCGCTTGACCTCTCGGAAGACGGAATTGTCCTTCTGCACCGTGCAGATAAGGGCGATGGCTGGGTTAAGCTGCGCGAAGTCTCGCTTGATAGCGCGAGTTTGGCACGCGATTTGCATGGGCTTCGCGACGTCGCCGTGGGTCTGGAAGGCGAGGATTTTACCTCGAAACTGATTCTCCCACCCTCGCAGTTGCTTTATGCGACGGTCGAGGTTGAGGGCGACACGCGCAAATCGGTTGAAGACGCGCTAGAAGACCGCACGCCCTATCTGACCAGCCAATTGGTCTATGACACCAGCGGCAAGGTCAGCGGCAGCAATCGCGAAGTGAAGGTCGTAGCCGTTGCGCGCGAAACGCTGAGCGAGGCGGAAGGCTTCCTTGCACCCTACCACCTGAATGCAATCGGGTTCACAGCCTTGCCCGAGCCCGGCCATTTTGACGGCGAGCCAAACTTGGGCCCGTCGAAATTTGGCGCGGAAATGGGCTTTGAGGTCGACACATCTCCTGTGCGCATCGTCGAGCCGTCCGATGTCAAAGCGCCCGAACCTGCCCCCGATTTGGCGGCCAAGCCCGAGACGCCACCAGAATTCAGCGCGCCGGATGAAACCAAGCCCGAGCCTAAGCCAAAGCCCGCTGCAAAAGCCAAAGCTGCGACACCTGAGCCTGAGGTAGAGGCACCAGTGACGCCGGAACCTGACAAAACGCCCAGTGCGCCTGCCGCGTTTTCCTCGCGCCGTTTGGAAACATCCGAGGATGCCGAGGCTGGCAAACGGGTCACGCAACTGGCCGCGCGCATTGGCATCCCTGAGGCTGCGCCAAAGATCTCCGCGCCTATAACCACGCCAAAGACGCAGCCGCTTGCGCGCATCAAGCCAAAGCAAATCGCAGTGCCTGCCAGCGCCGTGGTGGATGGCAAGGTCGATCCGCTTGTCTTGAAGCAAGTCACGTCGGGCGATCCGTTGGGCGGCATCGCGACCAAGCAGCTAAATGAGAATTCCCGCCGCACCGGCCTGATCCTGACCTTGATCCTGATCGTCGCTTTGGGGCTCTTGGCGTTGCTGTCGTCGCTGCTGCTGCCCGCCGAGACATTGGCGCGCCTGTTGGGCCGCGCGCCGGCACCCGAGATCGCATTGACCGAGGATGTGAAACCAGACCTCCAGGTTGAGCTCGCCCAAGACATAGCCCTGCTGGCGGAGCCTGAGTTTTCCGAAATCGAGCTGACCTCGCTGCCCAGCGGCACCACCCTGCCCGAGCTTGATGAGCCGGTTCTTCTTGCGCCCAGCGACCAGTTCGTTGTGGTCGAGGAGGCCGATACGCCCGCGACCCCACCGGCTCCGGGCTCCCAGCTTGAGGCCGAAACCGCTTACGCCGTCTCGGGCATCTGGCAATTGGCCCCTGATCTGTCGCGCGCAACTTTGCCGCAAGATCTGGGCGATCTTTATATTGCCTCGATTGATCCCAAGCTCGAATTTGAGGACGCGCCCGCCTTGCGCGATCTTGCCTCTCGTACGCAAGACGTGGCGATCAAAAGCCCGTTTTCACCGCCGCCTCCGGGCACAAAATTTGTGCTTGGTGAAGACGGTTTGGTCAAGCCCACGCGCGATGGCGCGATGAACGTCAATGGCGTGATGATTTTCGCAGGCCCTCCACCCGTGCCTGCGCTGCCGCGCCCCGAAGGCATCACTGTGCCAGAGGCCGCACCGATTGTTGTAGATCAACGCCTCGCACAATTCCGCCCCCGTGCGCGCCCCGATGATCTGGTTGAACGGCTGGAGCGTGCGAATTTCGGCGGGCTGTCGCGCCGTCAGCTGGCAGCTTTGCGCCCGATCCAACGCCCCGCCAATGCGCAAGCACAGGCCGAGGCCATCGCGCGCGCCGTGGCTGAGGCCGCCGCTGAAAGCGCGCAAGCCGCTCAAGAGGCTTTGGATGCGCCGACCGTGCGCGCTGTTGCCCGCTCTGTCCGCCCTGCAAGCCGACCGCGCGAAATCGAAACGCTCGTTGCGCGTGCCACCCCGCGCGAGAATAGCAATGAGGCGCAAGCGGCCTCTACCGCTGCGGTTATACGCGCGCCCGGACCTGCCGTTGCGCGCTCCAACCGCGCGACACCGACCGCGCCGACCCGGCCCACAGTCGCCCGCGCTGCGACCGATAATAACGCGCTGTCTTTGGGCCGCGTGGCGTTGATCGGCGTCTTTGGCACCTCGTCAGACCGGCGCGCCTTGGTGCGCATGCCCAATGGCAAGTTCAAAAAAGTCTCGGTCGGTGACCGCGTCGACGGAGGC
This sequence comes from uncultured Rhodobacterales bacterium, assembly GCA_964497775.1. GTDB lineage: Bacteria > Pseudomonadota > Alphaproteobacteria > Rhodobacterales > Rhodobacteraceae > Litoreibacter. The sequence goes on from CAZCEW010000099.1 coordinate 9,863, forward strand.
CGCGTGGCCGCGATCGATGAAGGCAGTCTGCGCTATACCAAGAGCGGGCGCACCGTGACGCTGAAGATGCCGCAGGGCTAA
>CAZCEW010000100.1:0-9893 GCA_964497775.1 uncultured Rhodobacterales bacterium
GGGAAACACAGCACGTTATTGACTTGATTGGGAAAATCGCTGCGCCCAGTGGCAATGATTGCATCAGGTGCGACGCTGCGCACCTCGTCAGGCAAGATCTCGGGCACCGGATTGGCAAGTGCAAAGACAATCGGCTGCTTGGCCATTTTCGCGACCATCTCAGGCTTCAAAATGCCCGGACCCGACAGCCCCAAAAACAAATCTGCGTCGCCTATAACATCGTCGAGCGTGCGCAGATCAGATTTCTGCGCATATTGCGCCTTTTGCGGCGTCATTTCTTCCGTCCGGCCCTCATAGACCAGCCCCGCAATATCGCACAGCCACACGTTTTCGCGCTTCACGCCCAGTTTCAAGAGCATGTTGAGGCACGCAATCCCTGCAGCCCCACCGCCGGTTGAGACGATCTTGATATCCTCAAACTTCTTGCCCGCCACTTGCAAAGCATTGGTAGCCGCCGCGCCCACAACAATCGCCGTGCCGTGCTGGTCATCGTGGAAGACCGGAATGTTCATCTTTTCGCGACAAATCTTCTCGACCACAAAGCAATCGGGCGATTTGATATCTTCAAGATTAATTGCGCCAAATGTCGGCTCCAGCGCGCAAACAATCTCGGCCAGCTTTTCGGGATCACTTTCGTTCAGCTCAATATCAAAGCAGTCAATATTGGCGAATTTCTTGAACAAAACCGCCTTGCCTTCCATCACCGGCTTCGACGCAAGCCCGCCTATATTGCCCAAGCCCAACACCGCAGTCCCATTGGTGACAACTGCCACAAGGTTGCCGCGTGAGGTGTAGTCGCGGGCTGTCGCAGGGTCGGCTTTGATCTCCAAACAGGCTTCCGCCACGCCTGGGGAATAGGCCCGCGCAAGGTCGCGACCATTGGCCAGAGGCTTGGTTGCGCGGATCTCCAACTTGCCGGGTTTTGGGAATTGGTGATAGTCCAGCGCGGCCTGTCTGGTGGTGTCACTGCGGTCGTCGGCCATATCTTTTTCCTCCCAAGGTGCTGGGGATAGTTCAATATTAAACCATCCCGCTCACGCGCCCTAATTCACGGGTTCCGCGCAAGGTTTCAAGCCTTGCAAATCGTCGCACCCCCGATCACTCTGCCTCAAAAGGAGAGGACATGACAGAGATACGTGCCGAAATCAGAGCGCCCAGCACAAATCTGGCGAAAGACATTCCCTTCTTCACCAAAGTGCTGCGCCTGCAGATGGATATGATCTACCCGGCCGACGATCCCAGTGTCGCCGTTTTTTCAGGCCACGGCATTCGCCTGCGGGTTGAACAAGACGCGACAACCCCGCCCGTTAGGCTTCGGCTTTTGACAGATGATCCGTCGCAAATCACTGACGCGTCCGGCCTGACATCCCCCGGCGGCACGATTGTAGAAATCGACGCATTAAACCCTCCTCTCGTGATGCCGCAAACCCAACACAGCTTTGTTGTGCGCCGCCTCGCCGATCAGGCCCCTTGGGTGATCGGTCGTGCGGGCATGCAGTACCGCGATCTGATCCCCGACCGGCTTGGCGGCTCGATCATCGCGAGCCACATCCGCATCCCCGATGGTGGCCCCGTCCCCGATATGGTCCACTATCATACGGTCGGATTTCAGCTGATCTTTTGCTACAAAGGCTGGGTTGATCTGGTCTATGAGGATCAAGGCGAGCCCTTCCGTCTTCACGCCGGAAATTGTGTGATCCAGCCGCCCGAGATCCGCCACCGCGTGCTCTTTGCCTCCGACAATATCGAGGTGATCGAAATTGGCGTCCCTGCCGAGCACATCACCACGATCGATCACGAGATGCAGCTTCCCAACGGCCCCGCAAACCCAGACCGCGCGTTCCAAGGCCAGAAATTCGTCCACCACAAAGCAGAAGACGCGGTTTGGAAACCTTTTCGGATCAAAGGCTTCACGTCCCGCGACACGACGATATCAGATCACACAAAAGGGGTCGCAGGCGTCCATGTCATTCGGCCCGATGGAGCATCCGACTGGACGCGCCACGGCGCCGACATTCTGTTCACCTTCGTGATGGAGGGCGAAATGACGCTAGAGGGCGAAACCCGCGAGCCGCATCAGCTATCTGCCGGAGACGCGTTCGTGATCCCACCGGATATGCCCACGCGCTATGCCAATCCAAGCGCTGATCTGGAACTGCTCGAAGTGTCCCTGCCCGGCATATTCAAAACTGCCTAGACAAACTGCTCGCGGATCAGACGCTCTTCCAACCCGTGACCCGGATCGAACAAGATGCGGTGTGCAACGGACGGATCCGACGTGATCTCGACCGAAACCACATTGCCCGCCGTACGCCCATCCGCATCGGCCATAACAGGACGTTTTTCGCCTTCCAGCACCTCAAAACGCACTTTGGCGACCTTGGGCAATAGCGCGCCGCGCCAGCGCCGGGGCCGGAAAGCCGACATCGCCGTCAGTGCCAAAACATCCGAGCCAATCGGCAAAATCGGACCATGGGCCGAGTAGTTATAAGCCGTGGAACCCGCTGGCGTCGACACCAGCGCGCCGTCGCATACCAGCTCTGCCATCCGCTCTCGCCCATCGACGAAAATGCGCAGCTTTGCCGCCTGAGACCCCGCACGCAGCAGTGAAACCTCGTTGATCGCCAGCGCCTCATGCACTGTGCCATCCTCACGAATAGCCTTCATTTTCAACGGGTTGATGATCTCTTCTTCCGCTTCCGTCAAGCGATCGGGGAGTTTAGGTTCCTGATATTCATTCATCAAAAACCCGACCGTGCCGCAATTCATCCCGTAGACCGGAATATCCAGATGCTGTGTCGAATGCATCGTATGAAGCATGAACCCGTCACCGCCCAGAGCCACGATTACATCCGCCTCCTCCGGCGCCACTGTACCGTAGGCTTGCGACAACGCCTTCGCCGCATCACGCGCAATCTCGGTGCTAGACGCCATGAAGGCAATTTTTTGGGGCTTTGGCACGGGTTAGCTTTCTGTTTTCAAGAGTCTTTGCGTGATGGGCTACGAAAAACAAGGGGTTTCTCGGATCAGCGCGCAGCGCAAATAGCGTCGATCAGGTCGTTTTGTGGTCTTTAAATGCGGCAGTTCTAGGTCTAAAAGGCAGACAATCTTTCGACCTTCCAGCGCAGGAGCGCCCAGCCCATGAACAAATCTCATCAAGATAGCGGCTTTTTCACAGAAAGCCTTGCCACCCGCGACCCTGAACTTTTCGGCGCCGTGACCAGCGAGCTAGGCCGCCAGCGCGACGAGATCGAATTGATCGCTTCCGAGAACATCGTCTCAGCCGCGGTGATGGAAGCCCAAGGCACGGTGATGACTAACAAATATGCCGAAGGTTACCCCGGACGGCGCTATTACGGCGGCTGTCAATATGTTGATATCGCAGAAGAATTAGCAATTGAACGCGCCAAGAAACTGTTCGATTGCGGCTTCGCCAATGTGCAGCCCAATTCCGGCTCTCAAGCCAATCAAGGCGTCTTCCAAGCTTTGCTGAAACCCGGCGATACGATCTTGGGTATGAGCCTAGATGCGGGCGGCCACCTCACCCATGGGGCGGCACCCAACCAATCCGGCAAATGGTTCAACGCGGTCCAATATGGGGTGAAACCTGACACGCTAGAGCTGGATTACGAGCAGGTCGAAACCCTTGCGCTGGAGCATAAGCCGCAAATGATCATCGCTGGCGGCTCGGCCATTCCGCGCCAGATCGATTTCGCACGGATGCGCGAGATTGCCGACAAGGTCGGCGCGTATTTGCACGTTGATATGGCCCATTTCGCCGGGCTTGTTGCCGGCGGCCACCACCCCTCGCCTTTCCCGCATGCCCATGTCGCGACCACCACGACGCATAAAACTCTGCGCGGGCCTCGCGGCGGCATGATCGTGACCAATGACGAAGCACTGGCCAAGAAATTCAACTCGGCCATTTTTCCCGGCATCCAAGGTGGCCCTTTGATGCACGTGATCGCGGCCAAGGCGGTGGCCTTCGGTGAAGCCTTGCGCCCCGAGTTCAAAGACTACACCGCTCAAGTGATCAAGAACGCGCAAGCAATGGCGGATCAATTGATGAAAGGCGGGCTCGATATAGTCACAGGCGGGACAGATACGCATGTGATGTTGGTCGATCTGCGCCCCAAAGGCGTGAAAGGTAACGCGACCGAGAAGGCTCTGGGTCGCGCGCATATCACGACCAATAAGAATGGCATTCCCTTTGACACTGAAAAACCGATGATCACATCGGGCATCCGTCTTGGCAGCCCCGCAGGCACGACGCGCGGCTTTATGGAGCCGGAATTCCGTCTGATCGCTGATCTGATTGTCGAAACCGTCGACGGTCTGGCCGCCAATGGCGAAGAAGGCAATAGCGCTGTCGAAGCTGCGGTGAAGGCCAAAGTCTTGGATCTTTGTGGAAAGTTCCCGATTTATCCGGGACTTTAAGATTTGCGTCTAACTCCATGAAATAATGTGCGATTGCCGATTAGGCGCGGCGATTGCGGCGCCCTATTGCGCGGCTTGCCTATCGGCCAAGGTCAGCTGCGGCAAGCGCACGGCTTTGCAGATCAGATCGCAGTAGTGATCCTCAACCTGATCCAAACTCAGCGGCCCGTCGGGGCGGTACCATGTCAACACGCCATTCAGGATCGAAATCAGCACCAAAGTCGTCAATTTGCTATCAGTCGTCTCGAACTCGCCCGCGCTCTGCCCCGCCTTCACCAAACCTTCAAGCGCCGTCTCATAGACGCGGCGCATCACTTCGACTTTTTCGTAATTCTTCGCGCTGAGATTACGCAGCTCCGTATAGGGAATGAACCCGCGTTGTTCGCGACCCATATGGTAGCGAAAATGCGTGCGCACGAAGCGGTCGAGCTGCTCGGACGGCGTGCCCGTGAGCTCCGCCGCCTCCATCGCATCTACCGCCCCTTTCATTTGATCAAACAGCAGATCAAACAGCAAAGTCTGCTTATTGGGCGTATAAAGATAGAGCGCACCGGCCTGCACACCCACTTCTGCCGCGATCTGGCGCATGGAAACCGCCGCATAGCCGTGCTTGGTAAACAGGCGCAACGCCGCCTCGCGGACCCGTGGCCCGGTTATATCTGAATGTGATCCGGTCTTGCGCGCCATAGCTCCACGATATCTGAACGCACGTTCATTTCAAGCGTCATCTCTGCTGGTTGCCGCGCGGCCCTCACGCCTCTATTGTGCAAAAGAAAAACCGCCATAGAGCAGATAATGCGCGCAGCCAAAGCAATAGTCCTAATTTCAAGCACCGCTTTGGCGGCCTGTTCACCTGAATTGCCAAATAGCGGCGACACGATTTCAGCGCAGGCTCAAAACGCGCCGTTTCCAAAGCTTCTCCCGCTCGGCGCGCTTTTGGGCAAGGTCGATGCGGGCAGCACGGTCGAGGCCGATGCGCTGGCCCTCAATGCGCGCGTGGCGCAGTTGAAAGCGCGCGCAGATGCTTTGCGAGGGCGGTCCATCTATGACGGCCAAGAGAGTATCAGCCGCCTGCCCTAAGCGCGTTGCACCGCACCGCGTTCCCCGCTAACAGAGCCTCACCCCAACCCCAAAGCGGAGCTTTGCTACATGTCCGACCCTCTTCGACTTGGTATCGCGGGCCTCGGCACCGTGGGCATTGGCGTCGTCAAGATTATCCGTCAGCATCAGGCCATGCTGAGCGCCCGCACGGGGCGCGACATTGAGATCTCGGCCATCTCGGCGCGGTCTCGCGACAAAGATCGCGGCATCTCGCTGAAAAATTACGCGTGGGAGGATGACCCGATCAAACTTGCCACGCGTGACGATGTCGACGTCTTCGTCGAGCTGATGGGCGGCGCGGATGGCCCCGCCAAAGCCGCGACAGAGGCCGCGATTGCCGCTGGCAAAGATGTCATCACGGCCAACAAGGCGATGCTGGCTCATCACGGGCAAGCTCTGGCGCTGGCCGCTGAAGCCAAAGGCGTAACACTGCGGTTCGAGGCCGCTGTCGCAGGTGGCATTCCCGTGGTCAAAGCGCTGACCGAAGGGCTAGCGGGCAATGACATCACCCGCGTCATGGGCGTAATGAACGGCTCGTGCAATTACATCCTGACGCGCATGCAAGACGCCGGCCTCAGCTATGAAGACGTTTTCGCCGAGGCTGATGGTCTGGGCTATCTGGAAGCCGATCCCCAACTTGATGTTGGTGGCATTGATGCGGCGCATAAATTGGCGCTTCTGGCCTCCATCGCCTTTGGCACGCAGGTCAAATTCGACGGCGTGCGCCTTGAAGGAATCGAGCGTGTCTCGATCGAAGACATCACCCAAGCCGCTGATATGGGATATAAAATCAAGCTACTTGGCGTCGCTCAAATGACCCCGCGCGGGCTGGAACAATCCATGTCGCCTTGTCTCGTGCCGGAGGCCTCACCTTTGGGTCAGCTCGAAGGCGGCACCAATATGGTGGTGCTGGAAGGCGACGCTGTGGGCCAGATCGTTCTGCGCGGCCCCGGTGCGGGCGAAGGTCCTACTGCGTCGGCTGTCCTGTCAGACGTCATTGATATCGCGCGCGGGCTGCGTTTGGCGACCTTTGGTCAGCCTGCCGACACGCTGAAGACGACGCCCGCCGCGCAATCGGCGATCCCTGCGCCATATTATTTGCGCATGGTACTACAAGACAAACCCGGCGCTTTGGCGAAAGTGGCGACGGCTTTGGGCGATGCGGGTGTGTCGATCAACCGAATGCGCCAATATGACCACGACGCCGCAGACGCGCCGGTTTTGATCGTCACCCACACTATCACGCGCGACGCGCTCGATCATGCTTTGGCTCAATTGCCCGCAACCGGCGTGCTGATTGGCGATCCTGTCGCACTTCGCATAGAAGAGGTTTAAACGCCGCGAAACCGCCGCATTTGATTGATTTCAAGGCCCTGCGCGGCTACACCGCGCGCAACTGACAGACAAAGGACGACCCTCATGAACGCCTCTAATGAAATTTTCCAAGACCGTATGCTCTCGCTCGGTCTGGCCCGTGTCTCCGAGGCCGCCGCTCTGGCATCGGCCAAACTGATCGGGCGCGGTGACGAGAAAGCTGCCGACCAAGCAGCCGTGAACGCGATGCGCGAACAGCTCAATATGCTCGACATCAAAGGCGTTGTCGTCATCGGCGAAGGCGAGCGTGACGAGGCGCCAATGCTGTTTATCGGCGAGGAAGTCGGTTCCGGCAAAGGCCCGGGCGTCGATATCGCGCTTGATCCGCTGGAGGGCACAACACTGACCGCCAAAGACATGCCCAACGCGCTGACTGTGATTGCCGTGGGCCCGCGCGGCTCCATGCTGCATGCACCAGACGTCTATATGGACAAGCTCGCCGTGGGTCCGGGCTACGCGGACGGCGTCGTCAATATGAATATGACACCGACCGAGCGCGTAAAAGCGCTGGCCAAAGCAAAGGGCTGCGGCACAGACAATATCACCGTTTGTATTCTGGAACGTCCTCGCCACGAAGACCTGATCGAGGAAGTCCGCGCCACGGGCGCTGCGATCCGCCTGATCACCGATGGTGATGTTGCAGGCGTTATGCACTGCGCCGAGGCCGCGACCACTGGCATCGATATGTATATGGGCGAAGGCGGCGCACCTGAAGGTGTGCTGGCGGCGGCCGCATTGAAATGTATGGGCGGTCAAATGTGGGGCAAATTGCTGTTTCGCAATGACGATGAACGCGGCCGCGCCACTAAGGCCGGGATCGAGGATTTCGACCGCATTTACACGCGCGACGACATGGTCACCCAAGATGTGATTTTTGCCGCCACCGGCGTTACCGATGGCTCGATCGTGTCGGGCATCAAGCGCGAAGTGGGCTTTATGACCGCTGAGACGATCCTGATGCGCTCCAAAACCGGCTCGGTCCGGCGCATGATCTACCGCAATCCGGTCTAACCTCGGTGACCGGGGGGGCAGATTTTCTTGACGTCTCCCGCTCGCTAACAGGGCGGCGCTGGGTTGGACCCGGTGCCGCAACTGACCGCGCTGCCGAGGCTATGGCGCAGCAAACCGACCTGCCACGCCCAGTTTGCCAAACGCTGGCCCGCCTTGGCGTCACGCCGCAAGATGCACCAAGCTATCTCAGCCCTGCCTTGCGCGATCTTCTACCCGATCCGTCCACGCTCAAAGACATGGACAAAGCCGCGACGCGATTTCTAGCGGCCGTCGCCGCGCGCGAGAAAATCGCAATCTTCGCCGATTATGACGTTGATGGCGGAGCTTCCGCCGCTCTGTTGATCACATGGCTGCGCGACATGGGGATGGAGGCGACGCTCTATATCCCTGATCGCATCGACGAGGGCTACGGGCCCAATGACGAAGCCATGTCCAGCCTTGCAGCCAAGCACGACCTGATCATCTGCGTCGATTGCGGCACGCTTAGCCACGGCCCGATTGAGGCAGCTAGAGGCGCCGATGTCATCGTACTCGATCACCACTTAGGCGGCGAGACGCTTCCCCCTGCACTGGCCGTCGTAAATCCCAACCGCCAAGACGAAGACGCAAGCTTGGGCCATCTATGCGCTGCAGGCGTTGTGTTCTTGATGCTTGTCGCGGCCAATCGCGACCTGCGCAAAGCGGGCAAAGACACACCTGACCTTTTGGGCTTTCTCGACCTGGTCGCGCTCGCCACTGTCGCCGATGTCGCGCCCTTGCATGGCGTCAACCGCGCTTTCGTGCGCCAAGGCCTGAAAATCATGGCCACCCGTCAACGCGCAGGCCTGCGCGCCCTTGCCGATGTCGCGCGCATGGACACTGCCCCCACGCCCTACCATCTGGGCTTCCTTCTGGGCCCGCGCGTCAATGCAGGCGGGCGGATCGGAGCCGCCGATCTGGGCGCGCGACTGCTATCGACCGACAATGACGCCGAGGCAGAAGCCTTGTCCGAACGCCTAGACCACCTCAACACGGAACGCCGCGAAATCGAGGCCTCCGTGCGCGAAGCAGCCCTCGCCCAAGCGACCGAACGCGGCTTAGACGCCCCGCTGGTTTGGGCCGCAGGCGAAGGCTGGCATCCCGGCGTCGTGGGCATCGTCGCCTCCCGCCTCAAAGAAGCCGCCAACCGCCCCGCAATCGTCATCGGACTTGATGGTGACGAGGGCAAAGGCTCTGGCCGATCTGTCTCTGGCATTGACTTGGGCGCGCAAATTCAGCGCCTTGCCTCTGAGGGTCTATTGATCAAAGGCGGCGGTCATAAAATGGCCGCAGGGCTTAGCTTAACGCGCGAGCAGCTAGAGCCTGCGATGGCGCGCCTGTCTGAGCTGATGGACAAGCAAGGCGCAGGCGCGCTTGGGCCGTCAGATCTGCGCCTCGACGGCATGCTCATGCCCGGTGCCGCCACCACCGATCTGATCGATATGTTAGAACAAGCAGGTCCCTTTGGCGCTGGCGCACCCGCCCCGCGCTTTGCCTTCCCCGATGCCAAGATTGTCTTCACCAAGCCCGTGGGCGACGGCCACCTGAAACTCAGCTTTGCCGATGACACAGGTCGCAAGATCGACGCCATCGCCTTTGGCGCATTCTCCACTGATCTGGGAGCCGCCCTGACCCAACATAAAGGCGCGCGCTTCCACCTTGCTGGGCGTATCGAGATCAACGAATGGGGCGGGCGCAGGCAAGTGCAGTTGCGCCTTGAGGATGCCAGCCCTGCTAGCGGCGCAGAAATCTAAAAAACCAAGAAATTTCGCTTGCACGATACGGGCGCATTGCCTAAATAACGGCCCACAACTCCGGTGCTCCCTTCGTCTATCGGTTAGGACGCCAGGTTTTCAACCTGGAAAGAGGGGTTCGATTCCCCTAGGGAGTACCACTTTCAACTTTCGCGCAGAATTTTGGCCGAACGCGGCAGAGCGTTTGCTATGGTTGAG
>CAZCEW010000101.1:0-9890 GCA_964497775.1 uncultured Rhodobacterales bacterium
CGCAGCGGATTGCAAATCCGTGTACACCGGTTCGATTCCGGTACTCGCCTCCAATCTTTTCAATAACTTATGATCTGCTCTACTCATTGGGGTATCACCTCGGGTATCAGTTTCACGTTCTGTGCCGGTTCTGTTCTTGGCTACTTCCGTTTGGCTGCGGCCTGCCGCGCTCGCATAACTTGGCGCGCTTCACCGGCATATTTGATGATCATCTTCTTGGATGTATGGCCGCTGTAGCTGGCGATCTCATCGTCGGTGCAACCCGCCCAGGCAAGTTCCATGACACCTCGGTAGCGTAACGCGTGCTGGTCAAAAGCCATCAACCCCAGGCGCTTACGCTCTTTGACCATAACACGCGCCATAGTGTGATAGCTCATCGCCGAACCATCTGAGCGGGTAAGAATGTGCCGTGATGGGTGCGGGGAGAACCCCAGATCACTTTTTGCTCTATCCAACGCAGTTCTTAGCGCTTTAGTGCAAGGCAACTGAAGCGCCTTGCCCGTCTTATTCTGGCGCAGCTTCAGCGTGTCGCCGTCATAGTCGCCCCATTGGAAATCCACCCAATCCCCGGGCCGCTGTACGCTGCCGACGCCAATCTCGAAAATGAGGAGCGGCAGAGGCTCCCCTTCTTCTCGCATCTTCTTGACCGCGCCATCTGTCCACGGCAGGTGCGGTTTCTGTCGATCTTTCGGAACCTTGAGCTGCTCAATGTCTGTCGCCGGGTTGTCCTTGCGCCAGCGTTTCCGGATCGCCAGCTTCGACAACATGCTAATCGCAGTCGGGATGTAGTTAGCGAACCGAACCCGGTGGCGGTTCTTGTCCATCGCATCATAAATGTCTGCCTGCGTGAGGCGCGCGACATCTGACTTGCCAATCTTTTCGGCAAGATACTCAAAGACTTCTTGAAGGTCGGCTCGGTAGCGCGGAGAATAGTTAGCCCACTTGTCGGTCTGCATCATCTCATCGATGAGCAATGCCCATGATGTCTTTGAAACCGAAGACTTCCCGCTGACAATCTCCCAATACTGATGGTCGAACGCAGCCGTTCCAGCATCCGCCGTTATACGCCCTAAATAGATCATCTTGCCGTTGACGCATTTGCGAACGTACCAGCGCCCTGAAGGATGCTGCCACAGATACCGTTTTCGATGCGCTACCACTGAATTCGATCCCACATTACAACTCCCTCACCCTTCAATAGACTCTTCAGGGTTTCGGTATCCCAACGCACAACACCGGGCGCAATCTCGCGACCCGGCGGCAAATGGCCGTCATCTACCAGTTTCAGAAAATGCGGCGTTTTCAGATCGAGGAGACGCGCAGCCGTGGTTTCGCTCGCCATCATCGGCGCGGGCGAGCTCATTGCCTTGCCGCTTTCGACTCAGATTGTCCGCTCGTACTTGGCGAAGCAGCGGCACGTACCGTGAATTGCGCCAGGTATTTCTCCCAAGCCCCTTGAGGAATCTTCGGGTTGCGTCGTCCTGGTGCAGTGTAGATGTGATCCAGCATGTCCTCGCGGATCAGGTAGCGCACGTTGGTTACGGGGATGCCGACGCGCTCCGCCAATTCTTTCGGAGTTTCCAAGGGCTTTGTCATACGTCACCTACGCAATCTGCGACCACAAAACGAAGCGACAGATTCCCTTTTGCCTTCAGAATGAAACAAGAGTACGCTCAACATGAGAGAAACGAGCGCATCGCCACGATTTATGGTCAATGAATATATATTTGACCACATTTGTGGTCATTGCAACAAGAATCAAGGTTGCGCATGGTAGAACAAGGCATGGGACACCGCTTATCGGCGGTTAGACGCCAAAAGAAACTGTCTCAAGAAGAGATGGCCGAACGCCTGCAGGTCAGTCGCAGCGCCTACCAATATTATGAACGCGGCGAGCGCGACCTGCCCGCCTCGCTACTTTTGAAGGTTTTTCAAGAGTTCGAAGCTGATCCGCTATGGGTGCTAGAGGGCGAAGTCGAGCCAGGGCTGACCCGGCGCGAACGTGAAATGGCCCGCGCGTATCGGAAGGTCGGTATGGCTGTAGAACATAGGATCAGGGAACGTGGCCTAGCAGTCCCAGATGAGAAGAAGTGGGACGCAATCGATTTCCTCTTTGCTGAGTTCCTTAATCAGGACCTATTGAACTCAACCGAAAATGCGCCCGACACTCAAAGAGTAGATCGCATCTTGGGGCTGGTCGCGTGATGTCCGACAGTCAGTTGCCATCAAATGTCCACTTGCTCAGGCCGCGAACAACGTCGCTATCAGATCGGCTTGATCGATTTCTTGAGCAACATGCTCTCGCTCCCGACGAAACGCCAATCCGGCGCGATCCAACGCGCCCCAAAGCGCCGGGGATCAATGCCGTCAGGTGCGCCGCTTGTGAGCAGATGGAATACCTCAGCAGGGATTATTGCCGATGCGGTCACTACCTTCGTGGACAGTTGGAAGACGAATTTCTGGCCTGGGAGCGCCAGATCACCGAGGAACACGAACGTCTAGCAGAAAGTGTTGAGTTGCAATTGAAGAAGGTGCGTTACCAATATCTGATCAGCTTACCGTTCGTTGTCGTACCCCTCATCTACATGGCGCTAATGGCTCAAGGTTTTACACTGCTTCCCGTGGTTTCGATTGCTACAGGTTTTTGCATCATGGGTTTATGTGTCTTGCGAGAAAACTATCTGCTGCGTCCCGCAATCGCGAGTTGGCACTTTTTGAACTCTTATTCTGCGGATGACTTCATTCAAGCTAGAAGCCTTACCCAAAATGGTTGACCTGATAGTAAGGCCAACTGAGCGGGACGGGTTACTTTTGGACAAATGCACGATTGCCAGCCTAAGCACTTGGGCTGACCAATTGAGGTATCGGAACGTGTGCTGATGCGTCGGTTTGCTCTGTTTGCCACCCTCTTCGCCATAGTGTCGTCTGGCGGTCTTCTTCTACTGTATTCATGGGCAAATTCGTACTACTTGAGCCGGGCCCAATTAACTGGGCAATCCACCTTGAAACTCGTAGCCGAAGCAGTTGACCAAGCTGTTGGTCGCTTTGCGCCAATACCCTCATTGATCGCAGGTGATCCGGATTTGCAAAAAATCCTCAACCCGGACACTGCTTTGGGTTTCGCGCCCTTCATCAACGAAAAACTGCGTCAAATCACGATCTCTGTGGGGGCCTCAGAGGTTTACGTAATGAATTCGGACGGGTTTACCGTCGCAGCAAGCAACTACAGAGACGAGGATAGCTTCCTTGGTCGAAATTTCTCATATCGCCCCTATTTCACGCAGTCGCTTGCCGGACAAACCGCAATTTTCCATGCTTTGGGGACAACATCGGGCGAGCGCGGCTTTTTCTTTGCCGCACCAATTCTAAATGGCATCGAAGTCGTCGGTGTTTTAGCCGTCAAAATGAACGTGGACGCGCTTGAGATCGGCTGGCTGGACAACGACCATCAGATAATGATTGCTGATCCAAACGGGATCATTTTTTTGACGAACCGTTTGGACTTTAGGTTTCGAGCGCTTGCCCCTTTGCAGCAAGAGATCCGTCGCCAGATTCAGGAAACGCGGCAATATCCGCTTGAACGCATTGTCCCAATTGAATTATCGGCGGATGTTGTTCGACCATCAACAGTTCAAGTGACACTGTCAGAAAGTCGTGCGTCAGAGAGCCTTTTGTCAACAAGCGCCCCGCTGGGCTTGCCCGGATGGCACGCCATTGTTTTCACATCTTTGGACCCTGTTGACCGGCAGGTCTGGCGTACAATGGCCTTGGGCATTGCCTCTTTGGTGGCCGTCTTGTTGGGCGTGATGCTCGTTATTCAAAGACGCGCGAGCATTCTGCGACAAATTCAGATCGAACAGGAGCAGCGGTCTGTTCTGGAAGAGCGAGTCAAAGAACGCACGGCAAGTCTGGACGAAGCCAACGCGAATTTGCGTGGTGAAGTAGAAGAGCGCCGCAATGCCGAAGAGCAGCTGCGCAAAAGCCAAAAAGAACTCATTCAAGCGGGCAAACTGGCGGCTTTAGGGCAGATGTCAGCCGCTATTTCGCACGAAATCAACCAACCCCTTGCCGCCATTAAGAGCTATGCAGAGAACGCTTCCGAATATTTGAAGCGGTCCCGAACCGAGGAAGCACAGGCAAATGTCCAAAGCATTGCCTTGATGAGCGACCGCATGACTGAGATTTCACAGCATTTGCGAAACTTTGCGCGTCAGCCAGGGGACTCTTTAAAGGCGGTAAATATCTCGGACACCGTTGACGCGACACTTGGACTGGTCGGGCCGCAGCTTAGAGCACAGGGAGCGGTGATCGACTATTCTCCGGCCCACACAGACCAGTGGGGCCTTGGCGGCGAACTGAGATTGCAACAAGTATTGGTCAATATCATTGCCAATGCCCTTGAAGCCATGAAAGGTCAAATGGCCCCCAAGATAGAAATCTCGACCAAAACAGGCGATGATCAGATCGCTATTTCACTGCGTGACTTCGGGCCTGGTGTCGCGAAAGAGGACTTGGAAAAGGTCTTTGACGCGTTTTACACCACCAAAACGGCTGGTGCGGGAATGGGACTTGGATTGTCGATATCACACAACATAATCAGTGACTTTGGGGGGAATCTTGTTGTGGAAAATCACCCCGATGGTGGAGCGGTGTTTACCGTGCACCTACAAAAAGCATCCCCCACTCTGTCCGAAAGTGCCACAGCATGACGCGTGATCGCATTATCTTTGTGGACGATGAAGAGCATCTGCGGATTGCCGGCAGCCAAACGTTCGATCTGGCGGAGATGGATGCAGAGTGTTTTGACAATGCCGAAGCCGCACTCAAACGGATCACGCCTGATTTTGAGGGTGTCGTTGTAACCGATATTCGTATGCCGGGTATGGATGGGGTCGCCCTTCTGCAAAGAACACTGGAAATAGACCCGGAACTGCCGGTGATCCTGGTGACGGGGCATGGGGATGTCGATCTTGCTGTCGAGTGCATCAAAAATGGTGCCTATGACTTTATCGAAAAGCCGTGGCAGGCGGAACGATTGGTCGCCAGTGTGCGCCGCGCAGCAGAACGGCGACGGCTTATTCTGGAAAACAGACGCCTACGTGCGCAAGTACAAAGCAGCCCGCGTTTCAAAACCGAAATGTATGGGCGCAGCGCAGTGATGGAACAGCTCCGCACGTCTCTTGCCGCAATAGCTGAAACAGACGTGAACGTTCTGATTTCCGGCAGCACAGGCACAGGCAAAGAGGTGGCCGCCCGGATATTGCATGCGCAAAGTGCACGGGCGAAGGGACCATTCGTGCATATCAATTGCGCCGCCCTACCTGAAGCGCTGATAGAGAGTGAGCTATTCGGGCATGAGGCCGGGGCTTTCCCGGGTGCAATGCGCGCGCGCTTCGGCAAGCTGGAGCATGCGCGCGGTGGCATCGTGTGTTTGGATGAAGTCGATCTTCTTCCTTTGCCCCTTCAGGCCAAACTGCTTGATGTGCTGCATAACCGGACGGTGACGCGTCTGGGATCAAATGACAGCGTGCCGCTCGATTTACAGGTTATTGCGTTATCCAAAACAAACCTGGTGGAGGCCGCTGCGCAAGGTCGCTTCCGGTCTGACCTTTTGTATCGCCTAAATGTGGCTACGCTTGAACTGCCCGACCTCAGCGAACGACGCGAAGATATTCCGGGACTATTTACTTTGCTGGCAAGCGATGTTGCCAAACAAAGCGATTTGCCGGTGCCCGATTTGCCAATTGACTTGCTCAATGGGCTAACCGCACGGGATTGGCCCGGCAATGTGCGCGAACTTCGCAATGAAGCAGAGCGGTTTGTTTTGGGGTTGTCGGCAATTTCAAACACAGCGCCCGGCCAGAAGACCAGCTTGGCGGAGAACGTCGGCGAGTATGAAAAAGCTCTTATCTCGGCTTCTATTGCAGCGAATGCCGGTCACATCTCAGACGCTTGCGATTCGCTCGGCCTGTCGCGCCGGGCGCTTTACGACAAGATGCAGAGATACGGGATCAACCGCGCAGACTTCATCGATGACACGTGATGTGCAGATGTGTGCACGGCCCGAAGACGTGGAGTCACCCGGTCTGCACACTTCCCCAATTTTTATGACTTAGGCCGCATCTTTTTTACTCAATCACGCCTTAATCTCTGAAGCTTCTATGCCAACAGGTACCCCGTTGTTCGAAGGAGCGAGCAAGAAAACCTGTATGCGGGCCAGACCCGCTTCCTTTTGGGAGGAAATCATGAAGACCATTTCAATAGCCGCTATTGTTGCGGCGACTATCGCTGCACCTGTATTCGCTGAAGACCGCGCCGGTTGGCCAGAGAGCTTCACCGTCGGCACAGCTTCTCAGGGCGGTACATACTTTGCCTATGGCTCCGGCTGGGCGAACCTTGTTGCCGAAGAGCTGGGCATCACTGGCGGCGGCGAAGTCACAGGTGGCCCTATGCAGAACATGGCGCTTGTTCACACAGGTGACGCGCAATTCGGCATGACCACAATGGGCCCCGCAGCAGAATCGCTGCAAGGCACCAACCCAATCGCGCCAGGTCTGCAAATGACCAACGCCTGCGCGATGTTCCCGATGTATCAAACACCTTTCGCTGTCACCACGCTGACATCCTCCGGTATCGCGTCCATCGCGGACATTCCGGCAGGTGCGAAAATCGGTTTTGGTCCTGCGGGTTCGACCTCTGACACCTACTTCCCGCGCATGATGGAAGAGCTGGGCGTCGACTTTGAGCGTCGCAACGGTGGTTGGAACGACCTTGGCTCGCAGCTGCAAGACGGCCTGCTCGACGTGATCGCATTTGCGGCCGGTGTTCCGACACCCGCAGTGAGCCAGCTTGAAGTGCAGACGGAGGTGAACTTCATCACCTTCACCGGCGACGAGCAGTCCAAGATCCTCGACACCTTCCCGGTTGCGCCCTTCACCATTCCGTCTGACACTTACACCTCGATGACAGACGACGCACAATCTGTGTCCATGTGGAACTTTGCCATCGCCAACTGCGACCTGCCAGCCTCTTTCGTGGAAGCCGTGGTCGACGTTGTTATGTCTGACAACGAACGCATGGTCGGCATCCACAAAGCAGCCCGTTCTACCCTGCCTGAAAACTGGGACAAGAACGGCACTCTGATGTGGCATCCGGGCGCAGCCAAGTGGTTTGCTGAGAACGCGGGCGCCGATATTCCAGCGGACAAAATCTTCGGCAACTAAGTCTCCTCCCGGACTCAGAGCTGTAACTCCCTGCGCCCTGAAAGGGGCGCAGGTTCTTCTAGGCGCGCGCGCCCTCCCGACACACGTGAGAGCATCATGACATCTGCATCCAAGAGCCAGCCCGATCAGGTTATCGCTGAAGGCGTTGACGAGGAACCCACTGAATCCAACCGCCGTCTCTTTACAGGTCGTTTGCAGATTACCATTGCCTTGATCGCGACAATCTACGCAGCATTCCACATGATCGCGCTGAATGGCGTGTCGATCTCGGAGTGGACGGGTATCGAGGTGCCTTTCCTGCCCACTTTCCCAATTGAAACCTGGAACTTCCGTATTGTGCACATTGCCGGTGCCCTTGGCGTCGGTTTCCTCTTGTTTTCTTCACAGACTTTTGGCGCAGACGCGAAACCTACGAGCAGTAGAGTCCTAAGTCTCGTCGCCGCCGCCTTGGCTTTGCCCGCGCTATTTGCCGGGGTCACAGCCATTGGTTTCGCCAACACAATAGCCTCAGGCACTCTGCCTGAAATGGCTGGGTTGACGACTTGGGCGGCCTTTCCTGGTTCCGAGACTTACGCCGCCGAAGTTTTTCGCTTTGGTATTCCTCTTCTTGTAGCCACTCTCGGCGCCATCGTGATCGGCTGGTTTGAACGCCAAAATCAGGACCAGATCGCCGCTTCTGATGTGGTGCTCGCGCTTTGCGGTCTTGTCGTCGCAATCTATCTTGTCGCGATCTACGGAACGGCCGCGCGGAACTCGGTTGGCACTCCCTTTGTGCCGATTGGTGTCGCCTTTGCGGCCACCGCAGGCTCGGCGTTGATCCTTGAACTCACCCGCCGCGTGGCAGGTCTGGCGCTGGTCATCATCACCGGCGTATTTCTTGTTTACACGTTCACCGCGCATTTGCTGCCTGGCATTCTGGCCGTGCAAAACGCCTACAGCTGGCAGCGCTTCTTTGGGCATGTTTATTCTGACGCAGGCATCCTTGGGCCAACCACGGCGGTGTCCTCGACCTACATAATCCTATTCATCATTTTCGCAGCTTTCTTACAGGCGTCGAAAGTGGGCGACTATTTCGTGAACTTCGCCTTTGCAGCAGCGGGTCGCGCGCGGGGCGGCCCGGCCAAGGTCGCGATCTTTGCCTCTGGCCTGATGGGCATGATCAATGGCACCTCGGCGGGCAACGTGGTCGCCACCGGCTCGTTGACGATCCCGCTGATGAAACGCGTGGGCTACGACAAAAAGACCTCTGGCGCGATTGAAGCTGCGGCCTCTACCGGCGGGCAGATCATGCCACCGATCATGGGCGCAGGTGCCTTCATCATGGCCGAGATCACTGGCATTCCTTACCAGGAGATTGCTATCGCTGCGATCATTCCTGCCGTGCTTTATTTTGCGTCGATCTACTTCATGGTGGATTTCGAGGCGGCCAAGCTGGGCATGCGCGGCATGCGCGAGGATGAACTGCCGAAACTGGGACGAATGATCAAACAGGTTTACCTGTTTGTGCCGATCATCATTCTGATCGTCGCGCTGTTCATGGGCTATTCGGTGATCCGTGCGGGCACATTGGCAACCATGGCCGCAGCCGTCGTGTCCTGGATTCCTGTCATACTGAAACGATTCGCTCCAAATTTGGTTCCGGACGCAGATGTCTCCGGCATGGGAACGCGCCAGATTCTCAAAGCGTTTGAGCTGGCCGGAGTGATGTCGATCCAGATCATAGCGGTCTGCGCCTGCGCAGGCATCATCGTGGGCGTGATCAGCCTGACAGGTGTGGGCGCACGGTTCTCGTCGGTCCTTCTGGACCTGGCGGCGGCCTCGCAGCTGCTCGCGCTGTTCTTTGCCATGTGCATCGCGATCCTTCTGGGCATGGGCATGCCGACCACAGCCGCCTATGCCGTCGCTGCATCCGTTGTCGCGCCAGGCCTTGTGCAACTGGGCATCCCGCAGCTGACGGCACATTTCTTTGTGTTCTACTTCGCTGTGGTGTCCGCCATCACGCCTCCGGTGGCGCTGGCAAGCTATGCGGCTGCAGGCATCTCCGGCGCGAACCCGATGGAAACATCTGTGGCCTCGTTCAAGATCGGCATCGCCGCCTTTATCGTCCCGTTCATGTTCTTCTACAACTCGGCCATCCTGATGGACGGCACATGGCTTGAAGTGACACGCGCCGGGATCACGGCCGTTGCTGGCGTCTTCCTGCTGTCTGCGGGCGTACAGGGCTGGTTTATGGGCGGTCGGGCTGTCTGGTATCTGCGGGCCGCGCTGGTCTTTGCGGCGCTGATGATGATCGAAGGTGGCTGGTTGAGCGACGTTCTTGGGGTCGGAACCGCCGTACTGGTCTTCTTCGTGCAACGTAAAATCAGTCCAACGCGCGAGATCGCTATCCCTGTTCGCGGGTCTGACTGATCAATTCGGGGAACTTTGATTGTTTCATCGCCAAGTTTTTTTTGCACGGGCCGGTGACGCGGCCCGTGTGACGGGATCAGGCTAGTAAGCTAGGAACATTGGAAATCGTGCGGCCTGATCCTAGTGAATATTTGCAACGCCGCTTGAAACAACTCACAACGTTTTCCGTTTCCGGTCGGCAGCAACTCAATGCCTCAACCCCCTTTCCGCATGCGCTTCCTGACTGTCTAGCTGTCCCTCAATCTCTCGGCGGCGGCC
>CAZCEW010000102.1:0-9762 GCA_964497775.1 uncultured Rhodobacterales bacterium
TTGGCGGGCGAGAGGTTTATCGTGGCGCTTGATCTCGACGGGGATGGGCGCGAGGCACGGATCAGGCTGGCTGCGCGCCTAAGCGAGGCGGAACTGCGCGGGCTCTATGGCGCGCAGATTTCGTGGGAGCAGTCTTGTGCATGGTCGCGGCGTGACGCGCGGGTATCGGCTGTTGAGCGTGAGAGGCTTGGGGCACTGGTGCTGAGCGAGCGGGTTTGGAAAGACGCAGATCCCATTGATGTGACCGCAGCACTGCTGGACGGTCTGCGCGAGCTCGGGCTTGGCGCGTTGGGATGGTCGAAAGCGGCCAAGCTGTTGCGCGCGCGGGTGCGGTTTTTGGCGGATCAAGGTGCGGATATGCCGGACTGGTCCGACACGGCGTTGCTGGCGAATTTGCAAGATTGGTTGGCGCCGTACCTCTCGGGGCTGAGATCGGCTCAGGATCTGCGTGGGTTTGATCCGTTTGCGGCTTTGCGTGACAGCCTGTCTTGGGAGGCGCGCGAGGCGTTAGACCGCTTGGCGCCTGCAAAATTTACCACGCCATTGGGTCGCGAGATTGCGTTGGATTATACTCAAGGCACGCCGGAAATAGCGCTGCGCTTGCAAGAGATGTTTGGCGTGACCTCGCATCCGACCGTGGGGCCCGCGCGCTTGGCCCTGAAAGTCACGCTGTTGTCGCCTGCGGGTCGGCCGGTGCAAGTGACGGATGATCTGCCGGGGTTTTGGACGTCATCTTACGGCGATGTGCGCAAGGATATGCGCGCGCGCTATCCGAAACATCCTTGGCCGGAAGACCCGTCTGTGGCCGATCCGACCTTGCGTGCCAAGCCGCGCTAGCGGTGAGTTCTTGGCGGACGGGCCCTCCGGGGGAGGTTTGAAAGGGACAATGAAGCGGATTGGCCGCAGCGCTTTCGGGTCAAAACCCTCTGGACTACGCCCGCGCGCCCGCTAGAGTTTTGCAGGTCACTGTTTTTGGAGCCTGCTCACTATGTCGAACCCATCGAAATTTGGAACCTCACAGGCTCTGACCCGGCGCGAAGATGGTCGGTTCTTGACCGGGCATGGCAGCTATATTGATGATCTGGCGCCTGAAGGCGCGCTTTTTGCTTTTGCCTTTCGCTCATCCGTGGCGCATGCGGAAATCACAGAGTTGGATGTGAGTGATGCTGCGGCCTCCCCCGGCGTGGCGATGGTGATTACGGCGGCGGAATTGGATGCGGCGGGCGTGCGCAATGGGATGGACGCATCGCTGATTACCAATCGCGACGGCTCTAAGGGGGCTGCTCCGGCGCGGCCCATTTTGGCGCAGACCCGCGTGCGCTTTGTGGGCGAGCCTTTGGCGGTGGTGATCGCTGAGAGTTTGGAGCAGGCGAAAGATGCGGCTGAGTTGATCGAATTTGACTATGAAGATTTGGAGCCATCGATGGCAGTGGCGCCGGGCGGGCCTGCGATCCATCCTGAGGCGCCGGATAATGTCGCCTATGATTGGGGGATCGGTGATGAGGCCGCGACGCAAGCTGCATTTGAGGGAGCGGCGCATGTCACCAAGCTGGAGATTGCGGATAATCGGATCATTGCCAATTCAATGGAGCCTCGGGGTTGTTTTGCGCAGATGGAAGACGGCCGTTTGCATGTGGCTTATTCGGGTCAAGGCGTTTGGGGGACGAAATCCTCGGTCGCGAAGACACTGGGGATGAACGCGGAGGATGTGCGCGTCACCACGCCTGATGTCGGCGGCGGGTTTGGGATGAAAGCCTTTGATTATCCGGAATATTTCTGTGTCGCCCATGCGGCGCGCGCTTTGGGCAAACCGGTGCGGTGGATGTCGGAGCGCACCGAGGCGATGCTGAGCGACAATGCGGGGCGGGATTTGGTCTCGACCGCAGAGCTGGCATTTGATGCCGATTACAAGATCATCGCCTACCGCGTCGATGCGACGTCGAATATGGGGGCTTATAATTCGGCCTTCGCGCAGTTTATCCAGTCCGATCTGGCTGCAAAAGTCTTGATGGGCACCTATGATGTGCAAACCGCGTGGTTTCGCAATCGCGGGATTTACACCAATACCACGCAAGTGGATGCCTATCGCGGGGCGGGTCGGCCAGAGGCGATTTATGTGCTGGAGCGTGCGATTGATCATGCCGCGCGCAGCCTCGGGCGCGACCCGATGGAGTTGCGGCGGCGCAATTTTATTGCGGCCGACAAGTTCCCATACACAACCGTTACGGGCGAGCATTATGATGTGGGTGATTTTCACAAAGTGCTGGGACGCGCCGAGGTTGAGGCCGATATGGCAGGGTTTGAGACGCGCAAGAAAGCCTCGGCCAAGCAAGGTAAGCTTCGCGGCCTAGGGGTCTGTTATTACATCGAATCTATCCTTGGAGATCCCGATGAGACGGCCAAGATCGAGATCACAGATGCAGGTCGCGTGAACCTATATGTGGGCACGCAATCGAATGGTCAGGGTCACGAGACGGTCTATAACCAGCTGCTGCATGAATATACTGGGATCGATCCTGAGCTGGTCGATATCGTGCAAGGGGACAGTGACCGGATCAAGACGGGTGGCGGCACGGGCGGGTCTCGGTCGGTGACGACGCAAGGGACGGCCATTCGCAAGACCAGCGAGGTGATGGTTGAGGCGTTTGTGCCTTTTGTCGCGGATCATTTGGGTGTGGAAAGCGTGGCTTTTGAGGATGGCACCTTCCGGGCCGAGGGCTCGAACGTGGTGATGACCTTGATTGAGGCGGCAGATGCGGCGCGCGAGGCGGGCGAGACCGGCCTGTTGGTGATGGAGCAGACGACCACCCTGCCCGGGCGCTCTTATCCCAATGGCTGCCATATCGCGGAGATGGAGATTGATCCTGCCACGGGCGTCACGCAGGTTGTCAAATACACGGTCGTTGATGATTTCGGCGTGTTGATGAACCCGATGCTGGCTGAGGGGCAAGTGCATGGCGGGGTTGTGCAAGGGATCGGGCAAGCGATCAGCGAGCATGTTGTCTATGACGAAGATGGCCAGCTTTTGACCGCGAGCTTCATGGATTACGGCATGCCCCGCGCGGGCGATATGCCGATGATTGCGTTTTATTCCGAGCCTGTGCCCTCGACGGCGAATGTCTTGGGCATGAAAGGCTGTGGCGAAGCGGGCACGGTGGGCGCGCTGGCGGCGGTGGCCAATGGCGTGCTTGATGCGCTGTGGGAGAGCGGTGTGCATCACGTCGACATGCCCTTTACCCCAATGCGTGTGTGGAGCTGGCTGGATGGCAAGAAGATCGCAGCGGAGTGAGTTTCCAAGGATGAAACAGTTGTTTACGCAATCTTGAGTGGGAAGTTACGCCATTCGGTGTAAGCTGACGGCTCAAGACATGTTGTCCCCAAGGAGCAAGCACCGTGCAATGGGCTAAGAGGTTTGAAAGGTTAGGTCGTTATACCACGCCTATGTCGAGCAGCCTCAAGGCGCTGGTGGGGTTTGGGCCTCGCCCGCGATCGGTGCCTCCCAAAGCGACCCGCGGACCTATCACCCATGTGGTTATTCTAGACGGGACGATGTCGTCGCTGGAAGAAGGCTTTGAGACAAATGCCGGCATTACCTTCCGGCTGCTGTCTGAAATGGCGCGCCGTGAGCCTATCAGTCTGCATTATGAGGCGGGCATTCAGTGGCAAGGGTTTCGCCGCGCCATTGATGTGATGGCGGGCGTTGGGATCAACCGCCGGATCCGTGCGGCTTACGGCTATGTCGCCAGCCGCTACCGTCCGGGCGACAAGATTTTCCTGTTTGGCTACTCGCGCGGGGCTTACGCTGTGCGCTCGCTTGCCGGTGCGATTGACCGCGTCGGGCTTTTGCGCGGCGACTGCGCCACCGAGCGCAACGTGCGACAAGCCTATCGCCATTACCGGCGCGACCCCGATAGTGACAGCGCCAAGACTTTCAAGAAGCTACATTGCCATGACGACACTCCGATAGAGATGATCGGGGTTTGGGACACTGTGCGTGCGCTTGGATTTCGTGCGCCGATCTTGTGGCGCTTTTCTCCGGTGGAGCATCAGTTTCACGACCATTCGCTGGGGTGTTCGGTCCGGCATGGCTATCACGCACTGGCGCGCGACGAGGCGCGTGTGATCTTCTCGCCTGTGCTCTGGCAATCGCGCGATGGCTATACGGGCGTGCTAGAGCAAGCATGGTTTCGCGGCAGCCATGGCGATGTTGGCGGCCACCTGACGGGCTTTGAAGAGGCGCGGCCTTTGGCCAATGTGCCGCTGACTTGGATTTTGGAGAAAGCGCAGGCCTGCGGGCTGTCTCTGCCTGAGGGGTGGCGGACCCGCTATGAATGTGACGCGTCCGCGCCGTCTGTGGGCACGTTGCGCGGCTGGGGCAAACTGTTCTTGCAGCGCCGCAAACGGGTTGTGGGCCAAGGTATCTCGGAGTTCATCCACCCCTCAGCCGAGCGGTTTCAAAAGCAGCCCTTTTGGGAACGGATCTACGCCAAAGGCGCCGATGTCTTGCGGCGCGAAAAGGCGTAGCCCACGTCTTAGCGACACCTCATTCCCGCTGCGCATTGACCTGTTTCTTCCATGTAAACGCTGGAATGACCCGGGCTACCCTTTGGCATGGGCACGCCCTTCCCGATCAGGAACTTGACGCTATGCGCACCGTTTAGACCTGCGGGAAAGCGGGCGACGGGCTTGATGATGTGGAAATATCCATCACTGGTGCGCTTCATTTTGCCCTCGGCAATCAGCTGGATCAGTCCGGCTTGCTGGGGCAGAACCTCGTAAGCCTCGGCACCGTTTGAGGCATGCACTTCGCTTGGATCAATGCGCACGATGCCTTCGGGGTAGAACCGGCGCAACATCGCCTCGACGCGTTTGAGCGCGGGCTGACCGGAGCTGTCTTCCAGCAAAACGGGGCCATCTTTGGTCATCAAATAGCGCTTGTCGCCTTGGATGATGGTGATGCCCTTCGGGCGCGCTTTGGCGCTGGATTTTGTCATCTTGCCCGATGGGATTTGCATCGTAGCGATGTCATATTTGCCGACCAGATGCGTGACGGGATGGGCCAGCGCAGTTTGGACCTGCGCTTTCGCGCGCAAGGCTTTGCCGTCTGCGGGTTTGTAGAAATATTTCGGCAGGCAGCCTATTTGCGGGAATGCGACCTTGTCTTTGGCAATCCCGGTGATGCCTGCGCCGCGCGCCTGCGTATGGCTGGCGAGCATCATCTCGACCCGCTCGGTCGCGCCGGTCAGCCGCCAAACAATGGAATCGAGCGCTGTGGCCACCAAATAGAGCGGCGTGCGGCCAGGCTCGATATGAAGCGTGGCAAGCGAGGTTTCGCGGTCTTGGCCACTGACGGCTACGGTCGAGATCGCCGCGCCTTCATAGGCTCCGATCACGACGACCTCGGCCGCTTTTGAAGGCTTGGGCATTTTACAATCAAGCGGTGCGGCTGCTTGGGTCTGCGAACGACGCGGGGTTTGCTTGGCGTGTTGGATCGCACCAGAGGCCACCCAGTCATTGATCTGATCTGCGACCTCGCGCGTGTCGACGCGCCCGTCCTTGTTGCGGTCAAACAATGTCAGATCGCCAAACATCGCGATCTCTCGCGGATTGCGTTTGCGCATATTGGCCGCGTAGCTCGTCATGATCTCGGTGCCAGACAGCGCGCCATCCTTGTTGCTATCGGCAGTGGCCAGAAGAGTTTCAAGCTCGGTCTTTTCGCGGGTGGAGAGCAGCTTTTCTTGCTTTGCGATTTCATCGGCGCTGATGGTCAGATCGCCGTTCAGGTCAAACTGAAAGGCGCGCGAGGCCGTTTGGGCCAAGCTTCGGGCCTGACCCATCTGGGTACGTGTCTCAAGGATGTCTTGCGTGACATAACCTTCCGCATTGAGCTTGAAGATCGCGTCGATCAGGTGCCGTATCGTTTGCTGCGGGTCTTGTTGCAATTGGCGCAAAAGGTAGGGCGGCAAAGTTAGCGGGTCAGTTTGCGTTTGCGCCTGTGCGGGCAAAGCAATGCAGGTGGCGGCCAAAATCATGCGTAGAAAGCGGATCATACCAGATCTCCGGAAAGGTCATTTAATACCTTTTGAACCGAGAACCTTGGCAGAATTTTGACGCCGCCCGCCCGCCGGACAATCGCCAAAAAGAAAGCCCCGCCTTTTGAAGGGCGGGGCTGACCTCTCACGTATTGCGGATGTTACTCCGCAACCTCTGCGTCAAGCATACCAGTGCGGAACACCAAGCCAGCTGCCACTGCGCCGATGACCGGTGCCACGATGAACAACCAAAGCTGAGAAATCGCGGTGCCGCCTGCGAAAAGTGCAGGTCCGATGGAACGCGCGGGGTTCACTGAAACACCCGTGACGTTGATCCCCACGAGATGGATGACGACCAATGCCAGACCGATTGCCAGACCTGCGAGACTGGCGGGTGCACCCGCGCCAGTTGCGCCAAGAATGACGACCATGAACAGGAAGGTCGCGACGACTTCGAAGATAAAGGCGGCTGCCATAGAGTATTCACCCAAGTAACCAGCGCCCCAGCCGTTTTGGCCCAGACCGTTTTCGGCAACGGAATAATCCGCCTTGCCTGTCGCAATGATCATCAAGACCAATGCAGCCACAATCGCGCCTGCGACTTGTGCGATGATATAGGTGATTGCCTCGCCCATGCTCATCCGTCCAGCGGCGACTGCGCCCAGCGATACGGCCGGGTTAATGTGACAACCCGAAACCGGACCGATGCCGTAAGCCATACCGATCAAGGCAAGACCAAAGGCAAAACTGATACCTGTCAGGCCGATATCAGCGCCAGCGATCACCGCCGCGCCACAGCCGAATAGTACCAAAGTGAAAGTGCCGATAAACTCGGCGATTTGCTTCTTCATGTCCCTCTTCGCTCCCATATTTTATGAAGTGATACTCCAAATGCACAGGTTGGGGTGCCGGAGGTAAGGGGAAAAGCAGCCTGTCTGCGACCTTGCCGCGGCGTCGCCTCACCTTCTGTCTTATGTGGATTTGCGACATTGAGAGGTCGATTTTGGCAAAGACGCAGCTTAGACCTAAAGGAGATGCTGAGGGCGACTGAGAACGGAGTACTGGCATGCTGGACAGCCTGACTTTGAACAATGGGCGGCTCTCTGAGCGCCAAGTGGACGCTTATTGGCGTGACGGCTTCGCCTTTCCGATCCCGGTTATGGAGGCGTCTGAGGCGCTAGCGATGCGCACTGAACTGGAGCAGATCGAGCGCGATTACCTCGATGCGGACCTGCCGCAACCGCTCAACACCTATAAGCGGATCAACAGCCATATCGTGCTGCCGCTGGCGCACCGGATCGGGATGCATCCCGGCGTGCTCGACGCAGTTGAGGGGGTTCTGGGGCCCGACATTTTGATCTTCTCGGTCGAGTTTTTCATCAAAGAGCCGCGCACAACGCAAGTGGTCAGCATGCACCAAGACCTGACCTATTGGGGCCTCGGGGCCATCGACGGGTTGGTCACCGCTTGGATAGCTTTGTCGCCCGCGACACCGGCCTCGGGCTGCATGGATTTCGTTGCAGGCAGTCATAAGCAGGCCATTTTGCCTCATGAAGATACGTTTGATGACAATAACCTGCTGAGCCGCGGCCAAGAGGTGCGGGTGGATGTGGCCGACAAAGATAAGGTCGCAATAGAAATCCATCCCGGACAAATGAGCCTGCATCACGGGCTGACTATTCATGGCTCGGGGCCGAATGGATCAGACGACCGCAGGATAGCCGCCGTGGTGCGCTACATGCGCCCTGATGTCGTGCCCGCGCAAGGCCGAACAGAGGTGATGGTCGCGCGAGGCTCGGACACTTCGGGACGCGGGCAATTGATTGCGCCGCCGCAGGCCAATTTTGAGCCGCACGCGTTGCAGCGCTATGACGAGATACGCCAAGAACAAGCCAAGGTCATGATGTCTGGCGCGGATCACAAATCTGCAGTTTACCAGTAGCTACACGGAAGACGGATCATGATGGACCATGTCAAATTCACCGCGATGAAAGACGGCGATAGGGAAGACTACGATTTCCTGACCGAGCATGAGGTGGAGTATACGAAAGGCACCGCAGACAGGCTTTTGCGTGCTTTGGTTAGCCTCGATGAAAGTCTGTCGGGCTATCAAGTCACGCGTCTGGGTCATTCCTTACAAGCTGCCACCCGCGCCGAGCGCGACGGGGCAGATACAGATTGGATCGTTTCGACCTTGCTGCACGACATTGGTGATATCTTCGCGCCTTACAATCACGACGAATACGCCGCCGCGATCTTGCGCCCTTTCGTGCGCGAGCAATGCACCTGGGTGGTCGAAAAGCATGGTGATTTTCAGATGATCTATTACGGCACACATGTCGGAGCGGATCCAGAGAAACGTCAAGCACACGCCGGACATGCCTATTTCGACGATTGCGTGACGTTTTGCGACCGCTGGGATCAATCAAGCTTTGATCCCGAATATGACACGCTGCCGCTCGATCACTTCCGCGACCGCGTCCACAAAGTCTTCGCCCGTATGCCTTATGATAGGGCCGTGCTGCGCCCAGGCGCGCGCGAACCCTTGATGCGTTAAAGACATGCGCGCCTGCGGCGCCAGCTGATATTTGCGCCCCCTGCGGGGTCGCGGTTTGAGTATTTTTGCCAAAACGAAGCCAAACCCAAATGGCCCCGGAATCCGCCCCGCCGAAAACCTCGTAAAAGGTCAAACGACAGGGCGGCTTCGCATTGGACGGCCATCGGCTCTCCAGCCTGTACCGCGACACCTGTCTAACGCGCGCGGGGTTTCGAATTTGCTAATGGCTTCGCTTTGGCCCAAATACTCAAAAACCCGAGCTCTCAGCCTTCCCCTGCCCGCGCCCATTGGGTAAACGGGCCTCAACCAGATTGAGGACGACATCATGGCGATGGAAAAGACATTTGCGGCGCGTGAGGCGGAAGACAGGCTTTATGCGGCATGGGAAGCGGCGGGCTGTTTTACGGCAGGTGCCAATGCGTCAAGGCCCCAGACCTATTGCGTGATGATCCCACCGCCAAACGTGACCGGCGTTTTGCATATTGGGCATGCGTTCAACAACACGTTGCAAGATATTCTGATCCGCTGGAAACGGATGCAGGGTTTTGACACGCTCTGGCAAGCGGGCACGGATCATGCGGGGATTGCCACGCAGATGGTGGTGGAGCGGCGCTTGGCCGAGACGCAACAGCCCTCGCGGGTTGAATTGGGGCGTGAAGAATTCACCAAGAAGGTTTGGGAGTGGAAAGCGGAATCCGGCGGGACGATCCGCGATCAGCTTAAGCGTCTGGGGGCAAGCTGCGATTGGTCGCGTGAGGCGTTTACGATGTCGGGTGCTCCCGGTGCGCCAGAGGATGTGGCTAAAGGCAATTTCCATGATGCAGTCATCAAAGTATTTGTTGAGATGTATAACAAAGGCCTGATCTATCGCGGCAAACGGCTGGTGAACTGGGATCCGCATTTCGAGACAGCGATTTCTGATCTGGAGGTCGAGAACCTCGAGACGCCCGGGCATATGTGGCATTTCAAATACCCGCTGGCGGGGGGCGAGACCTATGAATATGTCGAGCGTGATGAGGACGGCAATGAGGTCTTGCGCGAAACCCGCGACTATATCTCCATCGCCACCACGCGGCCTGAAACCATGCTGGGCGACGGCGCGGTTGCGGTGCATCCCTCGGATGAGCGTTACGCGCCAATCGTTGGAAAACTCTGCGAAATTCCGGTTGGCCC
>CAZCEW010000103.1:0-9741 GCA_964497775.1 uncultured Rhodobacterales bacterium
GGCACAAAAGCGGCATTGGCAAAGCCGTCATAGGTCGCACTGCCCGGCGTACCATCGCCGCGCGACCAGACCTCCAACCCATTTGCAAATGGCGGCGGCGTCAGCACCAAACCTTCAGTAATTGCCTTATTCATCAATAGCCCTTTCAAAACTGAAATGAGGGCGCGATGGATAAGGCGCATCTGTCACGATATGCGAAATTCAGGGTCCACCCGCCGTCTCTTACGGGCGCGAGGGATAGGGGCTATCTGTTAACGTCAGTTAAGACGAGCGTGCGCAGCTTTGCGCAATCACGCACCAATGGGCGGGGCCGCCAACAGCTGCACGCCGTCGATCTGCCAACCTTGATCCGTCTCGATCATGTTATATTCCAGCACATGCGGCGCACCATTAGCATCACGCAGCAGCACCTTTTGGAAAATCAGCGGTCCTTGGCGACGCAGCTCCAGAAACTGCACATCTGACGGGCGATGCACCATCGGATAGCCGTTCTTGACCATACCGCCGAACCTGTCAGGCGAGCCGAACAGACGCTTGATATTGGGCGAGGCAAAGGTAAACGCGGTCGCGAAATCATCGACCTGAAACGCCTCGATCTGGCTTTGGATCGTGCTCTCAATCCCTGCGATCCGGTCTTGCGCGACAGCCGCACTCGCCAAGATCACAGCCGCAATCAGTCCCAATACAAACCGCATGATACTCTCCTATCCTCTACAGATAAGCCTAGCGCCACGCAGCGATGCGTCAATTCACAGACGCGTCACGAGACCAATTCACCCGCCAGCGCCGCATCAATCAACGCGATGGTTTCATCGACGCCGTAAAGCGCAATGAAGCCGCCAAAGCGCGGACCTTGGCTGGCACCAAGCAGCACTTCATAGAGCGCCTTGAACCAGTCGCGCAGCGGATCAAACCGTTCCCGTCCGCAGGCATAGACCAGCGATTGCAGCGCCTCTGCGTCCAAACCACCGTCCCAAGTGGCCAGCTGGCCGCGCAAATCTTCCAGCGCCTCGCGCTCCAGATCAGAGGCCAAGCGAAACACTTTCGCAGGCTTCACAAAGTCATTGTAATAGCGCACTGCAAAGCCCGTCGCCTGATCAAGATCAGGATGCGTCTCGGGCGAGGCCTCGGGCGCATAGCGCTGAATAAAGCCCCAAAGCTGCGACTTCTCTTCGGCATTGGCGACAGCCGCCAAGTTCAGCAGCATGGTAAACGGCACGACCATATTAGACGCGGGCACGTTATGGCCGTGGATATGAAACACCGGATTGTTCATCCGCTGCGCACTGTCTTGATCGCCGTAAGCGCGCAATTGCTGGTGATACTCATCAACCGCCTTGGGGATCACGTCAAAATGCATCCGCTTGGCCGTTTTCGGCTTGAGATACATGAAATAAGACAGGCTTTCAGAAGAGGCATAAGTCAGCCACTCATCAATAGAGATGCCGTTGCCTGAGGATTTGGAAATCTTATGCCCTTCGGCATCCAAAAACAGCTCGTAGGTGAAGTGCTCAGGCTTACGCCCGCCCAAAATCTCGCAAATCCGGTCATAGATCGGCGTGTTGGTGGAATGGTCCTTGCCATACATCTCGAAATCCACATCCAGCGCCGCCCAGCGCGCACCGAAATCTGGCTTCCATTGCAGCTTCACATTGCCACCCGTGACAGGCAGCGTGAATTCACGACCATCTTCGTCGTCAAAGGTGATCGTGCCTTCCTTGGCATCGACATGCTTCATCGGGACGTAAAGAACTCGCCCCGTCTCGGGATGGATTGGCAGAAAGATCGAATAGGTCTCGCGCCGTTCCTCGCGCAGAGATTTCAGCATCACTTTCATCACATCATCATAACGCTCTGCGGCACGCAAAAGCACCTCGTCGAATTTCCCGGAGGCATAAAACTCCGTGGCCGAGATGAAGTCATACTCAAAGCCGAACGTATCAAGAAACCGGCGCAGCATGGCGTTGTTGTGATGGCCAAAGCTCTCATATTCGCCAAACGGATCAGGCACGGAGGTCAAAGGGCGCTGAAGATGCTCCTCCAAGGCCTCAGGGTTCGGCACATTGCCCGGCACTTTGCGCATACCGTCGACATCATCGGAGAAACAAATCAGCTTCGTCGGAATATCCGAGATCACCTCAAAAGCGCGCCGCACCATCGTCGTGCGCGCCACTTCGCCAAAGGTGCCGATATGAGGCAAACCTGACGGCCCGTAGCCTGTCTCGAACAGCACATAGCCTTTCTCGGGCGGCGCGGCTTCAAACCGTTTCAAAAGCTTGCGCGCCTCCTCAAAGGGCCAAGCTTTCGAATTCATCGCAGCGTCACGCAGATCAGACATTTCTTGCATCCAGACAAAACACCGCATCCCATATGCGGATCAGACCCCGCTACTATTGCGAGACACCCGCAACGTCAATAATCTGGCGTCTCGGACAAACCTCAATTGACGGACGACAGCAATGAGCCAAGACGCCCCCTCCCTCTCGCCGCAAGACGCGCTTGTGTCGATCATGATGTCGGTCTCCTTGTCCGATCAAAATGTCCGCACGTCGGAGCTTTTGACGATCCAGCAAATCGTCAACTACCTGCCTATCTTTGCCGATTATGACGTGGATCGCATTAAAACCGTGGCCCAAACCACCACCGAGCTGTTCGAACACGAAGACGGTCTCGACGCTCTGTTCGGCCTGATCCGCGAAAGCCTGCCGGAGCAATTATACGAGACCGCCTACGCGCTCGCCTGCGATGTCGGGGCCGCAGATAGGTTCTTGGGTCAGGCCGAACTGCGCATGCTGGAAGAGATCAGATACGAGCTGAATATCGACCGCCTCCACGCCGCAGCCATCGAGCGCGGCGCTCGGGCACGATTCATGACTCCTTAAGATTTCACGCCGAAATTCTTCACAAAATGCCTAATTTTTGTGCACTTTTGATTTTTCTGCCTAATTTTTAGGCATCCTTGTTTGACAGCTTACGCCTCGAATTTCACCGCCCAGCGATTGATAAATTGGTGCTGCAACTTGCGTGATCTGCCGCTCCAAGACCGCGCGCCACGGGGACGTTCTCGCTCTGCTTTTGCCAATGCCGCGCGGCGATCTGTGTCAGATGTAAATACGGCAAATGCCAGCACCCGGCCTTTGCCTGTCGTGACATATCCGGCCAGTGACGACACGAAATTCAGCGTGCCCGTTTTGGCTGCGATCTTGATGTTGGCATCATGTGTTCCACGGTTCTGCGCATCACGTGGCTGTATCTCTTTCAACAAGTCCTGCAGACGCCCATCGGATTGCGCTCCGACCAAGGCCCGCACCATCTCATGCGCGCTCAGATGCGATGCGTCACCTAGCCCGGAATGGTCCAAAAACCGAGCTTTTCCAACACCATAGGTGTCACGCATCCATCCCGACATATGCGCCGCAGAGGCATCAAGACTATCCGCACGGCTGGCGCTGAGCCCCAAAACCTCGGCCGTTAGATTGGTGGAGTATTTCAGCATACCTTTGCAAATCTCGGCCAAAGGCGGGCTGAGAGTTTCCGCCAGATTGACCCCTTCGGGCAGCTCATCTGTAAGTTCCGGATAGGGCAGCACAAGCCCATGACTGCGCGCCAAGGTCTGGAACACATCGCCCGCATAGATCGCCGGTTTTCGGACCGGCAACCAGCGCCCACCCTTCTTGCCCAGCGCATGCCGCGCGACCGTCCAAAGATCACGCCCGGCACTGTCGGCATAGGTGAAAATAGGCGTGCGGCGGTCAACCACGCGGGTGCGCGCAAAGCCAACGCTTGGGCTATTATTCGCCGCGCGCGCATCCATCACGATATCATA
Source organism: uncultured Rhodobacterales bacterium (assembly GCA_964497775.1). GTDB lineage: Bacteria > Pseudomonadota > Alphaproteobacteria > Rhodobacterales > Rhodobacteraceae > Litoreibacter. The sequence goes on from CAZCEW010000103.1 coordinate 3,827, forward strand.
TGTCTTACCACGTTGTTTCCATTCAAGAAAAACGCGATTGAAGTTGAGGTTCAAGCCCGAAAGCCCGGGATTATAGCCCAGATAATGCGGCTGCTGGGAATCGATCTCAAACTCCTGCGCCAAATGCCCGCCAAATACTTTGAACTTCCCCCGCACCTCCCGCAGCCCTGCGGTTTTCAAGCGTCCTGCCATGACCATCAAATGATCAGTGTTGAGCGTCGGATCCCCGCCGCCTACCAGCACCAGATCACCCTCCAATATGCCATTTTCTATCGGCCCTGTCGCGATGACTTGCGTGCGGAACCTATGCGCAGGACCCAATGTATCAAGGGCATAGAGCGTTGTGACGGCCTTTGTCACACTCGCAGGCGGATGCGGCGACAAGGGGTTGTAAACCTCCAGCATTTCGCCCGTTTTTGCATCAGCCACGGCGTAGCTGACCTTGCCGCCAAGCTTGGCAGCGCTGACCAGCTTATCGACCTGTGGCAGCGCACGCACTTTCGCGTCACCCGGCTTGCGGGTGGGCCTCAAAGAGCTCTCCGGCGCCTTCGCCAGCACGGGGGAGGCCACACCGGACAACAGAAATGCTAAAATGGCGCGGCGGCTGAACCGGCCAGTCCTGGGTAAATTCATGCACCAAGTTTCGCGCAATCAAATCGATGTGGCAAGCGCTCTTGCGGCCTGATAGGGGCTTAAAAATGGACCGCAGCTTGCTTCTTTCAGTCACAATGATGTCAGCGGGGATGTTGCTGATCCCGCTTGGCGACACGGCTGGTAAGATCATGACCTCCGCAGGCGTGGCCCCTGTCTTCGTGGGCTGGACGCGCTATCTGATTGGCGGGCTGATCTTGCTGCCCTTCGCGGGCCATATTGATGCGTTCAGATTGCTGACCGATTGGCGCATCTGGCTGCGCGCGGTTTTGCAAACCCTGACCATTGTTTGCATCCTGACGGCCTTAAAAACTGAAGCCATCGCCAATGTGTTCGGGGCCTTCTTCGTGGGGCCCATCATCAGCTACGCCTTGTCGGTCTGGCTTCTACGAGAGCAAGGCAGCGCGTTGCGGATCGTTCTGCTTTGCCTTGGATTGTTGGGCGTCCTCCTAGTCGTTAAGCCCGGCTTTGGGATGACAGCAGGCTTGGGCTGGGCGGTCTTGTCTGGCACGTTCTATGGCTGCTTTCTCACCGCCTCGCGCTGGCTCGCGCCTTTGGGGCGGCCGACGCATATTTTGCTCACGCAGCTCTTGATCGGAGCCGCGCTTTTGACGCCCTTCGGTTTGTTAAACATGCCTCAGGTAACAGGGGCAATCGCCGGGCTCATTGGCTGGTCTGCACTTGCATCAATGCTCGGCAATCTGTTCTTGGTGTTCGCCTACCAGCGCGCAACGGCATCGGTTTTGGCGCCATTTGTCTATGTGCAATTGATCGGCGCTGCTGCCTACGGAGTGGTCTTCTTCGGCGATGTTCCAGACGGTTTGGCCGCGATTGGCCTGCTGATCATCTTCATTTCAGGCTTTGCGACGCTGTTTTTGCCGCGCAACTAGCTCCAGCCGCCTTTGGCGCGGATCGCTGTTGATGACGCCTCGCTGAGCGGCAGATTGATGTAGCACCAACACGGTGCTGTGCTTCTTGCTAAAAGTTGGCTTTCGGTGCCGCGCAGCCGCGCGCTGTCATAGACCTGAGCCGCCATGGATCTGCGCGCGGATAACCTGTCACCGGGGCGCGCGAGCACACCGATGGGCAAGGTCTCCATGATGCTTTGCCAGTCCTGCCACAGATGGAAATCCGCCAGATTATCCGCGCCCATCAGCCAGACGAACCGCACGCCCGGGTAGGCCCTGATCAATGCGGCAATCGTCTGGGCCGTATAGCGCGTGCCCAGATCGGCCTCGATCTTAGTGATCTCAACGCGGGGATGATCCATGACTTTGCGCGCGCGTTCCATCCGCTTTTCCAACGGCGCGGGCCCGCGTGATTTCAAAGGATTTCCCGGGCTGACCAGCCACCAAACGCGGTCCAGATCAAAGCGCTTCAACGCCTCGCGCGTGATATGGGCATGACCGGCATGGGCCGGATCGAACGAACCGCCCAAAAGACCAACCGTCTGACCGGCATCGGCCATAGGCCAGCCCTGAACCATCAGTCGCTCTCCGAGGATTTTGCCCAGAGATTGATATCCTCCTCGGAGGCTATTTTGTCGATTTCCGCAAGCTCTGCGTCAGAAAACTCTAGGTTCCCAACCGCGCCTGCGCAATCGACGATCTGTTCGGGCTTCGACGCACCGATCAGAGCTGTCGTCACACGACCTCTGCGCAGCACCCACGCCAGCGCCATCTGCGCCAAGGTTTGACCGCGGGCCGTTGCCACGTCATTGAGCGCTTTTACACTGTTTAGTGCGCTGTCGGTCAGCATGGATTTGCCCAATGACTTGCCTTGGGATGCTCGGCTCCCCTCAGGAATGCCGCCTAGGTACTTGTCGGTCAAAATGCCCTGAGCCAAAGGCGTAAAAGCAATAGAGCCAATGCCCAAATCATCCAGCGTGTCGAGCAGACCGTCATGTTCGACCCAGCGGTTGAGCAGATTATAGGACGGCTGATGGATCAAACAGGGCGTGCCCAGCTCTTTTAAGATTGCCGCCGCTTCGCGGGTCTTTTGCGAATTGTAACTGCTGATCCCCGCATAAAGCGCACGGCCAGAACGCACGATGTAGTCCAACGCGCCCATGGTTTCTTCTAACGGCGTGTTCGGATCGAACCGGTGCGAATAAAACACGTCTACATAGTCTAACCCCATCCGCTTGAGCGATTGATCGCAAGACGCGACAAGGTATTTCCGGCTGCCCATTTGTCCGTAAGGTCCGGGCCACATCATGTAGCCTGCCTTGCTTGAGATAATTAACTCGTCTCTGTAACCCGCGAGATCGGTACGCAAGATCTCTCCGAATGCTGTCTCGGCACTGCCCGGTGGGGGCCCGTAATTATTGGCAAGATCAAAATGTGTTATGCCGTGATCGAAGGCGGTTTGGCATAGGCTGCGCTTTAGCTCATGCGGCGTATCACCCCCGAAATTATGCCACAGACCTAAGCTTATGGCCGGAAGCTCAACGCCAGATGCGCCGCATCGGCGGTAGGTCATACGTTGATAGCGGTCCTCTGCGGGGCGATAAGTTGGCTGAGGGATGGCGGGGGGAGCTGTAAAAGATGTCATCTGCGCAATCTGCGCGCGATTGCTTTGGCCTGCAACCCTGTCTAGCATCGATCAAATGGAGCTTAGGGTTCATTGGGATGACGGCGTAAGATGAGTTTCGATCTCTACTTTTTCGGTGAAACCCTAACGCAAGAGGCCCTGTCAGATCATTTCAGCGCACGGCCACATTATCAGGTCAACTCGTTCCAAGCGATCCGCGAAAACCCTGACACTGGGGTGCATTTCATCTGGGATATCGCTCCGACCGCAAAGCTTGAAACAAGCGACGCGCAGGATGTCTTAGACGACAGCCCGCTTACCTTGAACGTGAATTTCAACCGCCCCCTTCCCTTCATGCGAGAAGCCATCGCCGAGATCGAAGCCTTGGCGCGGGCCTTTGATATCCGCGTGATGGACCCACAAGCGGAGCACGATAGCCCCCGCAAGATCGATGGCCCGGCGTTGATGGAAAGCTACGCGAAATCTGCCAAATGGGCGGCATCGCAATTTGATCACCCCTACCTTGCGCCCAGCGCCGATATAGATGCGGCTTGGCTCTGGAACGCGCAGAAGTCTGCCATTTACGACGATCTGGCAGAGGATTTGTTCCTGCCGAGCTACAGCTTTTGCATGCTTGAGGGGGAAGTGAAAAGCTGTGTGATCTGGGGTGACGGCGTGCCGATGCTGACGCCTCGCGTCGATCTGGTGATGATGCTGCGCGATCAAACTGCGCCGAAACCGGGCTGGTTAAGAAACCAAAAGACCTACCTGATGCCCGTGCCTTTCGATGAGTTTCTGGAACGGTTCGGTGGCTGGTTCCGACCGCGCTCCACCCGTGAAATCCCAAGTTGGGGCTGTGGGCCCGAAGACGAGCCCGCCTTGCGCGACGCGATCTTGAAGCAACCCGTTGAGGCCAAATATGAGATGGTAGAACTCCAACAATCAGGCCAATTCGCCATGCTCGGCTTTGCCGATATCTGGCACAGCGACATCTAAACCCCGCACGCACCGCCTTGTTGTTGCCCCTGACCGCGCGGCGCAGTATCACAACCGCCAAAGCTAACTTTGCGCGGAGCATCCTCAATGGCAGCCAACCAATTCGTCTATTTCATGGACGGCGTCTCGAAAACCTATCCCGGCGGCAAGAAAGTCTTTGAAAACATCCGCTTGAACTTCCTGCCCGGCGTCAAAATCGGTGTGGTCGGGGTGAACGGCACGGGTAAATCCTCGCTGATGCGGATCATGGCAGGTCAAGACAAGGACTTCGCGGGCGAGGCTTGGGCGGCTGAGGGCGCGAAAGTTGGCTATCTGCCGCAAGAACCCGAGCTTGACGAGAGCTTGGATGTGCGCGGCAATGTGATGCTGGGCGTCAAAGAAAAGAAGGACGTGCTGGATCGCTACAATGAGCTGGCGATGAACTATTCCGACGAGACCGCCGAGGAAATGGCCAAGCTGCAAGATGAAATCGACGCGGCCAACCTGTGGGATCTGGACGCGCAAATCGACATCGCGATGGAAGCCTTGCGCTGCCCGCCCGACGACGCACAAGTGGCCACGCTTTCAGGCGGTGAGAAACGCCGCGTGGCCCTGTGCAAATTGCTGCTAGAAGCGCCTGACATGCTGCTGCTCGATGAGCCAACCAACCACCTTGACGCCGAGACCATCGCGTGGCTGCAAAAGCACCTGATCGAATATAAAGGCACGATCCTGATCGTGACGCATGACCGCTATTTCCTCGATGATATCACCGGCTGGATTCTGGAACTCGACCGAGGCCGCGGCATTCCTTACGAGGGCAATTATTCGGCATGGCTGGAACAGAAAGCCAAGCGGCTGGAACGTGAGGCAAAGGAAGACAAGTCCAAGCAGAAGACGCTTGAGAAGGAACTCGAGTGGATCCGCGCTGGCGCAAAAGCACGTCAGGCGAAATCGAAAGCCCGCATCAACGCCTATAACGAGATGGCCGGTCAATCCGAGAAAGAGAAAGTCGGGCGCGCGCAGATCATCATCCCCAACGGTCCGCGTTTGGGCTCAAAGGTGATCGAGGTCGAAGGGCTGACAAAAGCCTATGGCGACAAGCTTCTGGTCGAGAACCTGTCCTTCTCGCTGCCACCGGGCGGCATTGTCGGCGTGATCGGTCCGAACGGCGCGGGCAAATCGACGCTGTTTCGGATGCTCACCGGGCAAGAAGACCCAGATAGCGGCACGGTCAGCTATGGCGACACGGTGCAGCTGAGTTATGTCGACCAATCGCGCGACGCGCTGGCGCCGGACACCACCGTTTGGGAAGAGATTTCCGGCGGCGCAGAGCTGATCTCGCTTGGTGATGCAGAGGTAAACTCGCGCGCTTATTGTTCGTCATTCAACTTCAAAGGTGGCGACCAGCAAAAGAAAGTGGGCAGCCTGTCAGGCGGGGAGCGCAACCGTGTCCATATGGCGAAGCTTCTGAAAACCGGCGGCAACGTGCTGCTCTTGGATGAGCCGACCAACGATCTGGATGTCGAGACACTCCGCGCCTTGGAAGACGCCATCGAGAATTTCGCAGGCTGCGCCGTTGTCATTTCACACGACCGCTTCTTCCTCGACCGTCTGTGCACCCATATTCTGGCCTTTGAAGGCGAGGCGCATGTCGAATGGTTCGAGGGCAATTTCGAGGCTTACGAGGAAGACAAGGCCCGCCGTCTGGGGCCAGAGGCGCTAGAGCCTACACGGGTGAAGTATAAGAAGTTTAC